>NZ_JBWYIV010000007.1:0-170127 GCF_056779895.1 Acinetobacter sp. ANC_7553 | reverse complement strand
TTAGTTAGATAAAACGCTAAACTGCACAAATTAAAGAAACTCAAATAGCTGTTAATAACTTCTTTGACCAAGCAAAGGCACGCAAACAATACATGCGAATAAGACCTAAGCAAAGTCACAACAGTTGTGCTGGCGACAATAGCAAGAGTGAACCACCTGATCCCTTCCCGAACTCAGAAGTGAAACCTCTTAGCGCTGATGGTAGTGTGGGGTTACCCATGTGAGAGTAAGTCATCGCCAGCTCATTATTCTAAACACCCCCTTCAATAGAAGGGGGTGTTTTTTTATGCAGTAAAGAAAAAAATAAAGAATTAAATATAAAGGGAAATGTATCTTAGAACTCACTGATAAAGATTTTTATATAGTGAGGAACTAATAATAAAAGCCTTCATCAAATCTTCATTGATCTGTCAGAGGAATGACACCATCATGCCGTTTAATCATGAGTCCTTAATTAAGTGATACATATGGATTTATGAACAAGACACTTTTAAGCACAGTGCTATTGTCATTTTTAGCCCTTAGCGGTTGTAATGATTCTGATGATAAGATCACCTCAGATCAACAAAATCAAATAAATGAACCTACACTTGTTTCATTTGCAAAGCTTGATGTGGCTACCTATGCCGATGGACCAGATTCAGGACTTTATGTTAAAGGTGCAAATGGTATTTATCCACCATTTAAAGGTCAGCCAGTTCAAGGATTTTCTGGGGCATTAAAAAATGCTGATGGAACGTATCTTGTAATGTCTGATAATGGATTTGGTGCACAAGATAACTCAGCAGACTATCTATTACGTCTTTATAATATTTCAGTAGATTTTAGAACTACTAAGACCAACTCAAATAACGTTAAAGTACTGTCTCATATACAGCTTCGTGATCCGAATAAGTTAGTACCATTCAAAATTGTCAATGAGAGTACGCCAGAACGACTTTTAACAGGTGCTGATTTTGATCCGGAATCTATACAGCGTGATAAAAATGGCGATATTTGGATCGGAGATGAATTCGGTCCATTTTTACTGCATTTTAGTGCTGATGGTGTCTTAAAGAGTGCTCCGATTGCATTGCCTCATCCTGAAAAAGAAGGAGAAGAGCTTCGATCTCCACAAAATCAACTTCATCAAAGTGCGGCTGAAATAGAAAATGCGCTCGTGCAAAGAAGTGGTGGATTTGAAGGTATGGCTATTTCTCTAGATGGTCAATATTTATATCCAATGCTGGAAAAACCATTAAGCAAGAATGCGCAAAGACATTTATTAATTTCAAAATTTGATATTGCTAAAAAAGCGTATACAAATGACCATTACTATTTTGAGCTCGATCCTAAAGCAACAGCAATTGGTGATTTCCAGTTATTTAGTCAAAATGAAGGTGTTGTGATTGAGCGCGATGATTCTGAAAATAATATTGGTGGTTTCAAGAAATTAGTTCGCATACAACTGAATGAACCGAAGAGGTTGGTTAATAAGACTGACTTGGTCAATTTAATGGATATTGCGAATCCAAATCTATTATATGGTACGCCACGTGAGGGCGATATTATGACGGGTGAGCGTTTCGGTTTTCCATTCTTTACCATTGAAGATATTGTGATTGAAGGACCTGATTTAATCACAGTTCTGAATGACAATAATTTCCCGGGTTCGAGTGGACGTAATGCAAAACTTGCAGATGATAATGAAATTATTCAGATTAAATTAGACAAAAAGTTATATTAATTGTTCGAGACCTCATGGATTTTGATCTATGAGGTTTTTTATTAAATTAAGTGAAAAATATCATAATGAAATAAGTAATTTAATAAATTCGTATTTGAGCGAGATATCATCATTACTCACCAATAAAATGATGGAAACACTGATTTTCATAAGTCAAACCAACTTTGGTCTAATGCGATATTTAGATAAAAAACCTAATTTTGATTGGATTTTAGACTAACGTTCAATTTTTATTAACACAGAATTATGTGAAATTTACCTCACAGACTTTAAGCACACAATTTTGATGCGTCGCTCACAACAATTAAATTCAAAGTTGGTTGGATCGTGCTTAAAGATTATTGAAATACGATCTCTCACAGGAGGTGAGGAATGTCACAGCAAGCAATGAACGTCAATAAAATTATTGACCATGCTAAATTCACACCATTTCACTTCAATGTTGTCGCTTGGTGTTTACTCATTATCCTGTTTGATGGTTATGACTTAGCAATTAATGGCGTAGTTTTACCATTATTGATGGATGAATGGGGTTTAAGTGCTGTTCAAGCAGGCATGCTCGCAAGTACTGCACTTGCAGGGATGATGTTTGGCGCAATGATTTTTGGTTCTTTAGCAGATAAGATTGGCCGTAAAAAAGTCATTATGATCTGTATTATTTTATTCAGTGGATTAACCTTTGCGGGTGGTTTTGCATCCAATCCAACTGAGTTCGGTATTTTGCGTTTCTTGGCAGGTTTAGGGATTGGTGGTGTTATGCCAAACCTTGTGGCTTTGACCTCAGAATATGCACCTCAAAAAATGCGTAGCACCTTGGTAACTACTATGTTTAGTGGTTATGCGGTAGGTGGTGTGATGGCTGCATTATTAGGTTCTTGGTTTACACCAAGTTTTGGTTGGGAAATCATGTTCTTTATCGCAGGTATTCCATTACTTTTACTTCCAATTATTTGGAAATTCTTACCTGAGTCTTTAACTTTCATCGTAAAAGAAAATCGTCAGGAAGAAGCTCGTCAAATTGTGGCGAAGATTGAACCTAAAGTAAAAGTTGAGAAAGATACAACTTTCGAGCTTGATCAAGTAGATGAGCCTGAATCGGCAACTGTTGTCAGCTTGTTCCGTCGTGGTCGCGCTGTAAATACATTGTTGTTCTGGGTTGCATTCTTTACATGCTTATTAACCATGTACGCTCTCAGCAGCTGGTTACCGAAATTGATGATGGCTGCGGGCTACTCAATGGATAATAGCTTGATGTTCATGATGGTCATGAATGTTGGTGCGGTAGTGGGGATCGTTGGCGGTGGTATCTTGGCAGACCGTTACCATTTAAAACCTGTATTAATGTTCTTAGGTTTAATGGGTGCGATTGTGATGAGCTTAATGGGCTTCCAGTCGAATATGCTGTTACTTTACATTTTGGTGTTCTTGGCAGGTGCTGCATCGATTGGTTCACAGATGTTGTTATACAGCTACGTAGCTCAGTACTATCCATTGGCAGTTCGTTCAACAGGGATTGGCTGGTCATCTGCGATTGGTCGTATGGGAGCAATTGTTGGTCCAATCTTGATTGGTGGCTTATTAGGGATGAACTTACCAGCGCATTTTAACTTTATGGCAGTAGGTTTACCTGTGTTAATTACCGCAATTGCAGTGGCTCTGATTATGAATGAAAGTGAATCTGAAAAGATTGGTTCAAGTCAGCCAAGTATTGCCAAAGCTTAAATAAATGAATGTTTTAAAAGCCTCCGTAAGGGGGCTTTTTATTTTATTAATATCGAATAAAATAAGATCTAATTTTCAATGATTTAATGATAATTGGATAATACAAAAAAAGGGGTACACTGGTTAATCAGCTTCATAATTTTCTTTGCTGCTTTAGGTTACATCTATGAATTTAGCTATTTTTATGAACTCAATGTAAAAGTTGCGGATGTTTTAAATTTTAGACATTACCTTATGAGTGGTTTTTATCATATTGGTATACCACTAATCTTTATAAGCGCAATAAATCAACTCATTAAATTTTTTAGTAAAGATATAAGTAGAAGTGAGTGGGATGTAATTGAAGAAAGAATTAAAAATGAAGATATAAACTCTGTAATCTGGTTTGCAAGAGGAGGCTTAATACTGGCAGTGATTTTCTGGTTACTTACAAAATATGAAAATCATTTTTTTATGCAGCCTACTATCTTTTCCGCATATCTTTATATATTAATGTGGGTATCTGGTCTTTTTTTGCTTCCTATGCTAAAAGCATCAAAGTCAGCTCTTAGTTCAATAATATTTTGTTTTCTAGTATCTTTGGGATTAGTATTTTCTGCAGCAGGCATAGGCTACAGTAGAACTGATTTACTACGAATAAATACAGAAAACATTATTAGAGACGATGCAATTGTATTAATAAAGAAACTTGATGACGGAACATATCAATGTGTTGCAAAAGATATTAAGTTCCCTAGATTTTTAGAGAAAGTTTTAGAAAATTTTTGAGTAGTTCTAATTTTAAGATTAAGGCAATATATCTTATTCATCAAGAGAGCAAGAAAATGAACTTTAATTCCATCTCCCCACTCCCTGACGATGATAGCGAACTTCATCTTCCTGAACTCATCTATTGGGCTTCATTAGGCGAAATCACAGAAGTTGAAACAGCTTTAAACAACGGAGCTGATGTAAACCAAATTGATGATGAAGGTTATAGCGCACTTCAAGCAGCCGCAGAGAATGGGTACTTAGATGTAGTACAACTGCTAGTCGCAAAAGGTGCAAATGTGGCTTACAAAGGTCAATTTACGGCCTTAGAACTTGCTGAAATGGCAGGCGAGCAAGAAATCGTAGATTACTTAAAAAGTCTGTAAAACATGCAAAATAAAACCCCTAAAAAGGGGTTTTAATCTTTTAAGACTGCGTCAATTCTTTATAAATGGCTTCATTAAATGCAGGAATATCATCAGGGCAACGAGATGTAATGAGCGGCCAGCCGCCAGTATTACAACGATGCACCTCTTCATCAACCCATTTACCGCCTGCATTTTCTAAATCAATTTTTACTGACTTATAAGACGTCAAATTTTTATCTTTGATACGTTGTGCATCAATTAACGTCCAAGGCGCATGACAAATAGCTGCGATTGGTTTTTGATGGTCAGCAAAACTTTGAATCAATTTTTGAACCTGTGGATGAATTCGCAAGTTATCCGCATTCACCGTTCCCCCAGGAATAATCAGGATGTCATAATCGTCTGCGATGACTTCCTCGAAGCTTAAATCAGGTTGAACTTGATCAGAAGGCTCTTGATCCCCAACCACAGTCTGAACAGATTTCTTTTCTTCAGCAGCATGATAGGTTTCAATCCCTTTTGATTTTAAAAATGCTAAGGGTTTGATTAATTCATCTTTTTCAACACCAAAATTTGCAGTAATAAATAAAGCTTTTGCCATGTTCACATCCTCAATCTTTAAAATTTTGTATGTAAGCGGTTTGCTCTAGGCTATTCCGTGTTGTAGGAACAGGATAAGTCGCTTGCACTTTGGAAATTACAGTAAGAGTTGTTGCGTGACACACTTTAAAGCTAACAAATAGAATGCATGAAAGTGTTGTGAAAGCGAAAAAGCATGATGCATAATTGTTTTACAAGCGTGACAACGTGTAGTGTGCTTAAAAAATTTTATGTGTAAGAAAAAGAAAAGCCCATCTTCCTGATGGGCTTTTCTTCGTATCGGCTGCTTTTAGGTATAACTCCTGTCGTACCTCACGTCCTGATGCTCAAACTTATTATTGTTGTTTTTTGTTTGGGAAACTTCCTGTTTCCTGATGGTTTAAGAATAGTCCAGTGTCGTTGATATGCATAGCCGACAATGGAAGAGATGATTGTAGGAAAATGCTTACAAAACAATCTAAGTGATTCATTTATCGTTCAATAGATCAATTTAGCGTTTTATATTTTCACGAATGAATTGATCACTGTATTTTACCAGCTGATCTAATGCAGGTTGCTCAACAGGGTAGTGCCCACCATTTTGTAAACTCATCACACGATAAGGTACTTTCAACTGTGTCAAAACAGGTTGACTCAATTTTAAAGGAGTCCATTGATCCTGTTCAGGTTGAGTCAGTAACACAGGTGCTTGATTAAACTGAGTCAAAGGATATGGTTTTTGGTAATGCATATAGCTGTTTAAAAACTCCACGCTCATACTATTACCTGCAGATGTTTTGTCAGCCAGCATGATGCGTAGGGCTTCAGGGTCATTGGTGAGTTTTGACATCTTTGAGACCAAGGACATAGGTAAGGTGATTTGCTTCAAAGGGGTATGTGCAACTGCTTTCATACTTGGCAAAAGAACAGGGCTTAGAGCACTAAAACGCATGGTTCCTTTTTGAACGTCTTTAAACTCTTGATCGAGAAAGGTCATTCCGATGATGCCATCGACATGTTTATTCTGCATGGCCACATGTAGCGTGAGCATTCCACCTGCTGAGAGTCCGTAAAGGAAAATAGGACGATCATCTTTTTGCGCTTGTTCGTTCACAAAATCATTGACCAATTTCACCCAATGATCATAACGAATTTCTTTTTTTGAAGGATATTGTGTCAGACCATAACCGGGTAAATCCAATGCGAAGGTTTCATATCCTTTTTGGGCAAGTGGACGCCCAAGAATTAAACTCATCTGACGACCATTTGTACCTACGCCATGTAATAAAATGACTTTGGCTGGCGCTTTAGTATTGGGATAAGCATCGACATGTACACGGTAATCATTCCAACTCCAGTAGTACTCATGTGGTTTGTTTTGGTCGTTGATACGAAACTTCAAAGGGAGGCTTTGTTGTAATTGTTGCCAAGCTGCTTGTTGCTGGTAAGACTGTGGAATTTTAGATTGAGTCCAAGCCAAATTAGAAAGTAATAAAGCCATCATAGTGGCAACGGTTGTGAGTATTATTTTGAGCACGCTTAAACGCCTTTCATTTTTTTCAAACACTATAAAAATGAAAAGCAACTTTGTTTATTACCCAAATCATCAGTCGTAAAAGAATTGAGTCAATTGTTAAGCTTAAGTTGCTGAAATTAAATGCATATTATTTTTTGTTTAGATTTGGTTGTATGTTAAATGTACAAAAATAGGTCTTAGGTCATCAGTGATGAATAGAAAATTTAAGCAGTTGTATTTGATTGTTTTTTAATCAAGCAAGTTGAGTTGAATTCATGGTAAAATTATCGGCTTTCATCTTTGATCTAATTTTTGATCTTCCATCTGCCAGCCGAGAATTGCTAGCCATGTCTACTGCTTATACCGCTCAGACTGCGCCAAAAGCGTTGTTTGATTACGACAAATATTGGGCGTCTTGTTTTGAACCCGCGCCTTTTTTGCCGATGTCACGCGAGGAAATGGACCAACTCGGTTGGGATAGTTGTGACTTTATTTTTGTTTGTGGTGATGCTTATATCGATCATCCATCATTTGTAACCGGTATCATTGGCCGTGTGCTTGAAGCGCAAGGTTTCCGTGTTGGTATTATTGCCCAACCAGACTGGACGAATGTTGAAGCATTCCGTGTACTTGGTAAACCAAATATTGCTTGGGGCGTATCGGCAGGTAACATGGACTCTATGATCAACCGTTATACGGCTGACCGTAAGATCCGTTCAGATGATGCTTATTCTCCAGATAACCAACCGAATAAACGTCCTGACCGTGCAGCAACAGTCTATTGTCAACGTTGTCGTGAAGCGTTCCCTGATGTTCCTGTTCTGCTAGGCGGTATCGAAGGTTCATTACGTCGTATCGCGCATTATGACTATTGGTCTGACAAAGTTCGTCGTTCTATTTTAATGGATTCAAAAGCAGATCTATTAATGTATGGTAATGGTGAACGCTCAATCATTGAAGTGATGCACCGTCTAGCCAAAGGCGAAAAAATTACAGACATTACTGATGTTCGTGGTACTGCATTTATTATTAATAAGCATAACCGTGCAGCAAAAGCCAAGTTTGTTGAGATCGCATCAAATGATGTCGATACCATAGGCCGTGTTGATCCAATCATCAATCCATATGTGATGACCGAAGATATTGATGGCTGTGAAATTGAGAAAGACAAAGGCAACAGCTTAACGCAGTATCAGAATTTCCAAAAAGAAGTGGTCAGTAATCCGATTGTTCGTGAAGGCGACAATTTGGATGCAGATACGCAAATCGTGCAGTTACAGCCATCATCTAAGGCGATTAAGCATAAGTTGCCACCACGTGAATTGGCTGTGATTCGTCTACCTTCTTTTGAAGAAGTTGCCAATGATCCTGTGCTGTATGCCCATGCAAACCGTATTTTGCATCTAGAAACCAATCCAGGGAATGCGCGCGCACTCGTGCAGAAGCATGGTGAGCGTGATGTCTGGATTAATCCACCGCCAATTCCATTAACCACAGAAGAAATGGATTATGTGTTCGACTTGCCTTATGCACGTCTACCACATCCATCTTATGGCGATGCGCGTTTCCCAGCGTTTGACATGATCAAGTTCTCTGTGAACATCATGCGTGGTTGTTTCGGTGGTTGTACCTTCTGTTCGATTACGGAGCATGAAGGTCGAATTATTCAAAACCGTTCTGAAGAATCGATCTTACGTGAAGTTGAAAAGATTCGTGATACGGCGCCGGGCTTTACAGGCATTATTTCGGACTTAGGTGGTCCAACAGCCAATATGTATCATTTGGCATGTAAAGATCCAGAAATTGAAAAGAACTGTCGTAAGCCATCGTGCGTGTTCCCGGGTGTTTGTCAAAACTTGCATACTGATCACGCACCTCTTACGCAGTTATATCGTAAAGCTCGTGCTTTACCAGGTATTAAAAAGATTTTGATCGGTTCGGGTCTACGTTATGACCTTGCAGTATTGAACCCTGAATATGTCAAAGAATTAGTCACGCATCATGTCGGTGGCTACTTAAAGATTGCACCTGAACATACCGAAAAAGGCCCTCTCAATAAAATGATGAAGCCGGGTATTGGGACGTATGACCGCTTTAAGCAAATGTTTGATCGTTTTAGTAAAGAAGCAGGTAAGGAACAATATCTTATTCCTTACTTTATTGCGGCGCATCCGGGTACAACCGATTACGACATGATGAACCTTGCAATTTGGTTGAAAAAGAATGGTTTCCGTGCTGACCAAGTACAAACCTTCTATCCATCACCAATGGCAACTGCGACCACCATGTACTACACCGGTAAAAATCCGCTTGCGAAAGTGGCACGTTATACTGAAGATGTCGACATTGTAAAAGGTGAAAAACGCCGCCGTTTACATAAAGCTTTCTTACGTTACCATGATCCAAATAACTGGCCTTTACTGCGTGAAGCTTTGAAAGAAATGGGTCGTCAGGACTTAATTGGTAATTCTAAGCAACATTTGATTCCGACGTATCAGCCTCAGGGCACGGATGGTCAATATCAATCTGCACGTAAGAAAAATTCAACTGTTGCAGGTGATTCACAAAAACGTACGGGTCAAACCGCTAATCGTGGTCAATCACAAGGACAAAATAATCGTCCGAAGAAAGGCCAAATCTTGACACAGCACACTGGTTTGCCACCACGTGAGACTGGAGATCGCAAAAAACCTTTTGGCGAGGGGAAACCTAAGGGTAAATCCAAACCCAAGTCTCGTGCATAAATGATAATTTCTTTCAAAAGGACGCTGCGGCGTCCTTTTTTGAACATTTTCTATACAATATTTTCGATGATGCTCATTTTATCGGAATATTGGGCTTGATTTGGGTAAGTCTCTTTTTTATTTTAAAATAATCATTTAAATTAGTGGTTTAGTGAGGTTTTGAGTTTTTCATTTCAGGTGATATTGTATTATCTTCAAATGAAATTTTCATCATTGTCCAACAATTATGTAATAGTGTGATGTGGTTCATGTTTTAAACTATAGCCAATAAGTGCAGAACATGTTTAATATAAGCTTGGTCTGGAGCGCTTTTCACTTGGACTATGCGATGTTTAACATCAGCATAATGAAACAATAATAAAAGTTGTGTTTTTTGAAGTAGTTTAAAAAAGAAATTAACGATAAGAATTCAAATAAGGATACTAGTCATGGATATCATGATCATCGCGAGTGTGATCATACTCGCTGTGGTGTTGTTCATTGCTTATAAAGGATTAAAGCATCAACAACCCTCTGATAGCATGCTCCGTCAAAGAGCAGTGTTTAGCCCCTATCAGCAAGTAACTTTCAATCGTCTTAAAGAAATCATGCCAAATGCGCATATTTTGGCACATGTCTCTTTTGACGCCTTACTGACCACAAAGTTACCGCGTACACGCCGTAAATATGAGTCAATGTTTGCTGATTTTGTGGTGATGAATAAGGATTGTAAAGTTCTTGCCATTGTCAGTTTAGAAGATAAATTTTCATTCAAGCGTGGACATACTTTACAGTTTCAAAATGCATTACTTGAAACCGCGGGATACAAAGTGATCTCTTACCATGCTGTCCCAGAATATGTGCAGTTAAGACGTGATTTTTTGGATGAATACACTGAGGATATGCCAATTGAATGGGGAGATGAATCCGTGATTGAGCATAAATTAGAAAAGTATAGTGCTGGGCGATTGGCAGATATTCGCGCATTTAGCTAATCATCTTTGAAATAAAAAAGCATGCTCAGGCATGCTTTTTTTTATCAAGGTTTCGCGGCAATTACCGTTAGCTCAACAAGAACATCGGGATGATACAGTTTAGCCTCTACGCATGTACGCGGTAGAGCTTGAATATCAGAAACCCATGCATCCCAAACTTCATTGAATGCTGCATAATCTTTTTCAATATCTTTTAGATAAATTGTCACAGACATGATATGGCTTTTATCTGTACCTGCTTCAGCCAATAAACGGTCAATAATGTCAAAGGTTTGTTGTGACTGTCCACGAATGTCGAGCGACGTGTCTTCTGCTAACTGACCTGCCAGATGAACGAAGTGACCAAAAATAGCGACCTCAGAAAAACGTTTTTGAACGTGTAAACGTTGAACAGACATAAAACTCATCCCTTATAGATATAAATATAGATTATGAAACGCAGTATAGGATTCAGAAAGTATAGGGGAATTGGAACTATGAATTCGGTTTAATTGCTGTATCTCTGAAAGTTTATTTTTATGGGAGGAGATCAGAAATATTTGGAGGAAAAAGACATTGTACCCATTCAGATTAGAGTGCCCTGTAATATTCGGATGGATTGTCACGCCAATCACAGGACAAATGTGTTAGATATAGGTCTTCTAACAACATCTCAGCAGACACATGGGTAAATGTATTGCGCGATTAGATTACTCTAAAAAGGAAAAAAAGGCGAAAAAAATTGACTTAATTTTGTTCTTTTGCATGAAAACTAGACGAAATTTACAATCCGAATAAATTGAGTTGCGTGTCTTGTTGTTTTTCTGAAAGTTGATACACCCCAACACCAATGAGTCTAAACTGATATTCATCAGGAATATTCATTTTCATTAACAATAATTTGAGTGCCAGTTGCAAATCCTCTATGTGATTGAAAGGTTGTTTAAAGCTTTTAGAGTGTTGTAAAACTTGAAAATTTTTAAGTTTGAGTTTGACGCTGATACCTCTAGCGATCATTTCCTTGTTTTGAAGGTTTTGCCAAACACGAGAAAGCAGTGAAGTCCAAAATTGATCACATTGGTTTAAAAAAAGATCTTCATCAAACGTGGTTTCTTTAGAAATTTGCTGTCTTTGGCGTTCGCTTTGAACAGGTCGCTCATCAATCCCTTGAGCATAGAGAAATAATTGTTTGCCATATTTTCCGAAATGATGAGTGAGAAATTTTTCTTCCACCTGCTGTAAATCCCCAAGTGTTTCGAGTTGCAAAGCTTTTAATTTTTCCTGTGTGACCTTTCCTACACCAGGGATTTTTTTGAGTGGAAGATCATAGATAAACTGTTGCACCTGATTGGGTTTGATCACACAAATGCCATTCGGTTTATTCCAATCAGATGCAATTTTGGCTAAAAACTTATTTGGTGCAACGCCTGCTGAGGCGGTCAATCCAGTAAGCTGAAATATTTCATCACGAATATGCATCGCAACTTCAGTAGCGCTTGGGATCTGCTGTAAATTTTCAGTGACATCCAGATATGCTTCATCCAGCGATAAGGGTTCGATGATGCTGGTATATTTTTGAAATATCTCATGAATTTGGGCTGACACATGTTGGTATTTAGAAAAATTTGGCTCAATGACGATCACTTGTGGGCAAAGTTTTTTGGCTTGTGTCATCGACATGGCCGAACGTAAGTCATACTCACGAGCTGGGTATGATGCTGCTGCAACGACGGCCCGTGGGTGATGAGATGCAATGACCACAGGTAAGTGTTGTAATTCTGGACGCTCTCTAAGCTCCACAGAAGCGTAAAAAGCATCCATATCGATATGAATTATCTTTCGCAAAATGTTCAATCAATCATGAGATGCCTTAATTTTAACCCATAATTAAGGCATCGTTGAGCTGATTATTGGGTATGCGTAAGGCTCCGTCAGTAAAGTCACCTTTCGACCTTGATGCTGTGCATGATCAATCACGAGTTGTAGGCTTTTCGGAGAATGATCTGCTATTCGTGGTAGAAACTCTAAAGGTTGTGAAAGTGGTTTAAAGAAATTGTCCCAATGAATTGGTATGACTTCTTTCGGTTGTAACTGATCAATGGTTTCAGCGAGATACTGTTGTTGAAACTCGGGTGATTGTTTTGAAAGCTGAGCAATTCCTAAAAACAAGACATCTACATTTAACTTCTGAAATTGATTAGGAAGTGCACCTGTGCTGGCTTTAACTAAAATTTTGTGATTATTGTGCTCAATCAAGTAGTCAAAGCTACCGCCTTCTTTAAACTCATAAAAACGTGCTGGCTGAGGCAGTGGATGCAGAATCTCTTCACCTAAATCATTGTTCACTGCTGTAGGTGGCGTATGTTGTGAGGGAATCGGCGTAATACGAAATGCACCCAATTGTAGTGCTTGAAAAGGCACAGCCAGTTTCAATTGATGCTCAGGCACTTTGCCGCCTCGTGCTATATTTAATGTACTCAACGAACCAATGATGTGAGTTTTGGGGAGTGAACTTCCGAGTACTGAGATATCCAAAGCATGATCATAGTGACTGTGGGTCACCAATATGGCTTTGAGGCGTTTAAGCTCATGGTCCTGAATCATATTGTGAAGCAGTGTTTGATCACTGGAAAGGCGTTGTAAAGCAATGGTCATGAGAGACGGTCGACTAAAAAAACCATCAATTAGAATTTGTGAATTACCATCATCAAATAGCAATGTGGAAACGCCAAAAAAACGAACATTTAATTTTTGTTCACTGACGGGTTGGTCTATTTTAGCCTTCCATTGATTAAATTCGGAGAGCTTTCCTGATGGTTGCCATAAATAAAAAAACGCAGCCATGAGCGTGACAGCCAAAAGACTAACCACCGTTAAAATCCCTTTTTTAAGCGACATCATGTCATCCTTATAAAGCGTAACTCGCTTGCTTGAGCCAAGTTGCACTCTATTTTTTAGTTAGATCTCTTTAGTTGTAACGTACTGACTGCTTAAGATTTATGGCTCAATTTGATTTAATTTTAGAAATTTTATCCAGTCGTTTTGATCGCCATTAAATACATTCAAATCCACTGGTGTAGAAATACCCTTAATTTTACCTTTATTGGTGTATTGCCAAAAGATCCAATCTGGATTGTCTTTTAATTCAGGTTGAGAGGTGTATTCACGTACCCAGAGTGGGGTATTCGTAAAAGCACCCGCAAGTACGATGTTATAGAAGGCTTTAGAAACATAAAAGATAGGTTGTTTGCCATAATGTTGATGCAGCAAATCGTGCATAACATCGATTTCATGTAACAGTTGTTCTTTGCTATAGGTATTGATGCAATTGCTGTCGTATTCCAAATCAATGACTGGGGGAAGGGCATCTTCTTTACGTGGCACAGAATCAATGAAATTTAATGCCTGAACTTTTCCATCACGGCAAAGTCGATAGAAATGATACGCTCCGACTTTAAAACCATGCTCGCGTGCTTTAAGCCAATGATCCTGAAATTTTCGATCTTTAAAGTCGCCACCTTCTGTTGCTTTGAGGTAGACAAATTGATATTCCTTTTTTGGAATTTGCGACCAGCGAATCTCTTTTTGATGATGTGAGACATCAAATCCTTTGATTGGATACTCTTGAGCTGTTGCTGGTTGAAACGGCAAAAAGAAAAAGCTCAATAATCCGACCATGAGTGCGATCAGGGCTGCACCTAAAAGGGAGGTCCACAAGATAATCTTCTGCGAATAGATATGCTGCTTATTTTTTGAATTCATGAGCACTTAAAGATTGGTGCGAAATATGATTAATATCATAACGCGAATAAACGTAAATGATAGCGACAGTATCTAGAATCCATATTCATTAGTCATCATCCATTTCTTTCGGAATTTTCCAAAAAATAAACATGGTAATAATATTAATTGAGCCCATTAAAATTAATGTCCATTGGAAGGCCTGTTGCATTTGTGCAGTACCAAGATAAGCGGTGAATACATTGACCAGTGTACCTGCAAGCGCTACACCAATACTCATGGACACCATCATAATCATCGAGAGAAAACTGTTACCACTACTAGCATCTTGTTGAGGCAAATCCTTTAAGGTTAGCGTATTCATAGAAACAAATTGCAGTGAGTTCAACATACCAAAAATGAAGAAATGTAATGTTCTTAGCCATAAAGGTGTTTCGGCTGAGGTGAGGGCAAAACTTGCAATACATAAGCCAATAAGGCAGGTATTGACTAATAACACCCGACGATACCCAAATCGTTGAATAATTTGGCGAATGATCGGTTTTGATGCCAGTGAACCCAATACCGTTGGAATCATAAGTAAACCGGTAATAAATGGTTCAAAACCAAAAGCAACTTGTAGCATTAAGGGGATAAGAAAAGGCATCGCATTGCCGCCTAAGCGGGCAAAAAAGTTGCCTACAATACCAATCGCGAAAATTTGATTTTTGAATAGTTTCCCACGAAATAGAGCATTTTGGTGGGTATGGGCATGCACCATGTACCAAGCACTTGCAGATAAACCAAACACAATAAGAACAATACTCCACCATAGTGGAAGATAGGGGCTAGCAAAATTTTCAATCCCTAAACTTAAGCCAACCATCGCGATGACTAATAACAAGAAGCCAAAAAAATCAAATTTAGCAACATGGGTCTCGGTCACATTTGGCATGGCTTTAAATGTGAGAAAAACTCCAATGAGTCCAATAGGAATATTAATTAAGAAAATCCACTCCCAAGTCACGTACTCCACTAGCCATCCGCCAAGAGTAGGACCGATTAAGGGGCCAATCAGACCTGCAAGACTCATCAGAGACATGGCTGCAAGGAATTGGGTTCTAGGAATGATTTTCAACATTGCAAGACGCCCAACTGGAAGCAGTAAAGCACCTCCAATCCCTTGAATCACTCGGAAAAATAAAAGCTCATTTAAATTAGAAGAAAATGCACATCCGAGCGATGCCAAAGTGAAAATGATAATTGCAGAAAAATAAACATTTCGGACACCAAATCGGTCAGCCAGCCAACCACTGAGTGGAATACAGGCTGCGACTGACAATACATAAGCCACCACGACACTATGCATGTGTAGAGGATCTTCATTGAGGTGATGAGCGATTGCAGGAATCGCAGTATTGATGATAGTTGTGTCTAGACCTTGCATAAAAAAGCCGATCGAAACCAAAAACACCAATAATCTAAACTCAGGCTGTAAGGGTTGGTGTGCTGTGCTGCTCATCTTGTAGGATCATATTAGTAAGTTAATATTTTAAAACAGTTTCTCAGTATCACTTGTGGTTTATTTACGAAGGATTTGCAACAAAATTGCAATCTAATGGTCACAGCATTGTCATCGCATGGTCATAGAGTTGTTGCCAACAACATCATAAGACGATTAAAAAATGAAGCTAAAGTCTAACGCACTTGTGATCGCAATGTGTGCATTGGGGCTAGGGGCATGCAATGATGACACTAACAATATCACATCAGTACCAGATATTACGCCTGAATCGATTGAACTCACCTATCTCAGTCGTACAGACAGTCGTGGTTTTGCGGTCAGCGCAGCAGAGATACCTGCCTATGATGCACAAAGCCAAAGATTGTTTGTTGTAAACGCAAAAGAAGGCGTGGTTGATATTTTTGATTATCGCCAACCTCAGCAACCTAAATGGATTGGCTCTTTAGATGCTAAATCATATTTAACAGACTCAGAAGTAAATAGTGTTGCTGTAAAAAATGGAATTGTTGCCTTGGCTGTACAAGCCAAAGATAAAACAGATCCAGGAATCGTGGCACTTTTTAATGCCAATGATTCGAGCTTTATTGCCCAAGTTCCAGTGGGTTCTCTACCCGATATGCTGACCTTTAGTGCAGATGGTAAAACCTTATTGGTGGCGAATGAAGGAGAGCCATCTCATGATTATGCGATTGATCCCGAAGGTTCGATTTCAATCATTGATCTCTCAAATTTGAACAAACCAGTTGCAAAAACAGCTGACTTCAAAGCCTTTAACAGTCAAGCACAGCTATTACGTAATCAAGGTGTGCGAATTTATGGTCCAAATGCAACAGTAGCGCAAGATTTTGAACCTGAATACATCACACTCAGCGCAGATGGCAAAATTGCATGGGTCGCATTACAGGAAAATAATGCCTTAGCTAAGGTGGATGTTTTAAATGCCAAAGTCATGGCTGTTTATCCGCTCGGTTTTAAAGATCATGGCTTACAAGGTCATGGTTTAGATGTCAGTGATGCCGATGGTGAAAATGGTCTTGCGAAGATCAATATTCAAACTTGGCAGCATGTTCGTGGCTTATATATGCCAGATGCGATCTCAAGTTACGAAGTCAATGGTAAAACGTATATTGTCACTGCCAATGAAGGGGATGCTCGTGCTTGGGGTGAAGATGATCCTGAATATTGGGGAGAAAAATTAAAGGATAATCCGAGTGCTCAAGGTAATATTAAAAAGGGTTTTGTTGAAGAATGGCGTGTGAAGCATCTAGTCCATAAAGATGGTTTCGATAGACGACAAGGGGAAGATCTGCCACCACAATTAAGAGCACTGGCGAAAGGTGCTGAATTGAATCCTCTGCATTTTGCATATTGTGGAGCGATCGATGGAGATGCTAAAGGATGCCGTGAAGACAAGATGCTTGGTCGTTTGAATATCACTTGGACTGAAGGTTATCAAAAGAATACTAATGGCACACCTAAACTCAATGCTCGAGGCAATTTGGTTTATGATCATTTATATAGCTTCGGGGCACGATCTGTCAGTATTTGGACAGAAAATGATGCACAAACAGGATTAGAGCTGGTTTGGGATTCGGGTGATGATTTTGAACAATATATTGCTCAGCACCATCCTGAGATCTTTAATGCAAACCATGAAGAAGCAGGGATCGATAATCGTAGTGACAATAAAGGCCCAGAGCCAGAAGGCGTGGTGATAGGTCAAATCGGTCAGAAAACTTATGCATTTATTGGTTTAGAACGAGCTGGAGGCGTGATGGTATATGACATCTCCAATCCTGCCCAACCCCAATTTGTGCAATATATTCATTCACGAAAACTTGATGCAACCACTGCCGATATCGAGGCAGGTCAGGCAGGAGACTTAGGTCCTGAAGGATTAACCTTTGTTTCAGCAAAAGAATCTCCAACGGGTATGCCTTTACTGATTGTAGGGAATGAAGTCAGTGGTACTACAGCAACGTATCAGATCACGTTGAAATAGAGCCTGATCGTGTAGATGTATGATAAAAGAGCCATATGGCTCTTTTATTTTTTACTCGTCATGCGTAATGCTTTAAAGTCTTGTTGAATTTAGACCACGAATTGTTCAGGGCATTTCAAGTTTGCGATGGCATTGATGATTTGATGTGAATGCTCGCATACGATGATTTTTGCACGATGTTGAGCAGGTAGAAAACCTTCTTGTACTGCATGATCGAGTTGTGCAATCAAGGCATTATAGAATCCATTGACGTTATAAATAATCATTGGTTTTTGGTGTTGATTTAACTGTCCCCAAGTTGCGATTTCTAAGATTTCTTCAAATGTACCTAAACCTCCCGGGAGCGCAACAAAAGCACTAGCACGTTCAGCCATCATGGCTTTGCGTTCATGCATTGTTCTTACCACGTGAAGTTCTGTTAACTGATTATGGGCAACCTCGTAATCAAGCATAAATTCAGGAATAACACCAACAACTTCACCATGGTTTTCAATGACTGTATCTGCGACTTGTCCCATTAATCCGATACTTGCACCACCATATACGATGCCAAATCCTTGCCTTGCAATTTTTTCAGCCAAAGCAATGGCTTTTTGTTGGTAAATAGGATTATTGCCAAAACGAGAACCACAATAAAGTGCAATAAGGCATTGAGTTGCTTTTGATTTAACTGATGTATCGGTCTCTAAGGTGTTATTAAGAATGCTTGTATTCATATTTATTTACTCACCTTTTTTAAATTAACTTCATCATGTAGTTTAATCTAAGCAAGAAAGGTGACAACTGTATAGATAAATAAGATTTTTTTGAAATATTTTGTAGTTTCATTCCAAAATGATTGATAAAGCCAATCTTGATTCACCGAAAAAATAGTGAATTGCAATAAAATCTTTTCTATACTGAAAATCTGTTCGGCAACCAATACATCAATATGAGTAGTGATCGACATCGCTCAATAGAACAAAATATTATTTATTTTCTAAATTTAAATACTGCATTTATAACTTTGCCTCATCACTTTGGTTTAAATGAATCCCATCTTCCTGAAACGTGGGAGTGTAACTCATGATTTTTGAATGGATGTCTGATCCTTCCGCATGGGTGGGACTCTTAACTTTAATTATTTTAGAAATTGTTCTCGGGATTGATAATCTCGTCTTTATCGCGATTTTGGCGGAAAAACTGCCGCCTGAGCAACGCAATAAAGCCAGAATTTTAGGCTTAACGCTCGCGCTTGGCATGCGCCTAATCCTTTTGGCGTCAATCGCTTGGATTATCACGTTAACGAATCCATTATTCCATATCTTTGATCATCCGTTTTCAGCCCGAGATCTTATTTTGATTTTTGGCGGTATTTTCTTGTTAATGAAGGGAACTTTAGAACTACATGAACGTCTAGAAAGTAAAGTTCATGTTAAAGAAGAAAATCCTGTTCATGCTGCATTTTGGATGGTCATTGTACAGATCGTGGTATTGGATGCAGTGTTCTCACTCGACAGTGTGATTACAGCAGTCGGTATGGTCAAAGATCTTTCGGTCATGATGATCGCCGTAATTATTGCGATAGGAATCATGCTATGGGCCTCTAAAGCCCTCATGGACTTTGTGAATAAGCATCCAACTGTGGTGATTCTGTGTCTATGTTTCTTGATGATGATCGGTTTCTCATTGGTTGTCGAAGGCCTAGGCTTCCACATTCCGAAGGGTTATCTATACGCTGCAATTGGTTTCTCTGTCCTGATTGAGTTTTTAAATCAATTGATGCGCCGTAACCAAGAAAAAACGGTAACAACGACTGATTTACGTTTCAAAACAGCATCTGCCGTCATTCGTATGCTTGGTGGTAAGTCAAAAACGGCAGATGCTCAATCGGCAAATACGGATGATGTTTTGGCTACCCAAGCGTTGGTAGAGGAAATGTTCTCGGATGAGAATGCTGTATACCAAAGCGTGATGTTGCAAGGAGTATTAGGTTTATCTGAGCGACCAGTCAAATCATTAATGACCCCACGTCCAGAACTCGAATGGATCGATTTAGATGACGATCCTGAAAGTATTAAACATCAAGTGCTTTCTATGAAACATTCACGTTTGATCGTTGCACATGGCGAGCTAGACAATATTGCTGGGGTGGTGCTCACGCATAACGTTTTGAATGACTATATTGAATCAGGCGATTTTAATTTCGAAAAACACATTCGAGAGCCTGTCATTGTCCATGAAAGCGCTCAAGTCTTAATGGTGATGGATCAATTGCGTCAGGCACCCTTACAAATGGCGATTGTGCTCAATGAATATGGTTCCATTGAGGGTATTGCAACACCGATTGATATTTTAGAAGCGATTGCCGGTGAGTTCCCGAACGAAAATGAAATAGAAACTGCAGTTGAAAGCTTAGAGGATGGTTCACTCATGCTCGAGGGTTCAACTGATATTCGTCATATTTCATTATTGCTTGATCGTGATTTAGTTGATGAGTCAGAACAGTATTCTACGCTGTCTGGTTATATCTTATTCCATTTAGGACATTTACCTGAAAATGGAGAAACCTTTGAAGCAGAAGGATATCTATTTGAGGTGGTTACAATGGATGGTCATAAAATCGAAAAAGTACATATTGTACCCATCGTAAAACAAGACCCATCAGAATGATTTAAACTCAGTTAAAATAGCATCTGATTAGGTGCTATTTTTTTTGGAATATTGATGTCCGAACTCAATTGTCCTTGCGGGCGTGGAATTTATACACACTGTTGTGAACCTTTACATCGTGGTCAGCGTGATGCAGAAAGTGCTGAACAGCTCATGCGTTCTCGCTATAGTGCATTCGCTAAACATGAAATCGACTATATTGTGAGTACCACAGCATCAGGTCAGCAAAGTCATTTAGACATTGCTGCCATTCGGGATTGGGCGATGAGCAATCAGTGGTTAAAATTAGAGGTTATTCAGCATTTACCTCGTCTGGATAAAACCCATGCTCAAGTTGAATTCAAAGCACATTACCAACATGTCGATCAGGTACATGTCCATCATGAAACCTCAAATTTCGTATTCATCAATAGACAGTGGCATTTTTTAGACCCAACGACAGATCAAACTGTGACGATGAAGCAGCCTTGTATTTGTGGATCAGGAAAAAAATTTAAGCAATGTTGTGCGCGATTTCTCTAGAATTAATTTTTAATTAACTTAGAATATTGCGCATTAAAAACCCTCATTTGGAAGTAGGGCAATGTTACTCACCGTTATTTATATTATTGCGATTACTGCGGAAGCGATGACAGGCGCCTTGTCTGCAGGTCGACGAAGTATGGATTGGTTTGGTGTCATTATTATTGCCTGTGTGACTGCTTTGGGCGGAGGATCAGTTCGTGATGTTTTGCTAGGGCACTATCCTTTAACTTGGGTGAAACATCCTGAATATCTAGTACTTACATGTTGTGCAGCATTATTTACGATTTTTATCGCAAAATGGATGCGACATCTACGTTCGGTATTCTTACTTCTAGATGCCTTAGGTCTGATAGGTTTTACCATTATTGGTTGTCAAATTGCGATTCAAATGGAACAGGGTTTCGTGGTTTGTGCAGTGGCAGGTGTATTGACAGGCGTTTCAGGGGGTATTTTACGAGATATCTTATGTAACGATGTGCCTTTAGTCTTCCGTCGCGAACTTTATGCCAGTATTTCTTTTGTTGCGGTCATTTTCTATTGGGGCTGTATCGAAGTCGGTTTTTCACAAGATATCACCATTATTTCTACTCTTGTTTTTGGTTTCACATTGCGTTGTATCGCAATTTACTTTGGCCTTGAAATGCCAAAATTTATTTATAAAGATGATGATGAACAGTCGGCGTCATCAAAAGATGTAAATTAAACTTTTTACACTCATCTTTCAAAATGGCCGATAATGTGATCGGTCATTTTTATATGGTTCTTTAGAAAATAAAAAAAAAGCAGTGTTGAGAAAACAGCGATTGTCATTGGTTGTATTTAAATCACTCCTCACAGAGAGCATGCTATGGATTTAATCTCACGAATACAGCGTTTACCTATTGGTAAATTTCACTACACCTTGTTGTGGGTGATTGGATTAGGCTGGATGTTTGATGCAATGGATACTGGACTAATTTCCTTTATCTTGGCGAAGATGGCTGAAGACTGGCAAATGACGCCTGCTGAAAAAGGTTGGGTTGTATCCATCGGCTTTGTGGGAATGGCGATAGGTGCAGTATTCTCTGGTGGACTGGCGGATCGAATCGGGCGTAAAGCAGTATTTGCTACAACTTTGGTCATCTATAGTATAGCAACAGCTCTTTGTGCTTTCGCACCAAATTTAACATGGTTATTAATCTTTAGATTTATTGTAGGTTTAGGCTTAGGCGGACAGTTACCAGTTGCCGTGACTTTAGTGAGTGAATACATTCCAGCCCATGTTCGTGGTCGCTTTATTGTGTTACTTGAAAGCTTCTGGGGGCTAGGCTGGTTATGTGCTGCACTGGTTTCGTATTTCGTCATCCCTAAATTTGATTGGCATGTTGTATTTTTATTGGGTGGTTTGCCTGCACTTTATGTCTTCGTTATTCTAAAAAAAGTTCCGGAATCTATTCCTTACTTGATCAATCGAGGTCGTATTGATCAAGCGCACGCGATTGTACAAAAAATCGAGCGGCAGTGTGGTGTTGAAGTCATCGACAAAATTGAAGTGAAACCAGTTTCAACACATTCAAATGTCAGTTTTGGTCAGTTATGGTCAACCGGTTTCGCAAAGCGCAGTTTAATGTTGTGGTTAATTTGGTTTGGGATTGTTTATTCGTATTACGGTATTTTCACGTGGTTACCAAGTCTTTTAGTCAAAGAGGGATATACCATTGTGCAGTCTTTTGAATATGTTCTCGGGATGATTTTAGCACAATTGCCAGGTTATATTGTCGCGGCATGGCTCGTCGAAAAGTTAGGGCGTAAAGCGACGCTTTCAGGCTTTATTGCAATGTGTGCAGTATCAGCATATTTCTTTGGGCAGGCTGATACCGTAGCGATGATCATGTTCTGGGGATGCTTGATGTCATTCTTTAATCTTGGTGCATGGGGCGTTTTATATACCTACACGCCTGAACAATATCCTGCAAATATTCGTGCTTTCGGATCAGGTTGGGCAGCAGCAATTGGGCGTATTGGTGGGATTGTTGCACCTTTAGTGGTTACCCATATGATGGTGGCTTCAAATGGATTTAGCCAAGTATTTATGATGTTTACCGCTGTATTATTGGCAGTTGCAGCCGTGATCTTGGTGCTCGGTGAGGAAACCAAAGGTAAGACACTTGAGTCTATGGGGATGTAAATCTGTGAAAAAAGAGGAGCTAAGCTCCTCTTTTTTAGACCCATTTTTGACGTGCTTTAGTTAAGTCAAAATGTAATGTGTTCGACACTTGCTGAAGATTGAATTTTTCTTTATCTTCAGGGAGTTGAATTAAAATAGGCAAGGCTGATACCCCATTGTCGCCATTGACAAAAGCATAGTGACGCTCAGTCTGATTAATTGAAATCAAACTTTCAAACTCAAGGTACACCGTCGTTTCATCATGTTTTTTAGGCACTTTCACGAGATCTAAATATGCAATTCGTCGATTATTAATTCCAGCCAATTTAAGCGCTTCAAGCTCCGATTTTAACTTTTCAGTTTTATCAAACATTTTTTGAAAGAATCCTTTGTTTGATTGGCTTTCGAGTTCTCTTTTTTTCTGATTGAAAGCAATTTGATTGACTTTATGTTGGTCTAGAGCATCGGCAATAATCGTTTTGACTTGCTCAATCGCTGCTTGAGATTTGCTATGACTTGCCGCATAAGACTCTGCATCTAAACTCACAAAAATGGTATGACGGCGTTTTTCCATCAATTTTAAATAGGATAAAATTTTATATTCGAAAATTTGAGCTTGAGTATTGAAGGCAATAATGGGTTCACTTGAAAAGTCTTTATAAAAACTCGCAATATCAGAGAACAGACGATGCATACTGATAAAACAATAATCAAACTCATCAGGGTGACGAATTGAATGACGCAGTGCATATTGAAAAGGTTGCAAGATCTCAAGAGTTAAAGCTTTTTCGAAATCTAAAAGGCGCTCGTTAATGACTTGTTCGACTGAAAATCCAGAAGCATCGAGCGGTTTTTTGAGTAACGGTAATAACAGATCAAAATTGACGTTATGAAATTTTTCCATCAGATCCAAAATAGGAGTCGTGATCTGTCGTTGAATCGTAATAATTCGACTGACTTGCCATTTAAATTGTTCTAAATAACTTGGATCATTTAAACGTTTCTTATCCAACACCACGCCATTTAGGTAAACACGATCTTCAAGACCTAGCTTTTCTTCCATTAAAAAGCGGCGGATAGAATATGGGTTCTGTCTAAAGTCATGAATGGTCGCGACCAGATATAAATACTGACTGCTTTCAATCACATCAAAATCACGAATTTTTTGTTCTTGAATAATAAAGTCCTGGAATAATGGATGGCTAATTTGCTTCAGTTGTCTCGGGAGGATGGTTTTGAACCAATAGCCTAAAATTTGATGTTTAATATGAACTTCAAGAATAAAAGTACGAATTTCTTCAGCTGTTAAATGTCGGCAATTATCAGGAACATTTAAGTCGAGTGTTTTGATGATATTTGCAGCATCATATAAAAAAGTTTTTCGTAGGAGTTGTTTGTCTCTAAGAAAACTTTGATCTTCTTCTGTTTCAATACGATCAATTTGATTTTGTACAGTTTCTAAGTAATCGGCGATTTTAATTACGTCTTGATATGATTTAAGCGTTTCTAAAGTGGCTGCGATCTTTTCAGCCAAAGTTCGCATTTTCGGTGAGATTAAATGACTGCTTAAATCCTGAAGACCAACAATGCCCTTAAAAGTGAATGATTGTCGATGTTGATCCCAGTAAATATTCTTCGCAGTCAGGAATTGTTCCTGGATCAGACCTTGTATTGGTGCGGGAACACTATTAAAAATATTTTTTAAACGCGTTTGCCAATGAACATCTAGATTAGGGTCAATTTGAAATAATTTTGAGCGAAGATCATAAGGAATGTAATTATGCATGTTTGTTCCGTTCATACGATGAGCGTATGTAAAAGCATTCGTTATAAAGTTGTGTTTTGATTATTGTATATTCAATAAAATTAATTGGATACAAGAAAAAAGTCCAATTTAAAATGAAATAAAACCAACTGGCCTTTTTTTTGTTATTTTATCTTTACAAAGTGTCCAACCTTGCTTGTTCTTCGCAGTTTGGGAGACTAGCATACACCCTTAAACTATTCATTCATTAGGATTTCACGATTCAATGACAAGCCTTGCGCACCAAGCGACAGAGAATCGTTCTGTAGCAGAATTTACAGAACAAGCTTACCTAAACTATGCGATGTACGTGATTATGGATCGTGCATTGCCTCATATTAGTGACGGATTAAAACCTGTACAACGCCGTATCGTATATGCGATGAGCGAGCTTGGTCTAAAGCATAGTGGTAAACCCAAAAAATCAGCACGTACAGTTGGTGATGTTTTAGGTAAATATCATCCGCATGGTGATTCTGCTTGTTATGAAGCAATGGTCTTAATGGCACAGCCATTTAGTTATCGTTATCCATTTATTGAAGGGCAGGGCAACTGGGGGTCACCAGATGATCCAAAGTCGTTTGCTGCAATGCGATATACCGAGGCCAAACTATCACAATATAGTGAAGTCCTGCTCTCTGAGTTAGGTCAAGGAACTGTCGACTGGCAAGATAACTTTGATGGTTCATTAAAAGAGCCTGTAAATTTACCAGCACGCGTACCGAATATTCTTTTAAATGGTACGACGGGAATTGCGGTGGGAATGGCAACAGATATTCCACCACACAATTTACGGGAAGTTGTTAAGGGTACCATTGCACTGATTCGTAACCCGAATTTGTCTGATGAAAAAGTTGCTGAATATATTCCTGGTCCAGACTTACCGACTCAAGCAGAAATTATTACACCTGCTGATGAATTACTGAAATTACAAAGCACTGGGCGCGGCAGTTATCGCATGCGTGCGGTATATTCGGTTGAAAAAAATGAAATTGTCATCAGTGAATTACCATATCAGGTTTCTGGCTCTAAAATTATCAGCCAAATTGCTGATCAAATGCAGGCAAAAAAATTACCGTTGGTAAGTGATGTACGAGATGAATCAGATCATCAATGTCCAACACGTTTGGTAATTGTCTTGCGTTCAAATCGTATCGATGCAGATGCGGTCATGAGCCATTTATTTGCCACGACCGATCTTGAGTCGAGCTACCGCGTCAATATGAACATGATTGGTGCTGATGGTCGTCCACAAGTAAAATCAATCCGTCGTATTTTATTGGAATGGATTGAAATTCGTAAAACGACTGTGACGAGACGTTTGCAATACCATTTGAATAAAATTGAAAAACGTCTACATATTCTGGCGGGACTTTTAATTGCGTATTTAGATATTGATACGGTAATTCGCATTATTCGTGAGGAAGATCATCCGAAAGAAGTGTTAATGTCACATTTCGGTATTGATGAAATTCAAGCCGAAGCCATTCTAGAGCTTAAATTACGTCATTTGGCGCGTCTCGAAGAAATGGAAATTCGCCGTGAACAAGAAGAGCTTGAAGGTCGAGCAGCCGTGATTCGAGAGCAATTGGCGAATCCTGAATCTTTAAAAAATCTGATCATTTCAGAATTAAAAGAAGATGCGAAAAAGTTTGGTGATGATCGCCGATCTCCAATTGTTCAGCGTGAAGAAGCGACCGCGATTAGTGAACAAGATTTGATGCCAGCTGATCCTGTCACTGTCATTTTATCGGAAGCGGGTTGGATTCGTTGTGCGAAAGGACATGAGATCGATCTAGATAAAGTCAATTTCCGTGCAGGAGATCAATATTTAAGTCATGCACAAGGTAAATCTAATCAAAAAGTGTATGTATTAGATCAATCTGGTCGAAGTTACGCATTACCAATTACAGGATTACCTTCAGCGCGCGGCTTAGGTGAACCATTAAGCTCGAAATTATCGCCAGCAAATGGAGTAAATTTCCAACAAATTCTGATTGCTGAAGATGAGGTGGAAATATTAGCGATCAGCTCCAAAGGATATGGTTTTAAAACACAAGCGAAACAATTGGACACCAATGCTAAAGCGGGTAAAGCGTTTTTAACGCTTGCAGATGATGCAAGCGCAATGCCATTGCAACAAATTGATGGTACACATATCGCTGTACTCAGCAGTTCTGGACGATTATTACTGACAGAGCTGACAGAATTACCAATGCTCAATAAAGGAAAAGGTAATAAATTGATGCAGTTGGATGCAAAGGAACGCATTGTGTCTATGACAACACTTAACTTGGATGATGTGCTTCAGGTCGTTGCTGGACAACAACAATTGAAATTAAAAGGTGATGATCTGCTGAAATACATCGGTAAACGTGCTTCAAAAGGGCAGGTATTACCACGAGGTTATCAAAAAGCAAATAGACTCTTCATTCAAAGATAAAGCTAGCATCTAGTCGACAAAATACGTTATATATGAAATGTATTTATGGCTATGGATGCTTTATTGAGCAATAAATTAAATAAGATGCTCAATACATTATCGAAAATAAGAGTTTAAAACCAAGTATTACTAATTGGAGAATATGGCATTATGGAAAAGATTTGGTTCGCTGAATACCAAAAAACTGGAATTCCACAAACAGTAGAATTACCACCAGAAAATACCTCTCTTGTTGATATTTTTGAGAGAAACTTCCAGAAATTTGGTTCGCGTGATGCTTTTATCTTTATGGATAAAACATTAACGTTCAATGAACTTGATACGGCGAGCCGTCAATTTGCAGCCTATCTTCAAAGCCTTGGTTTAGCAAAAGGTTCTCGCGTAGCGGTCATGATGCCAAACGTACTGCAATATCCAGTGGTAGCACTTGGTGTATTCCGTGCGGGCTTAGTTCTTGTAAACGTGAACCCACTTTACACAGCTCGTGAACTTGAGCATCAATTGAATGACTCAGGCACTGAAGCGCTTGTGATTATTGAAAACTTCGCTTCTGTTTATCAATCAATTCTTGGTAAAACGCCAGTTAAGCATGTGATCGTGGCGACAGTAGGTGATATGTTAGGTACCTTAAAAGGTACACTCGTGAATTTTGTTTTACGTAAAGTGCGTAAGCAAATTCCAGCTTGGAGTATCCCAGGACATGTTAAATTTACGACTGCGATGTCTAAAGGCAGTTCTGCACATTATAAGCGTCCAGCAACAACGTTGAGCGACACTGCTGTATTGCAATATACAGGTGGTACAACAGGCGTATCAAAAGGTGCGGAATTAACACATCGCAACCTTGTGGCAAACTTAATGCAAGCAGATGGTATTTTCCAATCTAAATTTGGTGCTCAAGATGGTGCGAGCGACGATCGCATTTTCTGTGCATTACCGCTCTATCATATCTTTGCATTCATGGTTTGTGCACTTTATGGTATGTACAAGGGTCAAGCAAACGTATTGATTCCTAACCCTCGTGATCTCCCTGCAGTCATTAAAGAGCTACGCAAATATCAGCCTGGTTTCTTCCCAGCTGTGAATACTTTATTCAACGCACTCGTTCATAATGAAGAATTCAAACAACTTGACCATAGCAAATTAAAAATGGCGATGGGAGGTGGTATGGCTGTATTACCTTCAACTGCTGCAGCTTGGAAAAAAATCACAGGTACAAATATTATTGAAGGCTATGGTCTTTCTGAAACTTCACCTATTGCAACGGCAAACCCACCGGCATCTGAAGAGTTTAGCGGTACGATTGGTATCCCATTACCTTTAACGGATGTCGCTGTATTGGATGACGATGGCAATGAAGTTCCACAAGGTGAGCAAGGTGAGATTTCAATTCGTGGTCCTCAAGTCATGAAAGGCTATTGGAACCGACCAGATGAAACAGCTAAGGTGATGACCGCAGATGGTTTCTTCCGTACTGGTGATATCGGTATCATGGATGCTCGTGGTTACTTCAAGATTGTTGATCGTAAGAAAGATATGATCTTGGTATCAGGCTTTAACGTATACCCATCTGAAATCGAGGAAGTAATTGCAACACATCCTAAAGTACTCGAGGTTGCAGCGATTGGTGTGGCTGATGAAAAATCAGGTGAAGTGCCTAAGTTGTTTGTTGTGAAGAAAGATCCATCACTAACAACAGAAGAAGTGTTAGCTTTTGCGAAAGAAAACTTAACAGGATATAAGCGTCCTCGTTATGTTGAATTCATGGATGAATTGCCAAAATCGAATGTCGGTAAAATCCTTCGTAAAGATTTACGCAAATAATTCAAATAAAAAAAGCGCCGTAAGGCGCTTTTTTTTATTTTATTCTTTCATTAGCCAACGGTCGATATAAGGTCGCGCTGTTGCAATAATAAATGTGAATGTCAGCATTGTACCTAAATGACGTCCTACAGCAGAACTCGGTAACTGTCCTGAATAACTGAAGTAAATATCAACTAAGCTATATACTGAAATAATGCTCAGCCAGATCCATTTATTTGCTCGTTTAATCCCTACCGCGATAAAGGCGATGATGAGAACCAGCAATGTGCCGAGAGTCGATTGCCAATTCATATTGGCACAAATTACGCTGATCAAGAAAGCCATAATCGGAAGAACGATATAAAGCACACGATCGACACGTTTTTGATGTTGCTTTTGTAACTCGAGAACATCAAATAACTTTTTTTGGTCAGAATTGGTCATGCCATTACTCAGAATTTTAATAAACAAAATAATTTAACTAAAATTATCGCACAAACATCATGCTAAGATAAAACCAGCTTAAATCATTGGACTGAAATCCATGCACGGTATTGAAGGTGTTATTTACCTTATTTTAATTGCTTGTTTACTCCCTTATTTATTTACAGTCATTGCTAAAATTGCAGGTGGTTTCAAAGGGCAGGATAATCAAAATCCGCGTGAATTCATGTCTAAAACCACAGGCTTAGCGGCTCGAGCGAATGCTGCGCAGCAAAATAGCTTTGAAAGTTTGCCATTATTTATTGCGGCAGTTTTGATGGCTGAGTATATGGTTGTTCAACAACAATTAGTGATTTTATTAGGTTCGGCGTATATCGTCTTACGAATCATCTATGGGATTTGTTATTTATGTAATTGGGCGACCCTTAGATCAATTGTTTGGTTCTTATCAATGCTTTGTCCGATCTTATTGCTTTTATTAATTATTCGATTGCTCTAAGAAAAACAGACTAACACCATACCTAAAATACATCTTCAGCTTGTATAATCGAATGATGATTGCTGAATAAAGCGTTATAATCAACCCCATTTTAATGAACACTGACAGTAAAGAGTTTGCTATGAGCTACAGTAATATCCCTGCAGGTAAAGATGCACCAAACGATATCTATGTAATTATCGAGATCCCTGCAAATGCAGCACCAATTAAATATGAAATTGATAAAGATTCAGATGCACTTTTCGTAGATCGTTTCATGGGTACTGCAATGTTCTACCCAGCAAACTACGGTTATGTACCAAATACATTATCTCTTGATGGCGATCCATTAGACGTATTAGTTGTTACTCCACATCCTGTAGAACCAGGTTCGGTTATCCGTTGCCGTCCAGTGGGTAAATTAAATATGGAAGATGATGGTGGTGTTGATGCGAAACTTGTCGCTGTACCACACGATAAATTAACGCCAATCTATAAAGATGTTCAAGAATATACTGACCTTCCTCCTTTATTGATTAGTCAAATTGAACATTTCTTCCAACACTACAAAGACTTAGAGCCAGGTAAGTGGGTCAAGTTAAGTGGTTGGGAAGGTGCAGATGTTGCTAAACAAGAAGTGTTAAGCTCAATTGCTGCTTATGCAGAAGCAAACAAATAATTTGCCTGATGTATAAATAAAGCTACAAACTTTGATCTTGTAGCTTTTATAAAAAACCTGCACAAAGTGCAGGTTTTTTTATTGATCTTTTTAGTTGAAAATTAGAATAATTTCACTGGGATGTCTAACCAAATACGCCATTCGTTGGTGTCCCCAATTCCTTCACTTGTGAAATTAGGGTTATTAAATGAGTCACTGCCACGCAAGTATGAATGACGCAAACGTAAACTAGCATCTTTCAAAGCACCTGTTTGGATGGTATATTTAATTTGATTGAAGAATTCATGTTCCTCAGCTTGATCGATAATTTGAGTACGGTTATCTCGATCGGCTAAATCAATGTCCCAACCATACACAAAAGCAGTCGTCCAATTCAGACCAGCTAAACCATGATTTTTGAAATTGTAGTTATATTGAAGACCTATAGATTTCTCATCATTACTATTAAAGTCAGATAAATACGAGTTAGGAACCCAAATACTTTGTAAGCCATCTTTGTTATAAGCATAGTCATAGCCTGTGTTTCCAGCATTGTCTTGATAAGCTATCATGACATTGTGAACATCTTTACTGTAAGTAGCTGAGACACCCCAAATTGTATTTTGACGATCTTTTAGATCATTGGTTAAATGTGATCCAGTAGCTGCTTGAGCAGCCCATTTAGTATGATATCCCATAGCATCGAAAACTAGTGATGAATCATTTTTTAAAGGTTGGGTATAGCTTATATTCGCATAATGGCGGTCTAATTTATTTTTAACATCAACGCCATAATACGAAGTATTTAGTTGATCATTAAACTTATATTTAGCGCCCCAATAGACTGCACGATCTAATTCTTGTTCATCAGAACTAATCTCGTTAGACCACTGATTTTTTGTAAATTTTCCAGCATATAAACTTAAGTTTTCAATTTCGTTACTAACGATGGAGAGACCGGTGTAATATTCAGGAGTTAAACGTGCTGTATTACTTGCGATTACAGGAATTTCAGAAACTTGAGTGCCGTAAGTTGCAGTAGTGTTTGATACTCTAGCTTTTATAAATGCACCACCTCTAGCCCAGTGATCATATGCATCTTTAGTGCCATCTGAATTTAACTGATCTTTAACAGGAATCATTTGATTGCCTGTGTGACCATTTTTTCCTATTTTGAAAGAAGCATCACCAATAACACCAACACCGAAACCAACGATACCTTTCGTGAAACCAGACTCAATTTTAACCATGGCTGTTTGAGCTGCTGAGCTGGTATCTTCGACACCGTTCTTTTTATCACGATGCAAGAAACCTGTACGGAATAATACTGATCCTTCAGCATCTTCTACGAATCCCTTTGATTCACTTTGCTCACTCGCAAATGCAGTAGAAATTAAAGCAGTTTGAATAAGAACTGCTAAGCTTAGTTTTTGGAATTTTTGCATTGGGAGAGAGCCTCATACAAAATGATTATGGTTAATGTTTAGTATTTGTATACGTAATGTATAACAAAATTGGCTCTATTATTCACAATTTCGCACCTAAAGTCATAAGCAAAAAGTATATAAATTAAACTAAGTTGTGAATTATTAAAGATTAAAATTATTATAAAATTAAATTTAACTATTAATAACATATATTTATTTTTAACCTGATATTCTTTTTTTTATTTAATTTAGTCAATCTGGCACGTTTTTTTTTGTAACTCTAGAAGCAGACAAGGATGAATAAAGGATTTTAAATAAGAATGATAGTTATTCAGTTCATTTTTATTTAATTTTAATGTGCTTCAGAGATCACTTGCTTTTTGTGACGCACTAAATTGATACTCCAACTGTAAGGTTGATTAAAAAATAGCCTTAAAATGAGGCAAGTTGTAAATGAATGTGTGATCTAAAAAGATATGTCTTTAACTCAGGTAAATCGTCAAAAAAAATTTCTTTGAATATTTTTAAAAATAAGAAATTTAAACAAATATAATAATAAAATCATTAATTTAAATTATTTTATCTCGTTATTTTAATTCCTTTGTATCTAAACACCTTTAACTTTGGCATAGCTATTGCTAATTCACATATGAGTTCAACAAATAAACCGAAAAAGCATCTAATCATGATGTGGGGGAACATAAATATGAAATTAGCAATTCAAGCATTGGGTCTAGCAGTTGTAGCATCTGCATCAACATTTAGTTTTGCTGAGGTACCAACTTCACCGCATTCTGTATCGGGTAATATCAGTGTTTTATCAAGTTATATATTGCGTGGTAATACGGCAGCTCCTGAAAATACTGAAGCTACATTACAAGGTGGATTAGACTATAGCCATAGTTCTGGATTGTACGCAGGGTGGTGGACATCTACGTTAGGTACAGATGCTTACGGTACTACCAATCCAATGGAAAATAATTTTTATGTGGGTTACAACGGTTCAATCAATGAAAACACTGGTTTTACTGTAGGTACAACTTATTACTATTATTATGACGTTGAAACGTCAGTTTATGATGGCTTTGAATTATTACTTGGTCTGAATTACAAAGATGTTGGAGTAACTGCTCAAACTTTGTTGGAAGATACAGGTTGGGGGAACGCTGGAGACACATATTTAAAAGCTACATATAGTTATCCTCTACCAAACGATTTTAGCTTGGACACAGCTTTGGGTTTATATGTTTATGAAAAAGACGGTAAGTATGTTGCAGAAACACCAGAGTCAGAAAGTTTTAATTTCCGTCACTTTGATATTGGTCTAAGTAAAGCTTTAGGGGAAACAGGTGTCACAGCAAGCATGAATTATATTATTGGTGGTGATGATCGTTATGGAAACAATTTAAAGAATAAAATGGTATTAGCATTGGGTTATAGCTTCTAAACTCAACTCAAATAAAAAAAGCGACTCAACTGAGTCGCTTTTTTTATTCCTGTTTACGATAAGAGAGTGCTTCGGTTAAGTGAGCTGTTTGTATATGTTCAGAACTCGCTAAGTCAGCAATTGTACGAGCGACACGTAAGATTCGGTGGTAAGAACGTGCTGATAAATTCAAACGTTGCTGAGCCATAGCGATAATCTTTTTTGCAGAATCATCTAGTTGAGCCACTTGATCAAGCTGTTGAGAACTTAGATTTTGATTTGTCACACCTTGTCGTTGAATTTGCAACTCATAGGCCTGAATCACCCGTTTTCTGACTGTTTCAGAATTCTCCATCGGTGTAGTGCTTTGCATGTCTTGGGGAGGTAAAGGTGGCACATCAATATGTAAGTCAATCCGATCTAGTAAAGGGCCAGAAATTCGATTTTGATAGCGCTTAATTGATTCAGGTGAACATTGACAACGACTGTCTTGATTGAAGGCATATCCACATGGACATGGATTCATTGCAGCGACAAATTGAAAATTAGCTGGGAAAGTAATTTGTCTTGATGCTCTGGAAATGACGATTTCTTTCGACTCAAGAGGCTGCCTCAATACTTCTAAGACTTTTCGGTCAAACTCAGGTAATTCATCGAGAAAAAGTACACCTAAATGGGCTAAGGTGATCTCACCTGGTCGAGGGTGTGATCCACCACCAACCAAGGCCACAGCGGATGCCGTATGATGTGGCGCTCTAAAGGGGCGATGACCAAATTGATAAGGTGTATTTGCAATGGAGTAAATACTTGCGACCTCTAAGTGTTCTTGATTGGTTAATGGGGGCAAGATGCCAGACAATCTTGAGGCAAGCAGTGTTTTACCAGTGCCTGGCGGGCCTTTAAATAAAATCGAATGTCCACCAGCTGCTGCGATTTCTAAGGCACGTCTTGGACGTAATTGACCTTTGACATCAGCGAGATCAAATCGATTTTTTTGAGGTTGGATCGTTTTATTCGCTAATATGGGTTGAATTGGACTCGACTGATCAAAGTGCTGGCAAACATCTTTTAAAGATTTGGCTGTATACACCTCAAAATTGGGAAGAAGTGCTGCATCATCCAAATTACTCACAGGAATCATTAACTCATGACCTGCGGTTTGACATGCCATTGCGATTGTCAAAGTTCCAGTTACAGGTCTTAACAGACCATCGAGTGCCAATTCACCTATAAATTCAAAACGGTCAATACTTTGATCATGTAGTTGCCCTGAAGCGATTAAAATCCCCAAAGCAATAGGTAAATCAAGCCTTGAACTATCTTTGGGTAAATCAGCAGGGGCTAGATTGATCGTCAGCCGTTTGGTTGGAAATTGAAAACCGCTATTAATGATTGCAGAACGGACACGATCCTTACTTTCTCGAACAGCAGCTTCTGGAAGACCTACAATGGTGAGTGAAGGTAATCCTTGGCTGACATGAACCTCGACTTCAATCAGTGGTGCATGTAAACCAAGAAGACCTCGGGTATAAATTTTTGCAAATGACATAAAACTGAACCATTATTATATTATTTTTAGAATTGCTTTATTTTTAATCACTGACTTTGTGTTTAAGCACTGTATTGGTGCAATGTTGCTTATTTTTGATCGGAAATTAAGCTTTCTAGTGATTTTAATTGCGTTTGAAGTTCTGTTAAACGGGAATTGGCATTGTTTAGTGCAGTTTTCTGACGTTCGATTTCTTCTTTAGAAACCAAATCCATTTTACTAATCGCTTCGTTTAACAACGCTCTCACATTTTTTTCTAAATCTTTTTTGGGTTGGTCAACCTGTTCTAAGATTGCCTGTAATAAAGTTTCAATCATAGTTCTTCCGAATAATAAGTCATCAACATTGAAGTTTAACATCCGTTTTGGATTGACCCTAGTGTTAACTACATTTCATAGGTTAAACCAATAAGAACATAAAAAAAATCCATCAAAATTCCCAATATTTTTAGAACATAAGACCGTGTAGGCGTATAAAATAGGTTATAAATAAGTTCATGCTGGCTGATTAATATCCCCAACCATTATGAAGTTTGGCATGAAATTTGAACATAAAACCTTACTGGTGAAAAAAGCCGAAGGAAAACAACATGAAACTCGTAACAGCAATTGTAAAACCATTCAAATTAGATGACGTGCGTGAAGCACTCTCTGAAATTGGCGTTCAAGGGATCACCGTAACTGAAGTAAAAGGTTTTGGTCGTCAAAAAGGTCATACTGAACTTTATCGTGGTGCTGAATATGTGGTTGATTTTTTACCTAAAGTAAAAATTGAAATCGCAATCAGTGACGAAATGGTTGATTCAGTGATTGAATCAATTACACGTGTAGCTAGTACTGGCAAAATTGGTGACGGAAAAATTTTCGTGACGAATCTAGAACAAGTTATCCGTATCCGTACTGGTGAGACTGGTGCTGACGCAGTTTAATTTGGCATGAAGTTTGCTGAGTAGCGAATAACTCACAAAAACTAGGTTGGGGGATACGAATGAAAAAAATGCTAATGGCGCTGAGCTTGTCTGGCGCACTCTTAGGTGGTTCTGTCGCATGGGCTGAAGAAGCAGTGTCAGAACCAACTTCTACTGAAGTTGCAGTTGTTGAAACTGAGGCTTCATCTACAGATTCTAATTTGGTTGAAACATTACCAGCAGCTCCAGAAGAAGCTCCTGCTGAAGAAGCCGCAGTTCTTGATACGGGTGACACTGCCTGGATTTTAGTTTCAACTGCACTCGTTTTACTCATGACCATTCCTGGTTTAGCGCTGTTCTACGGCGGTATGGTACGTAAAAAAAATGTCTTAAGTACCATGGCACACAGCTTTGTCGCTGCTGCGGTGGTCAGTATCGCTTGGGTAGTGGTTGGCTACACACTTGCTTTTGGTGAAGGTAATGCCTTTATTGGAAGTCTAGATAAATTTATGTTGTCTGGTATCACTACAGAAGCATTGAGTGGAACAATTCCAGAAATTTTATTTGTCATCTTCCAGATGACATTTGCAATCATTACCGTTGCCATTATCAGTGGTTCTATTGCTGAGCGTATGAAATTCAGTGCTTTTGTTGCGTTTATCGCAATTTGGGTGGTGGTTGTCTATGCTCCTATTACACATTGGGTATGGGGTGGTGGTTGGTTAGGTAACGATGGTGCACTTGATTTTGCAGGTGGTACTGTTGTTCATATTAACTCAGGTGTTGCTGGTTTAGTTGCGGCGTATATGCTTGGTAAGCGTATGGGGCTAGGCAAAGAATCAATGGCACCACATAACCTTACATTGACTGTCATTGGTGCGAGTTTAATTTGGGTCGGCTGGTTTGGTTTCAATGGTGGTTCTGCATTAGGTGCAAATGGTTCAGCAGGTTATGCATTAGTTGTAACTCAAGTTGCTGCTGCCGCTGCTGCCATTTCATGGTTAATCACTGAAAAAGTCGTTCGTGGCAAAGCTTCAGTGTTGGGTGCGGCATCAGGTGCGGTAGCTGGTCTGGTTGTGATTACGCCAGCTGCTGGATTCGTGACAGTAGGTGGTGCTTTGGCCATGGGCCTTATTGGTGGTGTTGTGTGCTTCTGGGGTATTACTGCATTAAAACGTGCATTGAAAGCGGATGACTCATTAGATGCCTTTGGACTTCACGGTGTTGGTGGTATCGTCGGTGCAATTCTAACCGCATTCTTTGCAAGTGAGTTCATCATGGGCGATGCAGCACCTACAAACGTATTAAGCCAATTATGGGTACAAGTTGAAGGTGTTCTTGCAACAATCGCTTATTCAGCAATCCTGACATTCATCATCTTAAAAGTCATTGATCTAATCATCGGTATTCGTGTTGAGTCAGACGATGAGCGTATGGGTCTGGATTTAAGTCAACATGGTGAGCGTGTTGAATAACGATTAAACACAAAAATCAATATATAGTGTGAAACAGCCCTTTGGGGCTGTTTTTTTGCTATATATTGATGAAAGCTCAACATGAGCAGAATTTTTTGATACACTTGGTGTAAATAGAATTTGTTCAATTAAACTGCTATGCATTGTCCATTTTGCAACGCCGCTGATAGTAAGGTGATTGATTCACGTTTAGCTGCTGAAGGCTGCCAAATTCGCCGTCGTCGTGAATGTATTAGTTGTAATGAGCGTTTTACAACTTTTGAAAGTTTTGAAGTGGTGATGCCTCGTGTCACTAAGTCCGATGGTAAAAATGAACCTTATGATGAAGCGAAACTTCGTCGTTCACTCATGCATGCTTTACAAAAACGTCCCGTGACACAAGAACAAATTGAAACGGTGGTCAGTGATATTCAACTTCAAATTCGTCGACTAGGTGAACGTGATGTGCGTTCGCGTACTATAGGCGAAATTGTAATGAAGGCTTTATTTGCACTCGATCATGTCGCATACGTACGTTTTGCCTCTGTATATCAAGATTTCCAAGATGTAGAAGCGTTCCGCCGTCAAATCGAACAAATGCAACACCGAGATCAAGAACATTAATCTCGCCCCAAATTCAACTTCAAGGTTATGAATGTCTGAGTTCTCGCAACAAAAGATCGATCAAGATCAAATGTGGATGCGTCGTGCAATAGCATTGGCGAAGCAAGGTCAATATTCGACAAAACCAAATCCTAATGTAGGTTGTGTCATTGTCAAAGACGGACAGATTATTGGTGAAGGCTTTCACCCCCAAGCTGGGCAACCACATGCCGAAGTGTTTGCACTTCGTCAAGCAGGGGAGCAAGCACAGGGTGCAACCGCGTATGTCACATTAGAACCTTGTGCGCATTATGGTCGTACTCCTCCTTGTGCGAAAGGTTTGGTCGAAGCGGGCATTGCAAAAGTGATAGTGGCTTGTTCAGACCCTAATCCATTGGTTGCTGGTAAAGGTGTGGCTATCCTACAACAGGCAGGTATAGACGTTGAAGTCGGGATCTGTGAGTTGGAAGCGCATCCTTTGAACTTAGGCTTCTTTAAAGCTATGTCTAAGGGATTACCTTATGTACGTTTAAAGGTCGCGTCGAGTTTCGATGGTCGTACAGCAATGGCTTCAGGGGAGTCGAAGTGGATTACAGGTGAATTGGCACGTCAGGATGTTCAACATTGGCGTGCAATTTCTGGTGCGGTGATCACGGGTATTGAAACAGTGTTGGCTGATGATTGTCAGTTGAATGTCCGAGCTTTACCGAATATTCAATTAGAACGAGTTGTGCAGCCTAAACGTGTGATTTTAGATCGTCAAGGTCGCTTACCTTTAGATGCTAAAGTGTTAGAGAATCCTGATACTGTCATGGTCATGGGGCCATTTCGAGCAGAGCTTGCACAACTTGGCGTGATTCAACTCGAAGTTCAGCCCTTAGTTGAGTTGCTAAAAGTTTTAAAAGATTTTCAAATCTATGATGTGATGGTGGAAGCTGGTGCAACCCTATCTACTGCATTTTTGCAGGAAAATTTGGTAGATGAATTGATTAGTTATATTGCGCCTACACTATTAGGTCAATCAGCTCGTCCAATGTTTAATGCTGAATTTAAACAAATGACAGAACAACTCCGTTTTAAACTTCAAGATGTAACTCAGTTAGGTGATGACATCCGTTTAAAATTAATCCCTGATCAAGAGTCGCTATGAGTACAGAGTCAACGGTTTATCATAAACGTCGCCATGCAGCACGTACGACAGATGAGTATTTGTTTAATCAACTTGTGCCTTATTTAGGCAACAAGCGTCGTTTATTACATTTGATTCTTGAGGCATTAGAAAGCACTGGAACTTTGAATACGAGTTCAGGTCGAGCGCCTATCTTTGCGGACTTTTTTGCTGGAAGCGGTGTGGTTTCTCGTTTGGCTCGTCAAAATGGCTACCGAGTAATAGCGAACGATTGGGAGCCTTACAGCCACGCACTTAATCATGCCATATTGTCATGTACTGAAGCTCCTGCTTTTAAAGAATTAGGCGGATATCAGAAAGCAATTGATTATCTTAATCGCTTGCCTGAAGTTAAAGGATGGGTAACACACAATCTCTGTCCTCGTAATGATGAGATCTATGATCCTTCACGAGACCGTTTATTCTTCAAACGTCGAAATGGCATGCGGATTGATGCAATTCGTCAACAAATTGCAACTTGGCAAGCTCAAGGTGCAATTGATGATGTGGAAATGAGCGCTTTACTTGCACCTTTATTGTATTCAGCAAGTTTTGTGAGTAATACGTCAGGCGTATTTAAGAGTTTCCATCACGGCTGGGGCGGTAAAACTCAGACGGCTTTAGAGCGAATTGAATCATTACTATGGCTGACCCCAAGTCGTTTTTGTGAAAATTCAAATCTGACAGGCCCAGCAGCTGAAATGTGGTGTGTGGATGCTCAACACTTAGCAAACCAAATGAGTGGTTTCGAAGTCGATGTGGCATATTTGGATCCACCCTATAATCAGCATGCGTATAGTAGCAACTATCATGTATTGAATGCTTTGACTTTATGGGATCAGGTAGATTTACCAAGTCCAGATACTAAGGGTTTCAAGAGCGGAATCGACCGTGCTTGGCGTAAAGAACGACCAAGCCCATACAATTCTTCTAAACATGCCAAAGAAGCGTATGAAAAGCTTTTGCAAACCATTAATGCACGCTATATTTTGACCAGCTATTCAACAGATGGAAATATTGAGGCTGGTGATTTACTTAAAGCGAATTTAGAGCGTGGACGAGTCACCATTTTGACTCAAGATGTTCCAAGATATCGTGTGAGTAAGCAGCGTCAGTCTGAGCGTGCGCGCGTTCTTGAGTTTATCGTGATTACAGACACGCACGCAAAATCAGGACCGCCAATTCGACAGTTACTTGGTCAGTTACACCACTATGCTGAATTGGGTGGTGTTGACACTACAGGCGTCGCTGAACAATTGGATTTATGGTAAAAATAGAACAAATTTAAGAGTACCCATTATGTTTACAGGCATTGTAGAAAGTTTAGGAAAAGTCGAAAGTTTACAAAATGTAGGTGGTGATATCCGCTTGCGTATACAGACTGATCTTGATATGTCTGATGTTCACTTGGGTGATTCTATTGCGACTAATGGCATCTGCTTAACTGTTATTGCATGGGGCAATCAATGGTACGAAGCAGATGTGTCACTTGAAAGTATTCATCGTACAACTTTATCGAGTTGGAAGGTTGGGCAAACCGTCAATGTAGAAAAAGCGATGTTACCAACAACTCGCTTTGGTGGTCATATTGTTAGTGGACATGTAGATGTAGTTGGTGAAATTACGGTGCAACGTCAAGATGCACGTTCACTCTATTTTGAGGTAACGGCCCCGCCTGAAATTGCAAAATATTTAGCGGAGAAAGGTTCCATCACAGTTGATGGAATTAGTCTTACAATCAATCATCTACGTGGCAATGTGTTGAGTTTAAATCTTATTCCTCATACTGCAGAGCGGACCAATATTAGTACGTGGAAAGTTGGGACTAAAGTAAACTTAGAAGTCGATGTACTTGCACGATATATTGAACGTTTATTGCTTGGGGATAAGGCTGCTGAACATAAACCTGAGTCTAAATTGAGCATGGAATTTTTAGCACAGAATGGCTTTTTACGTTAAAAAATGATTAAAATAGAAAACAGCCTAAATTTTTAGGCTGTTTTTTTGTTTAAATAAATTAGGTATACAATCTATCTAAAGGAGAAAGCAACATGCTCAGAGAACTTCAGAATGATTGATTTTTTACTGCATTTGGAGCAGCTTTTACCGAGTTTATTAGAGCAATATGGCGTATGGATTTACGCAATTTTATTTTTAGTGATATTTGCGGAAAATGGTTCCGTTTTCATGTTTTTTTTACCTGGGGACAGTTTGCTCATTGCCATCGGTGCTTTATGTTCGACCACTGAGTTGATTCATTTGCACTATATGGGATTGTTATTATTTATCGCCTCAGTCCTAGGTTATATTCTCAATTTCTATACAGGGCGATGGCTTGGTATTAAATATTTTAGCGAGCACTCACGTTGGTTAAAACCTGAGTATATTGCCAAAACCAATGCTTATTTCGAAAAACATGGTGGTAAGACCATTTTAATGGCGCGCTTTATCCCTTTTGTACGTTCTTTCGCACCATTCGCTGCTGGCTCTGGATATATGAGCTATAGCAGTTTCATGTTTTACAATATTATTGGTGCTTGGATTTGGATCGCACTTTTACTAGGTATGGGGTATGGCATGGGAAATATATTCTCAGCCGTTTTAGATTTTTTTGCTTAAATTGATACTTCAAACCTGATAAAAAAAGCTCTCAGTGGGCTCTTTTAAATTTTATTAATGGTGAGTGATGTGCGATCAAACCAATTCTCTACCAAAGCTTCATCTTGAATTAAAAAGTCGCCTTTTTTTGACTCATGTTTTAAATACACTAAAACCGATTGAAAATCTGCTCGACTAATCAATAGTTCTTGAGCACTGATCGTGACATGTTCGCCAGATTTCAAATGAGTGATTCGTTCAGAGATGTTGCTTAAAAGATCCATGGTGATACTTTCCTCATGTCCGTCAAATCGCAGAGAGCATTTAAATCACATTCATGGTGTGACAAATATGTTTCATTTTGATGACACTAAGCATCCACCGTTCGAGCCTCTAAGAGGGTAGAGATGTATTTTTTAAAATAAGTTCGATCTCTTCTTTTGCTGCTGCTTGGAGTTTTGATTTAAAAATTTGTACGGCATCTTCAATCATGGTTTCAGCTTCAAGCTCGAGACGTAAACGAATCGTATCTAAATCTTGATGAATTGATAAATGCGCGGGAGAGTTTCCTGAAAAGTCCCGATGGGGTGTAGTCACTTTTTGGTATTTTTCAGTATATTCATCGATTTCTGCATCAATCACTTGTCGTAACTGTACGAGCGAATCGGTTTGTTGTTGAAATTTAAGATATTCATCTTGTAGAAGCTTTTGATTATAAGCCTCTTGCAGTGCACGTTTTTCTGCTAATGATTTTTCTAAAGCCATTTGCTTACGAATACGAGCTTCTTCAATTAATCGTGCTTTTTCATCTGCATAAGCCTGTTCAACCTTCAATTGAGCCACTTGCTGGGCACGATTATCATGGTCTAACCATTGCTCTGGTTGAGTTTGAGGTTCGAGTAAATCACTGATGCGATTAAGGTCGTCGATAAAAGCTTGGCGAACCGCTTCTGGCGCTTTCAACCAACGTTTTTTAAAATCTTGACCGACATTAATGGCCACCGTGATTCTCCTTTTTCCAATGACAACGCGCTAAAGTTTATGTGTTTGAGGTGAGATACCTAATTTTCGATAGGTTTTATATTTCTCTCGTCCAATTTCTTTGGCAGCTTCGTTGTTTTCAATAATTTCGATAATGTGACTGAAACGTGAAGGATCTTCAAGTGCATGAATGTGAAAATTAAACACGATCCATTCCTGAGTTTCAGGGAGCTTAGACGAAATACAAATAGCTGCTGATTGATCATCAATGCCATGTGTCAAAAAACTCTGCGGATCGAAACTCCAAAGTAAATCATCGAGTTCGTTTTGAATGCTCAATTCTGGACAATGAATCCATATTTTTGCAGGGTGACGCAGAATTTTTCGACATAAACGACAGGCACTTTGGACCTGTCGTTCTGGACTCTTTTCAAATAAGTAGAAGCTGATTTTAGACATTAATTTACGCGATTTGCGAGAAATTGAACCAATAATGGAACTGGGCGACCAGTTGCACCTTTTGCTGCGCCAGATGTCCAAGCTGTACCAGCAACATCTAAATGTGCCCAACGATATTCACGCGTGAAGCGTTGCAAGAAGCAAGCAGCTGTAACAGCACCAGCTTTTGGACCACCAATATTGGCAATATCGGCAAATGGAGAGTCAAGCTGTTCTTGGTAGTCATCATAGACAGGCATACGCCATACACGGTCAAATGATTGTTCACCAGCTTGAGAAAGTTCATTTGCCAGTTCATCATCTGGTGTGAACATACCTGTTAAAACAGAGCCTAGGGCAACAACACAAGCGCCTGTTAATGTTGCGATATCAATTACAAGTTCTGGGTTAAAGCGTTTGACATAGGTCAGCGTGTCACAGAGGACTAAGCGACCTTCGGCATCTGTATTTAGAATTTCAACAGTTTGACCACTCATCGTGGTGACGATATCACCTGGTCGAGTTGCATGACCTGATGGCATGTTCTCAGCCGCCGCAATTGCACCTACAACATGAATTGGAAGGCGAGCTTCACAGAGTGAGCGCATGGTTCCTAAAACTGAGGCTGCACCACCCATATCGTACTTCATTTCATCCATGCCTAAACCTGGTTTTAATGAAATACCGCCCGTATCGAAAGTGATCCCTTTACCCACGAGGACGATAGGAGCTTGTTCAAGTTGACCTTGATATTCTAGAGTAATGATACGTCCAGGGCGATCTGAACCTTTGCTGACTGCAAGGAATGCATTCATGCCAAGATCAGCAATTTGCTGTTCATCTAGTACGGTTACTTTTAATAAATCTGGGAATTCTGCTGCCAATGCAACTGCATGATCCGCTAAATATTCAGGAAAACAAATATTTCCTGGACGATTTGCTAAATCACGTGCAACGTTTTGACCGCTTTCAATTGCTTGAATTAAGTTGAGTTGATTTGACGTTAGCGTAGAGTTTGATGCAATTAAATGAACTTGTTCGAGTATAAAGTCATTTTTTTTCGACTTAAACTCGTCAAAAGCATAAGCAGATTGAGTGAGTTTAAGTGCAAATAAGTAGTGCAATTCATTCGGCAAAGCTGAAATATCAACACTGATTTGTTTGAATTTTTTTTGTGAAGCTTTGATAATAGTTTGTGCAATTTTTGCTAATTTTGCAGCTTTAACTTCTTGTGCATTACCTAAGCCAAGTAAAATGCTATTCGGTTGATTTTCAATTTGACCCAATAACGATAAAGACTCATTGAAACCTGCTTTGAATTGAGCTGCTTCAGTTAGGCTGTCTAAATTGTTGATTTGATAGTTGCTTTTAACTGCATGGGTGTTTTCAGAGTCGACTAAAATAACCAAATGTTGGCTTTCTGAAATTTGTGCTAATGATGTATTAATTGAAAGTTTCATATGCTTGTTGTGTGCCTATTGAGACCGTTTAAATCATTAAACCATTGAAACACTACCAATGATAGAATTTCAATGAGGTTTTATATTTTTAACATTCGGGTAAACTAGCGCTAGCCGATTTAACCTAATTTTGGAAGATTACTTTGATTATAAGACGTTACCTCGTCAAACAAGTGGTATCTACCTCTGTGGTTGTGATTTCATTGCTTACACTCATCATGTTGGGTGGGCGTTTGATCAAGTATTTTGGCGTGGCAGCTCAGGGTCGAATGGATGCAAGTATTTTATTTAGCATCATTGGCTACCGTCTTCCAGAATTTTTGACATTGATCTTACCTTTAGGTTTTTTCATTGGTCTCATGTTGGTGTTTGGCCGACTGTATGTAGATCATGAAATGGCGGTTCTCAATGGCAGTGGTGTTAGTCGTAATCAATTGGCTCGTTTATTGTTACCTCTCACAGCCATTTATTTGGCCATTCAAACGGTATTAATGGTATGGATGTCTCCATGGGGTATACGTGAATTTGAAAAGCTTACGACGACCCAAGCGGTTCGATCAGGCTTTGATTTGGTACGTCCAAAAGAGTTTATTTCCTCAGGTCCTTATACCATTTATGCTGGTGCACTTTCGGAAGATCGTAAAAACTTAAAAGAAATTTTCTTCTATCAGCGTGCAGATAAGCCTGAAAAACCTGACATCATGATTTTAGCGAAAGAAGCGACACGTGTTGAAATGGTCGGTGAAACAGCGAGTGTTGTTGATTTAACCCAAGGTCGTCGTTACGAAATTTATCAAGATAGTCCGAAATATAGTCATACCGAGTTTGCTTCATATCGTTTGCGTCTTGAAAGTGATAAAGAGGCGAAATTCGAAAGTGGTGATGTAGAAGCGTTACCAATTTCGAAGTTGATTGAAACTCGTGAAGACCCTGTAGTAGCCAGTGAATTGGGCTGGAGAATATTTGTGCCATTTACATTGATTGTGGCATTGATGTTAGCAACGGCATTGTCTGAGGTTACTCCACGCCAAGGACGATATTTAAAATTATTTCCTGCACTCTTAATTTTTGCCAGTTTGATTGTGGCATTAATGGCGATTAAAACCAGAATTAGTAAAGATGAGATTGGTATTTGGGCTTATCCCGCTATCTTGATTGTTTATGCAGTGGGTGCGGCGATTTTCTCGCGTAAACAAAAACTAGCGCCTAAGTTAAAAAAACGAATTGAGCAGGTGAAATCATAATGTTGGCACGTCGAATTGTCGCAAAACATGTGACGAAAACCACAGCGCTGGCGATGTTGGGTGCTACAGCGATTTTATCAGCCCTTCAAATTCTTTTTACCTATATGGGTGAATTAGGCAGCCTCAAAGAAGGGTATGGAGCTTGGCAAGCGCTTCTTCATGTTCTATGGGCTTCACCGCAATATTTATATGAAATTTTACCTATTTCAGCATTGATTGGTGCAGTGCTCGGTTTGGGTTCAATGGCTTCAAATAGTGAGCTGATTGTTATGCGCGCTTCAGGGATTAGCCTGTGGCGTATTGTGGGTTGGGTCATGCGCTCAGCAATGCTCTTGGTATTGCTTTCATTTTTACTCAGTGAATATGTTATTCCTTACACCAATGAGCGGGCGGAAAGTATTAAAGACCGTCGTTCTGTTGCTGAGCTTGGCGAAGTCAAAGGGTATTGGACTAGAGAAGGTCAACGATTTATTTATATTGACTATGCAAATGCGCAAGGGCAGTTACGTCAAGTTGAGATGATGGACTTTGATCAAGATTATCGTCTGAAGTCAGTCTTGACTGCGAATCAAGGTCAATTTGTACAAAATGGACAATGGTCTTTAATTGAAGCCAGTCAGATGGATATTTTTCCTGAAGGCTATTCGAGACTGATTCAAACTCCTCAGCAGGATGTTGCTTTAGCGCTTCAACCTAAATATGTTCATATGGTGACGATTGATCCTGAAGATTTAGCTCCAAGCCAATTGATCAGTTTTATGCGCTATATGGATGAATATAGTCAAGTTCCTAAAACGTATTTACTTGCATTCTGGCAAAAAGTGGCTTCGCCATTTGCATTGTTGGCACTCGTACTGATTGCTTGCTCTTTTATTTTTGGCCCTTTAAGGCAACAGTCTATGGGTTTTCGTTTAGTGATTGCGTTATTTGTAGGGCTTGGTTTTTACTACCTACAAGACTTCTTAGGGTACGCGAGTTTGGTGTATTCACCATCTCCCGCTTGGTTTGTTTTTCTGCCAATTGTGCTTATCTTTGCGGTAGGTAGCTATTTGCTATATCGAGCGCGCTAGAGAATTTTTAAATTGAAAAATAGATGGTCTAGATCAATCAAAGCCATCGTGTTCAGATAGAGTCTTAATGAAAAATTCGTTAAGATACGTTGATTAATTTGTAAACAGAAAAGAGTGTATATCATGACGGATGCAACTGCTGGCAAAATCCCTCACGTTTTAGTCATTATGGATGGTGTGGGTCATCGTGAAGCGGTCGAAGATAATGCTTTTCTTGCAGCGAAAACACCTAATTTAACTGCAATGAAACAGAATCATCCACATGGTCTGATTTCAGGTTCAGGTGAAGATGTTGGTCTTCCAGATGGCCAAATGGGGAATTCAGAAGTTGGTCATATGAATCTTGGTGCTGGACGCGTGTTGTATCAAGATTTCACTCGTATTACCAAAGATATCCGTACTGGTGATTTCTATAAACATGAAGTATTGGTTGATGCTGTAGAAAAAGCAAAAGAAAATCAAAAAGCAGTACATATTTTTGGATTGTTGTCTGAAGGTGGTGTTCACTCTCATGAAGACCATATTGTTGCTATGGCAGAGTTGGCACTAAAAAGAGGTGCTCAAGTCTATTTACATGCTTTTTTAGATGGTCGTGATACTCCGCCAAAAAGTGCACAGCCGTCTTTAGAGAAATTAGATGCACTATTTGCCCAATATCCAGGTCAGGGTCGAATTGCAACGATGATCGGTCGTTATTTCGCAATGGATCGTGACAATCGTTGGGATCGTGTCGAACAAGCATATCGTTTATTAACAGAAGGTGAGGCTGTTCGCGTAGTTGAGTCTGCTGTGGAAGGTCTCGAACAAGCGTATGCTGCTGAAGAGTCAGATGAGTTTGTGAAAGCAACACGTATTGGGGATGTAGCCGCAGTACAAGATGGCGATGCTGTTGTTTTTATGAATTTCCGTGCAGATCGTGCTCGCGAATTGACAAAAGCATTTGTTGAACAAGGCTTCGATGGTTTCGAGCGTAAAGTTGTGCCTCAGCTTGCGAAATTTGTCATGTTAACGCGCTATCAAGCGACAATTAATGCGCCGGTGGCATATATGCCAGAACCGTTGGTCAATTCAATTGGTGAATACCTGTCTAATTTAGGTAAAACTCAATTGCGTATCGCGGAAACTGAGAAATATGCCCATGTGACTTTCTTCTTCAGTGGTGGTCGTGAAGATGAGTATCCAGGTGAAAAACGTATTTTGATTCCATCACCAAATGTTGCAACCTATGATTTAAAACCAGAAATGAGTGCTTATGAAGTCACTGATGAGTTAGTGAATGCAATTAATTCAGGTGAATTTGACTTACTCGTTGTGAACTATGCAAACGGCGATATGGTTGGACATACAGGGGTATTCGATGCTGCCGTTAAAGCAGTAGAAGCAGTGGATGTCAGCTTAGGTCGTGTCTATGATGCAGTGATGGCGAAGAAAGGCCATATGTTGATCACTGCGGATCACGGTAATGTTGAACAAATGCAGGACTATGAAAGTGGTCAAGTCCATACTCAACATACAACTGAGCATGTGCCATTTATTTATGTAGGTCCAACTCAAGCAAAAATTGCAGAGGGTGGGGTGCTTGCAGACGTTGCACCGACATTATTGAATTTAATGCAGTTGCCTGTTCCTGCTGAAATGAAAGGTCGCAATTTAGTGACTTTAGTTTAAAAAATAAGAAGGAATTCAGTATGAATCCATTGTTATTCAAACTCATGTTAGGTCTAGCTTTAAGTTTGAATGGGGTTCATGCTTTCGCTGCTGGATCTAAGGGTCCAGCAGTTGATCCATTAGAAGAAGACTGGTCATCAAACAGTTCAGAAGTTCCGATTGAATCTATACAGCAGTTTGTTCAGATTTACGGTACAGTAAAAGAAAACTATGTCACTGAAGTCACTGACGATCAGTTATTTTTACAAGCGATCCAAGGTTTGGTGAGTGGGCTAGATCGTTACTCTCGCTATTTATCTCCAGAAGATTATCGCCAACTCCTCAAATATACCGAGGAGGATTTAGCGAGTATCGATTTTGATCTTAGCTTTGATACCTCACGAGGTTTATGGCAGATCGAAAATTTAGATCCCGATAGTGACTCGGCAAAATTAGGATTGGCCAACGGCGTTACACTTTACAAAATTGATGGACAAGAGCTTAGATTGTTAAACCAAGATCAAGTCAAAGACTTGCTCAGCGGCTCGATTGGATCAACCATCAGTTTACAAAGATCACCGAACTCATCTCCAATTATTTTAGTGAGAAATCAAAAACTAGATGTTGCCGATATACAAGCACATATGCTGAGTAATCAAGTTTTACTATTAAAGGTGAAAGTTTTTCAGCAAGATACTGCGAATGAAATAAAACGTTATATCGATGAGCATCATAGCCAACAACTCAAAGCTGTTTTAATAGATCTAAGAAATAATCCGGGTGGATTATTATCTTCTGCTGTGGAAACGGCAGATTTATTTTTAAATCAGGGTTTGATTGTATCTACACGTAGCCGTTCAGAAGGTGATCAACAATTCCAAGCTTTACCTGGACATGAATTTACAGGGCTTAAAGTCGGAGTATTGATTAATCAACGTTCGGCTTCTGCAGCAGAAGTATTTACGGCAGCAATGAAAGATCATCAACGCGCCGTAATCATTGGTGAAAAGAGTTATGGTAAAGGTGTTGTGCAAAAACTCTTTCCACTTGAAAATGGTGCGGCACTACAAATGACAGTATCTCATTACTTAACACCGAATGGTGTCGAGATTGATGGGCAAGGCATAGCCCCTAATATCGAATATCCTTGGCCGCAGGATATGAAGGAGGAGGTTTACCTCCAACACGCAGCCGATTTGTTGTTAAGAAGCCGTTAAATATCATCAATATCGGGGTGATGCTAAGTTATTCATCTTCAGTATCTAAACCAAATTTTTTTAAACGATATCGTAATGAGCGGAATGTCATTCCCAATTTTTTGGCGGCCAGGGTTCTGTTCCAATGCGTTGAGTTTAACGCATTAATTAAAACTTCCTTTTCTACTTTCTCAAGGTATTGCTCTAATCCCTCTTCGGGCAAACCTTTGGGTGTCTGAGAAGGTAAATCAGTAGTTGCTTCAATTGGACTATTTGGTTGTTGTGCTAAAGGTGGGGATGTTAAGCTTAATGAAGGGCTTTTTACATGCTCGACTGCGATGAGCTTATCATCGCAAAGTGTAAGTGCACGCTCGATGATATTTTTAAGTTCGCGTACATTCCCTGTAAATGGTTGTTGTTTAAGGAATTTTATCGCCTCTTGAGACAGTTGAGGGGCTTCAATACGCCATTCACTACTGATTTTATCAATAAAATGTTGAGCTAGAACGGGAATATCTTTGGGTCTATCGCGGAGTGGGGTAAGACGTAAATCCATCACATGAATTCTAAAAAATAGATCTTGTCTAAATTTGCCTTGCTGAACCAATTGCTCAAGATTTTGATGGCTTGCACTGACAATTCTAAAATCAACATCAAGCTCTTTATCACTGCCAATCGGACGTATTTTCTTTTCTTGAACTGCTCGTAGCAATTTAGCTTGCATGGCGAGTGAAAGCTCTGCAATTTCATCTAAAAATAATGTTCCACCGTCAGCTGTTTGAATTAACCCTTGTTTGTCTTGGTCAGCACCCACAAAACTGCCTTTGATATGACCAAATAATTCACTTTCCATCAGGTCTTCATTCATCGCACCACAATTGATCGCGACAAAGGCATGATCATGACGATTACTGAGTTGATGAATAAGATTCGCAACGATTTCTTTACCAGTCCCTGATTCACCTGTAATAAAGACGGGTGCTTGTGATCGAGCTATTTTTTTGATTGCTGTACGAAGCTGTTGAGTTTGTTCTGAGACACCAATCAGCAGTTGTTCCTCAAGTGGAAGCTGATTGAGATCATCATCCACTGCAGGGGTATGTAATGCTTTCTTAAGCAATTGATGCAAATGTTGTTGATTAATGGGCTTACTGACGAAATCGAAAGCGCCTGCTTTTAAAGCGGAGATTGCCAACTCCATATTGGCATAGGCGGTCAGTACCGCGATGGGCGTCTTCGGATAGTGCTGGGTGACGTATTTAACTAAATCGATGCCATTGCCATCTGGTAAATTGAAATCGGTGATACACGCATCGTATTTATATTCTCTTAGAAAATGTAGCGCTTGTTTCAAATGATGTGCCATATGCGTTTTAATGCCCATCCGAGAAAGGGTCATTTGCATCAACATACATAAATCAGGTTCATCATCGACTAAAAGTACTAAAGGTTGTTGCTTTACCATAACCTGATCTTATCCATCTAAACGTCTGTCTTATGGCATGTAATACGAAAACATGCACCTTGCTGTTCTTGCTCGATATAACTCAATTTTGCTTGGTTAGCTTCACAAATACTTTGTGATAAATATAATCCTAAACCAGTTCCATTGGTTTCAGTACTAAAAAATGGTTGAAATAATTGAGATAAATCATGTTGTTGGATGCCTTTGCCAAAATCGATAACATCAATAAAAATTTGATTTTCTGAATGACTACTTCTGACAAAAATGTATTCTGCGGTCGGATCGTTATGTCGAATAGCATTACGAATTAAATTAATCAGAACTTGTCGCAGTTGGATTTCATCAAAATAAACTTCAAGATTAGCTTCAAGCTGTAATTGAATATGAGAACTGATATCTGCTAAATCTTGGTGAATAAGATCATGCATAAACTGTTCAAAATGAATTAGTACACCAGCAGTTTTTTTATTCTTTGCCATATCCAATGTGTCTTTGACAATTTTATCAATACGTTTTGCTTGCTTGGCAATCATTTGATTGAGCATACGTTTTTGTTCTTCATCCGAATCATCATTAAGTTCATTAGCTTGTACGATTGCCGCTAAAGGATTACGTATTTCATGTGCAATACTGGCTGATAATTGACCAAGAGAAGCTAATTTCATTTGTTGAACTTTCTGATTAAGCTTTTGCGCATCTTCCAAAATTAATAGCGTGAGCGCTTGTTGAGGTGTAACCAGTTTTTGAATGCGAATATCAACCGTATAGGATGATTGATGCGATTCAAATTGAAAGCGCTCTCCATGAGCAACTAATGTATTTTTGAGAATTTCATAGAGATCTGGTTGAAAATTTGCAAGATTATATTGTTCATGAGCATAGAGTGGCGAAATACCGAGTAGGGAACATGCAGCAGGATTGCAGACGATAATTTTACAGTGATCATCTAAGACCAGATAACCAACTTCGATTTGCTCAAGAATATAACGATTAATATTTTGTAATTTAAAGAGTTCGTTAGCTTGATGTATATTGACCGATTCGAGTACTTGAAATCGTTGTATTGATACTTGACCAATGCCATGAACCACAAAAAATAAAAAAGCAAGAAAGGCACTGTCACCAATATTATTTAGACTTTCAATGGAGAACAAACTACCAAAAAACTGTTGATATACGACCCCAATCACCGCGACCAATGTGATGAATAAGGCTTGGTTTTTACTGAGTAAAAAATTTGCTGCAAAGACGGAAATGACAAACAATAACCCAATTGCGATATTGGGACCACCGAGTGCAAAAGTAAGGGTATTTAGAAAGAGCAGGTCAACTGCAAATAAGGTGATAATTTGTTTAGAAATGGCTTGTGGTAAGTATTTTAAAACGATCGTTTGTACGATGCTGCTTGCAACATAAAGGAGTAAAGCGTAAAAATAGATTGATTCATATTGATAAAAATAACGTTCAGAATCAATCGTCAGTAGGAATATGAGCGTTAAGCTTAGGGCGATAATGACACGATAACTTGAATATAGTGTTCCAAGACGGTAGATCGTTTGGTAAATAGAAATTGAAGCAGCAGACGTCATTGGAATACTCAGATCAAATTAAGGCTTAATCAAACCATAACGAATTGCCAAATGAGTCAGTTTGACATCACTATCGATTCCTAATTTTTCAAATATACGATACCGATAAGTATTCACTGTTTTTACGCTAACGAAAAGTTTGTCTGAAATTTCTTGGGCACTAATACAATTCACAACCATCATCGCGACTTGCATTTCACGTTCAGAAAGTGCGTCAAAAGGAGAGGTTTGTGTATCAGATAAATAAGAACTCGCAAGCTGTTCAGCAATATCTGCACTGAAGTATTTACCACCTTGCATGACTTTATTAATTGCACGCACCATTTCTGTGATCGGAGCTCCCTTCGTGATATAACCACGAGCCCCCGCTTTTAACAGTAGTGATGGATAGGGTTCTTCCGCTAGGCCACTGACGGCGAGAACTTTGGTGTCAGGTGCTGTTTGTAATAAACGGCGAGTGGTTTCTACGCCACCGATACCAGGCATATTCACATCGAGCAAGACGACATTAGGGTGGTGTTGACGAACAAGACTAATGGCTTCTTCACCGGACTCTGCTTGACCAATGACTTGAATATCTGCTTGATCTTCAAGCATACGACAAATACCTGTACGAACTAACTCATGGTCATCTACCACTAATACCGTGATCACAAACACCTCCTCTGAAATCTATTCTTACTTTTTTGTTACATGATGCAAAAATTGCTTGCATTGGACTAACAAAAATAGCAATGCTATTCCTAATCTTTACTAAAATACTGTGCATAATCACGTGGTTTAATATTAATCACGTTTGTACCTAAATGTAAGTCATATTTGAGGTGATTAGCAATGATGCAAAATGCCTCCGTAAGATGAGTAAGTTATCGTGAAAAAACAGAAATTAACGCTAATGCATGTGCTGACTACATCAGTACTACTCTCTATGAGCTCATTGAGCTTTGCAGAATTAATTAATCATGCTAATTCTGCACCGGGGCAGGCGAGCATCAGTTGGTCATCTGAAGATGCAAGCCAATTCTTAAATAATGATAGTCTCAAAGCTTCTACTTCCTCTTCAGAAGAGTATACCCCTCAAGCAACAACCACGATTACAACAACAATTCGTAAATCTACAGGCCCTGCGACCTCAACATCACCAACCTCTCAGATTCTTGATAACAGTCGCTATAGTAATCAACCTTCTGTGAACGCGCGTGCAGCATTGGTCATGGATGCAAATACGGGTGAGGTCTTATTTAGTAAGAACACGAATACTGTTCTACCGATTGCGTCTGTTACAAAATTAATGACAGCTGTTGTGATCGCAGATGCACAATTAAATATGTCTGAAAATATTACGCTGCAAAGCATTGATTTTGCAGGTGCGGGTGGTAAAAACTCAAGCTCGACATTGCGTGTAGGTGACACAATGAATCGTGCTGAAGCCTTATTATTCGCTTTAATGAAATCTGAAAACCCTGCAGCTGCGGCTTTGGCTCGAACATATCCAGGAGGTCGTGCGGCTTTCGTCTCTGCTATGAATAATAAAGCACGTGCCTTAGGGATGCATTCATCTAAATTTACTGAGTCTACAGGTCTAGATCCTCGCAATGTTGCTTCTGCGCGGGACTTGGGCATCTTGGTGAGTACCGCATCACAGTACGGTCTTATTCGTCAATTTTCTACGACGCCAACCTATGATTTTAACCTCGGTTATCGTGTGTTGAAATCGAACAATACGAACTCTCTCGTTCGTAACGGTGGCTGGAATATTAACATTTCAAAGACGGGATTTATTAATGAGGCTGGGCGTTGTGTGGTGATGCATACGACTTTGAATAATCGTCCAGCTGTAGTTGTGCTTTTAGGAGCAAGCAATACTCAAGCTCGTAATGATGATGCTGTTCGCTTAATGCGTTGGACCAGTCAGTTACCACGTGCGATCTAGACCATAAATAAAAAACCCTGCAGATGCAGGGTTTTTTATGATGCAATCTTACATATTAGACAAAATTGAATCGCGTACTTGATCCATCGTTGCATCTATTGAAAGCATGACTGCATCAGAACACTGTTTGATAGCAGTATCAGGATCTTTAAGACCATTACCTGTTACAGTACAAACAATGACTGAGCCTTCAGCAATTTTGCCCGCTTTAATATCGCGGATTGCACCACCAATCGAAGCTGCAGAAGCAGGCTCAACAAATACACCTTCATACATAGAAAGCAAACGTTGAGCTTCTAAGATTTCAGCATCTGTTAATTCATCAAACCAACCTTGAGAGTCACGTACTACCGCTTTCGCATGGTTCCAGCTTTGTGGGTTACCAATACGGATTGCTGTTGCAACAGTTTCAGGGTTTTGAACAGGTGCACCACGTAAGAATGGTGCTGCGCCAGAAGCTTGATAGCCAACCATCGTCGGTAAACCTTCAGGTTTAGGACCAGTGAACTGATCAGTTTCAGCATCATAAATTACTTGCTCAAATTGATCCGCAGGTTGGTTTGCAACAGCTTCAGTATAACCCATCCAGTGTGCAGTGATGTTACCTGCGTTCCCTACTGGTAAGCAGTGATAGTCAGGTGCACGACCTAATTCATCAACGATTTCGTATGCAATCGTTTTTTGACCTTGCAAACGGTAAGGGTTGATTGAGTTTACGATAGTTACAGGTGCTTGGTCAGCAACTTCTTTAACAAGGCGCATACCGTCATCGAAGTTACCACGAATTTGCATTGTGATCGCACCATACATCATTGCTTGAGCCATTTTACCCATTGCAATTTTGCCTTCTGGAATTAAAACAAATGCTTTAATACCAGCGCGAGCAGCATAAGCGGCAGCGGCAGCAGAGGTATTACCTGTAGATGCACAGATAATCGCTTTAGAGCCTTCTTCAACAGCTTTAGTGACTGCCATGGTCATACCACGGTCTTTAAATGAACCAGTCGGGTTTAAGCCTTCGTACTTCACATAAATTTCAACATTTTTGCCAATTAAACGTGGAATATTCGCAAGCTTAATCAGTGGTGTATTACCTTCGCCTAGGGAGATTGCACGAGTAGTTGCAGACACTGGTAAACGGTCGCGATAACGGTCAACTAAACCAGTGTAACGATTGGCATTAGACATGATGATGTTCCAATTGTGTGTAGAGCTGGAGAGGGCAGCAGTACCCTCTACCCGAGATGATTAATTATCAAGCGATTCTAAACGAATTCGTACAATTTCGCCATGGATGACGGGTAATGCTTGAATTTGTGAAAGCGCTTCATCCATTTTTGATTCAACAATAGGATCTGTCAGAATCACGATAGGAATAAGGTCTTTTAAGCGAGGTTGCTGCATAATGGCATCAATACTGATTCCTGCACGACTCAAGATCGTAGTAACTTCAGCAAGTACGCCTGTTTGATCTTCAGCATTAATACGGATGTAGTAACCCGTTGTCATTTCTTCACGACTTAGAATTGGTAAGTCTGTGAGTGCTTCAAATGCTAATTGTGGAATAGTTCCAGCACCGTCTTCAGTATAAGAAATGTCACGAACGATATCGACAACGTCAGCGACTACGGCAGAAGCAGTTGGACCAGCACCAGCACCAGCACCATAATATAAAGTTGGGCCGACTGCGTTCGCTTGTACGAGAACAGCATTTTTAACGCCGTTTACATTTGCGATCAACTGGTCATCTGGAATGAGCGTTGGGTGAACACGTAGTTCAATGCCTTTTTCTGCACGACGTGCAATACCTAAATGCTTAATACGGAAGCCAAGATCTTCGGCGTACTTCACATCTTGAGCAGTAACTTTGCCTATTCCTTCAGTAAAAACTTTATCAAATTGAAGTGGAATACCAAATGCACAAGATGCAAGAATGGTTAACTTGTGAGCAGCATCAATCCCTTCTACATCAAAAGTTGGATCTGCTTCAGCATAGCCAAGTTCTTGCGCTTCTTTCAAAACGTCCGCAAAAGCACGTCCTTTTTCACGCATTTCACTTAGGATAAAGTTGCCTGTACCATTAATGATGCCTGCAAGCCACTCGATTTTATTGGCAGCTAAGCCTTCACGAATTACTTTGATAATTGGAATACCGCCAGCAACAGCTGCTTCATAGGCGATCTGCACAGCATTGTCTTCAGCAAGTTTAAATAATTCGTTACCATGTTCAGCTAAAAGCGCCTTATTGGCAGTGACAACTTGTTTGCCATGAACAATTGCTTCTTTGATGACTTCATAAGCAGGGTGAATACCACCCATGACTTCAACAACAACATCAACATCAGGTTGACGAACGATATCAAGAAGGTCGGCACTTTGTTTAACTGAGTCTGGAAGATTTAAATCTGGGCGAGGGCGACGAGTACCCACATAAGTAATTTGAATTTCACGACCGGTGCGACGTCTAATTTCAGCAGCGTTTTCTTGTAATAGTTTAAGGGCACCACCACCTACGGTTCCTAGACCGAGTATTGCCAGACGAACTGGTTTCACGTCACACTCCAAAAAATATGTAAAATTTTATTGAACCTAGATCATAGCTAAAAAAAGAGGCAGACTCTAGGGTCAATCGAGTTAAATATTGATGTATAAAAAGCAGTAATTTATCTCATAAATATTAGTTATTTAAGCTACTTAGTATTTCATCTGCTGTCATGTATCCACCAAGATAAACACCTTCTGAGCTGTAAATTGCAGGCGTTCCATTGACACCCATTTTTAAACCCATTTGGTACTGATCTTTAACAGGATTTTCACAGTTGGTATTGTTTAATTGTTGACCTGCAATAGCTTGATCAAATGCAGTTTTACGATTTTTACTACACCAGACACTTTCCATTGCTGGGAAATACTGTTCTCCACGTGGCCACGCGATATAACGAACTTCAATTCCTTTAGAATTGATTTCATCCATATGTTCATGCAATTTATGGCAGTAAGGGCAGCTGATATCTGTAAAAACGTAAACGATATGTTTGGTTTTAGATTTAGCTGGATAAATAATGAGATCTTCAGCTTTTAACTGGCTTAGTAACCCTTTACTCAATGCCGACTGGAAGGATTGTCCAATATCTTCAACTTTTTTATTACCTAAACGTAGTAAATCACCTTGGAAAATATATTGACCATCTGCAGTAGTGTATACCGCAGTCATACCCTCTAAATTGACCCAGTAAAGATTTGGTACTTCGGTTGGTTTAATGTCGATAATTTTGGCATTGATATTTGCGGTTTTAAAATTTTTCTCTAACTTTTGAATCAAGCGTTGTTGCGCATTTCGCTCAGTTAAATTTGATGCTTGGCCGGTTGCTGGAGCAGTTGCCGTTAAAGTACCATCTGATTTTTGTGTGTCTTCAGATTTGGAGCATGCACTCATAAAAAGCGTCGTTGCAAGGGTAGAAGCGAATAAAATTTTCGAACGGGTAAATAACATAAACAACCCTTTTAAAGTTTTCAGCATTATTTTTACTGCGCTAAGCATAACAAAAAATATTCTCAAATCGTAAATTATAGCTCAGTGCTACAAAATTCAGATCGATGACTTAGCCACGGGGATGATGCTGAGCATGAAGCTGTTGCATGCGAATTTGTGCAACATGCGTATAAATTTGTGTTGTCGATAAATCACTATGCCCGAGGAGCATTTGTACCACTCGGAGATCTGCACCGTGATTGAGCAGGTGAGTTGCAAAAGCATGTCTTAATGTATGGGGGGATAGCTCTGTCGCTATACCTGCTTGGAGGGCATAACGTTTGATGGCATACCAAAAGTTTTGACGGCTCATAATCCCGCCATGTTGGGTCAGAAATAAGTAATCTGTAGCACTTTTATAGAGTTGTGGACGAGCTTCTGCTAAATATTTTTCAATCCATTCCACAGCAATTTGCCCCAAAGGAACTAAACGTTCTTTATTTCCCTTGCCCAAGATTCGCAAAAAACCCTGATTGAGATTGATGTGATCTATTCTTAAATTAATCAGTTCGCTCACGCGTAAACCACAAGCATAAAGGACTTCAAACATCGTGCGATCACGCAAGCCTAACGCTGTGTTTGTATCTGGTGCTTGAATGAGTGATTCAACATCTTGCTCAGATAAATCTTTAGGTAACGCTCGTCCTAACTTGGGTGTTTTATGTGCGGCTATAGGATTATCTGTTCTTAAATTTTGCTCTCTTAAAAATTTATAGAAAGACCGAAGTGCCGATAAAGTGCGAGCAATTGATCGAGGACTTTTCCCTTGTTTGGTGAGCTCAATCAGTACATCTGAAATATCATCATGTGACCATAAGGTCATGGGGCTGGTTAACAGAGTACTGCATTGGACTAAATCTGTGAGATAGGCATTTCGGGTGTGTGGGCTAACAGACTGAGCGATTAAATAATCTCGAAATCCGTGTAAGAACGAAAGTTGTTCTGGAATTTGAATGGGTGCAGGAACTCGAGGTTTCTTATTAATCATAGGGATATTCAATTGGGAAATTCGATTGATTTAATTGAGATTATCTAATGTAGTGTAATTTTCTATGCATGTCGATGTGTTATAAGAAGATGCGAATCATTCTTGATGAGAGTGCGGTAATAATTCTCATTTGTATGTATACTGTTCAAAATTTTTTAGGGTTAGGTACGGTGCGTTTATCTGATTTGAAAGTCAAACAATCTGCCATCATTACGCAAGTGCATCGCACTGTAGATGGTACTTCTACAGATATGGTGGCAAGTCGTTTAGAAACGCTAGGATTTGTTTCCGGAACTAAAGTACAAGTCATTACGAAAGGACTGTTTGGCGGTGATCCAATTCTCATTCAAGTGGGTTTTACTCGCTTTGCCTTAAGAAAAAATGAAGCACAAAAAATTGAAATAGAAGGAGTGTCGGCATGAGCGATGCGTTGCGTGTTGCCCTTGTTGGTAATCCTAACTGTGGTAAAACTTCATTATTCAATCATTTGACTGGAACACGCCAAAAAGTAGGTAACTATGCAGGTGTAACCGTTGAGCGAAAAATTGGTCACTTCACGCTAAACTCAGGTAAAGCGGTTCGTGTTTTAGACTTGCCAGGAACGTATAGTTTAGACGCAACTAGTCCAGATGAAGAAATCACCCGTGATGTTGTTTATGGGAAAATTGCGGAAGAAGGTCATCAAGATGCATTTTTATGCGTTGTTGATGCAACCAATCTGAAGTTGCACCTTGGTTTAGTTTTGGAGTTGATCCAATTGGGTCGTCCAATGCTACTCGTACTTAACATGATGGATGAAGCTCGTCGTCGTGGAATGCAAATAAACACCCAAAAGCTTTCTGAGCGCTTAGGCATTCCAGTTGTAGAAACGGTTGCTGTGCGTCGCTCAGGTATTGAAAACCTGATGAATGCGCTAGATCATGGCAAATATGCTGTTCCTCAAACTGAGCTGACAGGTTTGAAAGGATCTGATCACGACAAAGTTGAAGCGATTGTCAAAGATGCCGTTCAATTTGTTGAATTTGATGATAAACGTTCAGTTTTTCTCGATAAAATCTTTCTGCACCCAGTACTTGGTCTATTCAGTTTAGCGGTGATGATGTTCATCATTTTCCAAGCAGTTTTTGCTTGGGCGGCACCCTTCATGGATGGTATTGAGACGTTCTTTGGCTGGTTGGGTGAAGTCGTTGGTGAGAATATTGCACATCCATTACTCAATAGTTTAGTGGTTGATGGAATTATCGCGGGTGCAGGTGGTGTAGTTGTCTTTTTGCCTCAGATTCTCATCTTATTCTTCTTTATCTTGGTGCTTGAAGAATCAGGTTATTTACCCCGAGCGGCATTCTTACTTGATAAGTTGATGTATAAAGCAGGTCTTTCGGGACGTGCATTTATTCCATTACTGTCGAGTTTTGCGTGTGCAATTCCTGGAATCATGGCATCACGGACTATTAGTGATCCAAGAGACCGTTTGACCACGATCTTTGTTGCGCCATTGATGACTTGTTCAGCTCGTTTACCCGTCTATGCGTTGTTGATTGCAGCTTTTGTGCCTTCTCAAACGGTTTGGGGACTATTTAACCTTCAAGGTTTAGTGCTGTTCGGTCTATATATGGCAGGGATTGTGAGTGCACTGATCGTATCGTTTGTGTTGAAGTTTTTCCAAAAAGATAAATCTCAACATATGTTATTGATGGAACTTCCAAGCTATCGTTTTCCAGATTTGAAAAACGTGTGGATTGGCTTGCTTGATCGAGCAAAAATCTTTTTGAAGCGAGTCGGTGGAATCATCTTTGCGCTTTCTATTTTATTATGGTTCTTGTGCACATTCCCACAACCACCAGAGGGTGCAACATTACCTGCGATTGATTATTCATTTGCGGGGATGTTAGGTCATTTGATGCAACCAATCTTTGCGCCATTAGGCTTTAATTGGCAGATTTGTATTGCTTTAATTCCAGCCATGGCTGCGCGTGAAGTTGTCGTTGCTGCTTTAGGCACCGTGTATGCTTTGTCTGCTGTTGATGAGGATGCGATGTCGGAAGGCTTGGCATCACTGATTAGTAGTGGTGGGGATTTGGGCTGGTCTTTAGCAACAGGATTATCACTTTTGGTCTGGTTCATTTATGCACCACATTGTTTGGCGACATTAGCGACAGTGAAACGCGAAACAGGTTCTTGGAAGACAGTTGGCTTTATGACCGTCTATTTATTTGGTTTAGCGTATTTTATGTCGTTTTTAACCTATCAAGTCGCGACCAGCGTGTTAGCTTAAATCTGAAGAGTTGAGGAGACTGAGATGATTGAAATTCTAATTATTACGGCATTGGTCCTTTGGAGTGCATTGGTCGTGTTCAAAAAGGTTTTTCCACAGACGTCAAATTCAGCCTTTATGAAACTGTCAGATGCCACGGAAAGAAAAGGGTGGAAGGCACTATCAAAGTGGCTTAAACCCAAAATGACTGCTGGTTGTGGCGGAAATTGCGCTTGTCCTGTTTCAGACAAGGAAACACCCAAGTTAAACCCTCAAGCTGTGAAATGGAAGTAGTTTACTTCAATAAAAGAACCGCCTAAATTGGCGGTTTTTTTACGCATGGACACAAAATAATGTCAAGATTATGAAATCAAAAAAAGCATTCAAAGCAGCAAAGTGCTAACATTTCGGCAGTTTCTAATTAGACTAAAATATGGGGCAGAAATGTTAATACAGCGTGGTGGATTAAAAGTTGTCGCAGGACTCGGAATTTCGGGTGTTGCTGCGGTAAATTTTCTACATGAAAAAGGCTATCACGTTGCAGTAACAGATTCGAGGACCTCTCCACCTGGACATGATCAAATTCCACCTGAAGTCCAAACTAGCTTTGGGAAATTTGACGAAGAAATGTTGTTGTCTGCTGAGGAAATTATTATCAGTCCAGGGCTTGATCCTAAACTGCCAGTGATTCAAACAGCGCTTGCACAAGGCATTCCTGTTGTCAGTGAAATTCAAATTTTAAGACGTGCGACTGAAAAGCCTATTGTTGCAATAACAGGTTCTAATGCAAAAAGTACAGTGACCACCTTGATCGGCTTAATGGCGAAAGATGCAGGCAAAAAAGTCGCTGTAGGGGGGAATTTAGGACGTCCAGCCTTAGATTTAACCAAAGATGATCCAGAGCTATATATCTTAGAACTATCCAGTTTCCAATTAGAAACTACATCGAACTTAAATGCTGAAGTTGCTGTCGTCTTAAATATGAGCGAAGACCATCTCGATCGTCATGGCGATATGATGGGATATCACACGGCCAAACATCGTATTTTTCAAGGTGTCAAGAAAGTGGTCTTCAATCGTGATGACTCTTTGACACGTCCCTTAGTACCTGATGCAACGCCAATGCAGAGTTTTGGGCTCAATGCACCAGATATGAATCAGTATGGTGTACTCAGAGATACTGATGGCACGATGTGGCTAGCAAGGGGGCGTGAACGTTTATTGAAAAGTTCTGAGATGTATATTCAAGGGACACACAATGTCGCAAATGCACTTGCGTGTTTAGCTTTAGGTGAAGCGATAGGTCTACCATTAGAGGTCATGCTGGAAACTTTGAAAACCTTCAAGGGGTTGGAACATCGCTGCGAATTTGTCAAAGAAGTGCAAGGTGTTCGTTATTATAACGACTCAAAAGGTACAAATATTGGGGCAACATTAGCAGCATTAGATGGCTTAGGTGCGGCGATCGCAGTACAGAAAGCTAAAGTTGCCATCATTTTAGGTGGTCAAGGTAAAGGGCAAGATTTTACTGCTTTAAGAAAATCATTAACGGAATTTGCAAAACTCGCGGTACTCATTGGTGAAGATGCGCCAGTGATTGAACAAGCAATTCAAGGCACAACCACAATTCTTCATGCTACATCATTAGAAGAAGCAGTAAAATTATGTCAAGCAAATACACAGCAACATGATGTGGTATTGCTTTCGCCGGCATGTGCAAGTTTTGATATGTTTACTGGCTATCCACAACGCGGACATCAATTTGTTGCTTGTGTGAATGCGCTGCACGAAAAACAATAAGGACGAAGATATGGCTGAGTCAGCTCAGACAACGATTGATAAAGTGAATAAAATTTACCAACGTTGGTTACCACGTATTCCAAGTGAAATTACATCAAGGAATGTTCTAATTTTTTGTGTGATTGCACTGCTCTGTATTGGAACGGTGATGGTTGGTTCAGCTTCTATGCCTTACGCAGAAAGATTGCATGAAAATCCATTCCACTATGTCATCCGCCATGCCATATCCATCGTGGTTGCGTTTGTCGCAGCAATTTTGGTTTATCGTGTTTCGTTAAATACCTGGTTTAATAACACATTTCCGTTATGGATGATGACTATGGCATTGCTTGTCGCGGTGTTATTAGTCGGTTCGGAAGTGAACGGTTCGACGCGTTGGATTCGAATCGCAGGATTTACCTTCCAGCCTACTGAAGCTGCGAAAGTGATGATGGCTATTTTTACTGCAGATTATGTTGTCCGTCGGGCAGAAGAAGTGCGGAATAATGTGAAAGGGCTGGCACGATTAGCAACAGTAATGCTATGTACAGTTGGTTTGATTATTGCTGAACCTGACTTAGGTGCAACGGTAGTGGTTGCCTTAACGATGTTAGGGGTGTTCTTTCTTGCAGGTGCGCCACTAATCCAGTTTGGTATTGCATTGGGTGCCATTATCATGGCATTTGTAGTGCTGGTTGTGTTCGAGCCTTATCGTTTCGAGCGTTTAATGTCTTTTACCAATCCATGGGCAGATCCTTTAGGTTCTGGTTATCAGCTTTCAAATGCGCTTATGGCCTTTGGACGTGGTGAATGGTTAGGGGTAGGCTTAGGCCATAGTATTCAAAAAATGTCTTATCTACCTGAGGCGCATACGGACTTTATGTTGGCTATTTTGGCAGAAGAGTTCGGTTTCATGGGCATTACGGTTGTTCTCGCACTGTCATTTCTTATGGTGGGTGCGTGTATTCGAATAGGGCATCGTGCCATTCAGCATCAATTTTTGAGAGCGGGTTATTTGGCTTACGGGATTAGCATTATTTTTGTTCTGCAAATTATGGTAAATGCTGGCATGAATATGGGGCTGCTCCCAACTAAAGGTTTAACTTTACCATTTATTAGTTATGGTGGTTCATCTCTGATTATGTGTGCTGTCATGGTCAGTTTAATGCTGAAAATTGAAGCAACAACCCAAGAAAAGAATCAGGCCAAGGAAGTATCTAGTTTTTAAAATACACGATTGTATCTTAAGCATTCAAATCTGATGATGGTGGAGTACTATTTTGCTGCAACACCATCGTTGGCATATGTGTGCCACAGTTTAAACAGGTGACTTGACCAGATTTGGGTTTTGATAGTGGAATCAATGGAATAAAAAATAAAGAAAAATAATTGCGTTGTTGTTTAATTTCATAATTGCTATATGTACGACAGACTGGGCATAGAAATTGCCCTTTTTCCGTTTTGATGGTTTTAGGTCCTACCCCAAAAATAAAAAACATAATGAACTCCTGATTAATCTATCTAAATGGAATTCAAAAACATTTTCAGCTGAATAACAAGCATGATTCTGTATGGACACTATTCAAAAACACCTTGTATGGTGGTGCCAACTGGAATTTTCTTACGATCCCATTGTTGAATTGCCTGTAGAAGCATGCGATTTGGTTGATCTAGATCAACTGGATCTTGTCCTAATGCGTGAATAGCTTTGTTCAAGAGTTGGGGGGCTTGGGTGAGATCAAGTGCTACAGCTAAATTTTGCTTAGAAAGCTTTGTACCATCTTTATTCATTGCTAGGGGCAAATGCATATACTGAAGTTCAGGGTAGCCCAATAATCGCCCTAACCAAATTTGTCGTTCAGTGTTATCTAGCAAATCAGCACCACGCACAACATGAGTCATTCCTTGTAGATAATCATCCACAACCACGGCGAGCTGATAATTAATAATACCGTCGCGACGTTTAAGAACAAAATCTCCTAATTCATTGGTCAAATTAGAGCAATGCTGACCTTGTAAAAGATCCTCAAAACAAATCAACTCGTCTGATGTTTTAACCCGAATGGCTTGTTGATCGTGTGGTAGTTTTAAATCGCGGCAAGTACTGCTATAGATATGATTAGAGCCTAAGATTTTGCGTGTACATTGGCAGGCATAGGTGAGGTCACGTTGCTGAAGATCATTTAAGACAGATTCATAGATGTTTAAACGGTCTTTTTGAAAGATAATGTCGTCATCAAACTCGAAACCGAAAGCTTCAATACATGACAAGATATGTTCTTCACTACCAGGATATATGCGAGGGATGTCTGTATCTTCAATTCGTACAACCCATTTGCCTGCATGAGATCTTGCTTCACAATAGCTTGCAACAGCTGTAATGAGTGATCCAAAATGAAGAGGGCCGGTTGGCGATGGCGCAAACCGACCCACATAAGCCATCCTGTTGTCCCCCTCCTTTATCAAAGGAGGGGTTAGGGAAGGATTATTAAATAACATGATTAACCGTTATTTTGTTTCTCTTTAATTTCAGCTAAAGTTTTGCAATCAATGCAAAGCGTCGCTGTTGGACGAGCCTCTAAACGACGTAAGCCAATTTCGATCCCACAGGTTTCACAGAAACCATAGTCATCATTTTTGATTGCTTCGATAGATTGTTCAATTTTGCGAATTAACTTGCGTTCACGGTCACGAGTACGAAGCTCAATCGCAAACTCTTCTTCTTGCGTTGCACGGTCATTTACATCAGGCAATGCAGTATTTTCATCTTGCATTGTATTTAATGTTCGATCCACTTCTGACATTAACTCGTCTTTCCATGCCAATAAAATTTGACGGAAATGCTCAAGTTGACCTTCAGACATGTATTCTTCATTTTTTTTCGGCTGATAAGGCTCGATGCCAAATAGACTCGCTGTAGTACCGCCTTCGGAAGTCTTTGGCTTGGTCTTACGCACGCGTTTTACTTTTTCAGCAACTACGTTGTTTTCTTCCAAGACTTGATTTTGGTTGTCATTCGCCATAAAGGGCATTCCTCATCATATGCGTGTTTGCGTACGCAAAAAATATGGTGATATGCAAGTGTTTTTATCGCTTCCGATAGATTGTTGCTATCGGGGGCGTCATCATATAGATTTTTTATCAAAGATGAAAGCTATGAATATCTGTTTTGGACTGTTCAGATTCCATTCGGACAGATAACTTAATCCAAAACACTTTAAAAGAAAAGCTAATAACCTGAAATTTCTTTATTAATATTTTGCGCAAAATTTTGTAGGCGATGAACACGTGTTTCAAAGCTACCATCAGCTTTCAATAGCAGGCTGCGATAGCCTGGTGCAAGGTCATCAAAGGCAAAATCTTCAGTCTTTGGTTTAAACTGAACAGAGGTAGAAGGCGTTGATAAAAATTGAATATTTTTCCAGTCATTCAACGAATCTTGGTGCACATGTCCAAAGATCACTGCTTGAATGTGTTGATATTCTGCCATGATCTGTGTCAATTGATCTGAATTTTTTAAGATGTGTCGATCAATCCACTTGGAATTCATTTCAAGTGGGTGATGATGACACGCCAAAATGACTGGGTGCTGCTGTGTTTCCTGAAGAATCATTGATAAATGATTCAATTGTTCTGCTTTAATCCAACCATCTACTTTGTGGGGCACAGCACTATTTAATAGGACGATTTTCCACGTTCCGAAAGTTAACACGGCCGGTATAGGGTCAGGCGCTGCAAAAGGAAAATATTCGGCATCATCATGATTGCCTGGAATTTGATAAAACGGAATATTCAAATTTTTCATGAAACTCAAATATCGCTGATAAGTTGCCTCATGTGGTACCTGTGCCAAGTCACCTGTATGAATAATCGCATCAATGTCTTGATAGCGATTTAAAATATCATTGATCACTGCATGAAAACTTTGTTCAGGATTTATCTGAACAAACGGCGTGTCAGGATGATCCATGAGATGGGTATCGGTAATTTGGATAATGAGCTGATCATTTTTATTCTGTTTGATTAAAGGCGTCATAAATTACCTCAGCGCTATAGAGGTAGTGGCAATGTGCTGTTTGAGCCATTGCAGAGCCATGATGACAGGTGCATTACACAATCGTTTGGATGCCAATAATGGTTCAAGATCTGAATAAGCTAAGATATGCAGTTGGATATTCTCACCTTCATCTGGCATACCATGAATACCGCCTTGCTCAGGAAGATCTGCTTCTGCAACATACAAATGAAAAACTTCATCGCACGCACCAGCAGAAGGGTAGAAGGTAAATAAATGTTCCAGATTACGAATTTCACAACCAGATTCTTCTAAACTCTCACGCTGAATACATGTTTCAGGTGATTCATCGCCATCTAATACGCCTGCAATGATTTCTAGTTGCCATGGGGAGATAGGATCATCGATTGCACCAATTCGGAATTGTTCAATCAGTGCAAAGCGCTTGAGCGCATCATTGTAGATGAGTACACCAGCAGCTTCTTTACGATGCACTAATTCACGATGAATTGTTGGGGTATAAGTATTCTCACCAAATAAACGATGTGTGATGCTCACTTTCTCTATACGAATGAATCCTTGATAAAGGGATTCGCGAGAATGGACCTTAAAATCTTTATTATTGTAGGTGGCTTTTTCAAGAATTTTCATTCGTATACGTTAGGACAAAAATTTATTTCATCCTAACTGAGATTGCATTAAAGAAAAACAGGTTTTTTAATTTTTACAGCTTCTGATACAACTTTTGTCCTTGCTTATGATACTCATTTTTCATCGCGTTGAGACCTGATTCAATCTCTTGATTTAACTTGAGATCTAGATTATCAGACTGCTGATTTTGAGCGTATTCACGCACATTTTGGGTAATCTTCATTGAGCAAAATTTAGGTCCACACATCGAACAGAAATGCGCTGATTTATGTGCCTCTTTAGGCATGGTTTCATCATGCATACTACGTGCTGTATCAGGATCTAAACTTAAGTTAAATTGATCTTCCCAACGAAACTCAAAACGTGCTTTTGAAAGCGCATTATCACGGACTTGAGCACCTGGGTGTCCTTTGGCGAGGTCTGCAGCATGTGCTGCAATTTTATAGGTAATAATGCCATCTTTGACGTCCTTTTTATTGGGTAGACCTAAATGCTCTTTAGGTGTTACGTAACAAAGCATCGCTGTTCCATACCAACCGATCATGGCTGCACCAATTGCTGAAGTAATATGATCATAACCAGGTGCAATATCTGTTGTTAATGGTCCTAATGTATAAAAAGGTGCTTCTTTGCAAACCTCAAGTTGTAAATCCATATTTTCTTTAATCATATGCATAGGAACATGACCAGGACCTTCGATCATGACTTGTACATCGTGTTCCCAAGCTCGATGGGTTAATTCTCCTAATGTACGTAGTTCGGAAAATTGGGCTTCGTCATTGGCATCTTGAATGCACCCAGGGCGTAAACCATCACCTAAGCTGAATGAGACATCATAGGCTTTCATGATCTCGCAGATTTCATCAAAATGGGTGTATAAGAAATTTTCTTTATGATGTGCAAGACACCACTGTGCCATGATTGAACCACCGCGTGAAACGATGCCCGTTAAGCGATTGGCTGTGAGAGGAACATAGCGCAATAAAACACCAGCATGAATCGTGAAGTAATCAACCCCTTGCTCAGCTTGTTCGATTAAAGTGTCTTTAAAAATTTCCCATGTAAGATCTTCTGCGATTCCATCCACCTTTTCTAATGCTTGATAAATTGGAACAGTTCCAATAGGTACAGGAGAATTTCGAATAATCCACTCGCGTGTTTCATGAATATTTTTACCTGTAGACAAATCCATGATGGTGTCAGCACCCCAACGTGTTGCCCATGTCATTTTTGCTACTTCTTCATCAATGGATGAACCCAGTGCTGAGTTGCCAATATTGGCATTGATTTTCACTAGGAAATTTCGTCCGATAATCATCGGTTCGAGTTCAGGATGATTGATATTGGCAGGAATAATGGCACGACCTGCAGCGACTTCTTGGCGTACAAATTCAGGTGTAATTTCTAATAAATTTTTTGCACCAAAGTTTTGACCAACATGTTGGCGAGTATCCACACCTTCGCGTTGCTTTTGGTTTTCTCGAATCGCAATGTATTCCATTTCAGGCGTGATAATACCCTGCTTAGCATAATGCATTTGCGTAACGTTATGTCCTGGTTTAGCTCGACGAGGTTTCTGGATATGTGCGAAACGAATGCCAGCTGTACGAATATCTTGAAGACGTTCTCGCCCAAATTTTGAGCTTAATGTCGCGAGTTGTTCTGTATCTGCGCGCTCTTCAATCCATGTATCTCTGAGGTTTGGTAGGCCTCGATTTAAATCAATTTGAATCTCAGGGTCGGTATAAACACCTGAAGTGTCATACACCATGATGGCAGGATTATACTCACCGCCTAAGCCCGTTGGTGTATCGGAGAGTGCAATTTCACGCATGGGTACGCGAATATCTGGACGAGAACCTTGAACATAGACTTTTTTCGACGCTGGTAAAATGCGGGTAAGATCTTGAGCATCTTGCTCATGTTGAGCAGAGAGATCTGTATTTGAAAGATTCGTTAATTGGTTCATTGCAATGATCCTTATGAATGACATCAACGAATCAAGCACGACCAAAAACGGTGGCGGAATTATCCTGAATGAATAATCTAGAACAAAGTTTTTAGATGGCTTGATTCCTACGCAGGTATTAACCTGATCAGGTTCAACGGTACTCACCATCAAAACAATGTTTTAGGTGATCTCAGCGAGTTATTACTCGCGCTCCGTCAAGCGATGCCAAAATATTAACATATAAAGTCAGATTAAAGTCATCAGACTAGGATGCATAACAAATTGCGTCTTTAAAGCAATTACGACGATTTTCAAGATCAACAGTTTTTAAGTTTAAATAGTGACTTAGCTGTATAAGAACTTGCGGATTTTGATCAGTCTGATTTGAAGTTAATTTACTTTTTTGTTGTGAATCCAGTTCGATAAATTTTAAGAAAAGTCTCGCTTGATCTGCTAAGCGACTATTTTTCATATTTGCGAGTTGATCGATTTCAGCTAAAGCATCGGGTGCAATTTCAACACGTCCTTCAAAATCATGAGAAACAGGATCATGTTTGAGACCTTTAAATAATAGATTTGAATAAAAATGATAAAGGTACTCTGCATCTAAACGGAAACTGCTTTGAGGATATTTTTTTAGATAATTTTCCCAATACTGGGCACGTCTAGAAATCTCTTGTGCTTCAAGATGAAAATGAGGATCTTCAAATTGTGCTTGCTGATTTTGTTCAGCAAGTTCTTGCATAAATGCTTGTTCTGCCTCAGGGAAATAGGGGGCAAATACTCGTGCTAAATAGTATGGGTTTCTTTGGTAAGTTGCTTGGTGGTTAATATCGACGAGATCAATATACGCTTGACCCTTATGCCGAAGTAAATATTGATCTCGTGGATGTAATTTTTCAATTTGTGATTGTTGAATCGTCGGAAATTGCGACTGGTCATGAGCATATAAATCAAAAGCTTTCTGCTGATCAGCTGATCGATCTATACTTAAGAAATTTCTATACATGATGTCTGCCAAACCGATCAATTCTTTCTGTTCCTGAAATGGCATTAAGGGAAGACAAAGTCGAATATCTTGATTGATTTGCTCAATGGCGAATGTAGTCCGTTGAGCAGTTATCCCGAGCATTTCTTTTTTGAGTTTTTGACAAATGAGGTTGAGATCAGGTGTGGTGTTCTGGTTTTGGGTTGGGTTTGGAGATTCAGTAGGTATTTCTTCGGAAATCGGTTTTTGACACGCAGTTAAGCCAAGACTTACGACCATAAGAGTCAATAATTGACGAATAGGCTTAAACGTGTGCAAAAATGACTTCATTGAGATATCAAAATACAGTTAAAGTGTGAAATGAGGCGCAAATAGATTTTCACTTATTTTAAAACCGTACAGTGAAATTTATTGTAGTTGCTTCGCAATCAAGCGTTAAAATAATGTATGAAAAACATACATCAATGTGCATAATTCAAAATAATTCTCCGGATTAAATGAAAAAATAATAAAATTGATACGTAAAAAGTTCGATTAAAGATTATATTTGCAACATCCTATTCTAATTACTTGTTATTCAAATGCTTAAGGTACTGTGAAGTCATTATCATGAAAAAAACTCTACTTGCAGTCAGTTTAATTGCGCTTAGCCCGATGAGCTTTGCATTGAACCTCGTTGAAGCCTATGAGCGAGCAAAGCAAACCGATCCAAATTGGCAAGCCAACGTTTTGCAGTATGAGGCTGATCAGTTAAATATAGGTTTAGCAAAAGGTAATTTGCTGCCGACAGTAACTGTTTCAGGAAATGTGACGCGTAAAAACCAAGATGTAAATCGTTCAAGTACAGAATCGAATCCTTTTTTTAATAGTTCTGACCTGTTGGCATCGACATCGACCACTCGTCAAATTGCGATTACTGCACGACAACCCATTTTCAGAATGGATGCTTGGCAGGGATATAAACAGGTAAAAACCTCAGTTCAACTGAGTGAAGTCACTTTAAAACAGCAACAGCAACAACATATATTAAATGTCTCTGAAGCTTATTTTAATGTACTACGTCAACAGGCTTTAACGCTCACTAACGCTCAAGAAGAAAAAGCATTATTCGAGCAGCTCAATATGATGAATGCCAAACTCAAAGAAGGTTTAGTTGCTGAAAGCGATGTCAGCGAAGCGAATGCACAATATCAAAATGCGCGAGCAAATCGAATTGCGACAGGTGTTCAATTAATCTTGGCACAAGAGCAACTTGCTCAGTTGATTGGACCTTACCAAGAAAAGCTCGCTGTTTTAAGTGATGATTTCGAGTATCAAAAGCCTGTACCGAATATCATGAGTGAATGGACCAAATTGGCTCAAGAACAGAATCTTGAAATTCTACAAGCGCGTTTGCAACGTCAATATGCCAATGATCAGCGACGTGTAGAGCAAGCGGCGCTTTATCCTCAAGTCGAAGCAGTAGCCACTTATGGTTATAGTGAACAGTCACCACAAACAGCTATATCAAGTGATGGGAAATTTGATCAGGTGGGTGTAGAAATGAACTGGAATGCCTATACCGGTGGACGAACTAAAATTAATATTGATAAAGCGACAAAAAATGTTGAAAAGTCGGAACGCCAATTAGAAGCTGCGATACGTAAAGCAACCACAGATGCTAAAAAATCTTACCTACAAATTGATATGGATAGTGCTACATTGCAAGCGCGCAAAGCTGCCATGGATTCTTCAGCATTAGTCGCGAAAGCATCCCAAGCTCAGTATGATGAAGGGCTTAAAAGTATGGTTGATGTGTTGCTTGCGCAAAGAAATGCTTTTGCAACACGATTAGATTTTGTGAATGCTCAATATGATTATGTGTTGAATGTGTTGAGGTTGAAGGCTTCTGTGGGTCAATTGAATGAAAATGAGCTTCGTCAAATGAATGCATGGTTAGTTGAAAAATAGAATGAATTGATTGTTTTGTCATCAAACATTCACAATTGATATGCTTTAATATGGCAAAAATTTCAATCCATTCACGCTGTGTGGAGTAATAAGACTTTGAGCTCTAATAATCCTGTACTTAGCCACCATATTTCTTCTCAATTTAACGAAGATTTGCAAGATGTCCATACCAAATTTATGGCAATGGGTGGTTTGGTTGAGCAACAAGTTGCTAATGCCATTCATGCTCTTTTAGATACAAATGTAAATTTAGCTGTAGATGTCCAATTTCAGGATAATACGGTAAATCGCTATGAGCGTGAAATTGATGAAGGTTTGACTTTGATTTTAGTGCGTCGTCATCCTGCTGCAAGTGATCTGCGTATGGTGATTGCAATGAGCAAGGCCAATACCGATTTAGAACGTATTGGTGATGAAGCAGCTAAAATTGCACGTATAGCCCAAAATCTATGTGAAGAAGGTGAATCACCTCGTGGTTATATGGAAACACGTCATATCGGTAATCAAGTGCGAGTAATGATTCATGATGCATTGGATGCATTTGCACGTGTTGATGCAGAGCAAGCACTTAAAGTTTTGTTGGCTGATGCAGATATCGATCGTGAATATCAATCTGCTACACGTACATTAATGACCTACATGATTGAGGATCCTCGTCATATTTCTCGTGTTCTGAATGTCATGTGGGTACTGCGTTCTTTGGAGCGTATTGGTGACCATGCGCGAAATATTTCTGAACAAGTGATTTATATGGCTAAAGGCTATGACGTACGACACACCAGTGTGGAAGAGATTGAAGAAAAAGTTCAAGGTAATCATTAAAATAGAATTCATATCATACACAGGAACCTCGAATATCGAGGTTTTTTTATGTGGACACTAAACTTGAGTTCTGTAAAACATATAGACAAAAAAATTCCTAGATTTTGGGGGAAATCTAGGAAGGAAAACTGATGAAACAGTACGCTGTTATTATTATTTGTTCACTCATAATCTTGCTATGAAATAATAATATTTAAATTATGTGTAAAGTTCAGCTGATAAAGTGTGATTTTGTGTAATTTAATATTTGTAAAATGTAAAACTTATCACACTTTAGTATCCTATCCAATCCTGCCTATTTCATTAGTTTATGTCTATGATGATCTAAAAGTATTTTAGAATCTTTTAAATAAAAAAAGCCCTGATATTCAGGGCTTTTTTAAGTCATACTTATGCAGATTTTGCTTCTGCAGGTGCAGATAACATATGACCTGTTTCTTCGAAATTAGAATGCCAAGAGAGCGCTTCTGTAAGTAGGTGAGGAGTTTGTCCACCTTTAGCACATGCACGATCGAAATAGTCGTTTAATGCATCTTTATACAATGGGTGAACACAGTTATCGATGATTGCACGTGCACGTTCACGCGGTGCAAGACCACGTAAATCAGCAAGACCTTGTTCAGTCACAAGAACGTCTACGTCATGACCTGTGTGATCTACGTGAGATGCCATCGGCACTACAGATGAAATGTCACCGCCTTTAGCGATTGATTTAGTCACGAAGATTGCGATATGTGCATTACGTGCGAAGTCACCTGAACCACCAATACCATTCATCATTTTTGAACCACATACGTGTGTAGAGTTCACATTGCCGTAGATGTCAAATTCAAGCGCAGTATTGATCCCGATAATTCCTAAACGGCGTACCAATTCTGGGTGGTTTGAAATTTCTTGAGGGCGTAATACAAGTTTGTCTTTGTATTGCTCAAGATTATTGAATACTTTTTCACCATAACGTGCAGAAAGTGTAATTGATGAGCCAGAAGCGAATTTCATTTTACCAGCATCAATTAATTCAAAAGTACAGTCTTGAAGTACTTCTGAGTACATGATGAGATCTTCAAAATTCGATTCTTTAAGACCCGTTAATACCGCATTGGCAATTGAACCAATACCTGCTTGTAATGGACCTAAATTTTTAGGAAGACGTTCTTCAGCGACTTCTTTTTCAAAGAATTCGATTAAGTGGTTTGCAATTGCTTGAGTCTCATCATCTGGTGCAGTCACTGTTGATGGAGAATCATGGAATTCGCTGTTAAATACGATGCCAACAATTTTAGCTGGATCGATATTAATTGCATGTGTACCAATACGCTCATCGACTTGAGTGAGTGGAATCGGCTGACGTGTCGGACGATAAGATGGGATATAAATATCGTGCAAGCCTTCGAATGCTGGGCTTAAATTTGTGTTAATTTCAACAATTACTTTTTCTGCAAAGATTGCAAAGCTTGCTGAGTTACCTACTGAAGTCGTTGGAATGATGCCACCATCTTCAGTAATTGCTACAGCTTCGATGACTGCAATATCAGGCTTTTTCAATTGTTTATTACGCATTTGTTCAACAGTTTCTGACAAATGCTGATCAATAAACATTACTTCGCCTTTATTGATCGCCTTACGCAAAGTATTGTCGACTTGGAAAGGTAGACGACGAGCCAATACGCCAGCTTCAGTTAACTGTTTATCTAAGTCATTACCCAAAGACGCACCTGTGATTAAAGTGATCTTTAAAGGGTTTGTATGAGCGCGTTTTACCAATGCCAATGGAACTGCTTTAGCTTCACCAGCACGCGTGAAACCACTCATACCTACGGTCATGCCATCTTCAATAAACGTTGAAGCTTGTTCAGCTGAAATGACTTTTTCATGAAGTGACTCTAAACGAATGCGATCTAAAGACATGGTTTACTCTTCTCTTGATATTCTGGATCTGGCACCGATTGTACCGATCAAGCGAGCCATTTTGCATACCTGTTAGGCTAAGGTCTAATTTTTTCAAAAAATGCGGATATAAAGATATATTATGGTTTATAAGATATTGTTTTTTATATTTAATTTTCATTGTGGTGAATAATTAAACCAATTCAACCGTTCAACTATTCACCATTCATCAAAATCGTTCGGTGATGGTTTGCCTGATTTTATCTAAGGTACTATTGGTTGAAATATCAGCAACTTGAGGTGTTGAAAGGGGCAGTAGAATGACCGCTTCAAGACCTCCTTCAGGACGATTATGAATTTTTAATTCACCTTCATGAATATCGACAATTCGTTTCACAATGGCTAAACCAAGACCACTCCCTTGGATTGTTCGTGCTTCATTACCACGTACAAAAGGTTGCATAAGATCTTCAATTTGATCTTCTGGGATTCCAGCACCGTGATCAGCAACACAAATTTTTAGATGATCTCCCTCGACTTTCGCACTTAGCTCAATGGGTTCAGCACCATAACGCTTAGAATTATTAATTAAGTTACCAATTAAGCGCTTGAGGGAAAGCGAACGAGCAGTAATTAGTGGGAGTTCTTCTGGTTCAAAGCGAATATCCAGGGGTTTAAACTGAATAACTAATTCTTGCAAAAGGGTATTGATATTGGTTTCTTTTAGGTCTTCATCTGAACCATCACGCATGTAAGAAATAAACTGATTAAGAATGGCATCCATATCATCCACATCAAAGATTAAGCCTTCTTTCAAGAAGTCATCATCTGACATCATTTCGGCACTCAGTCGAATTCGAGTGAGCGGGGTTCTTAAATCATGTGAAATACCAGCCAACATAATTTGACGATCACGCTCAGTGAGCTCTAATGTATAAATCATATGATTAAAGGCTTGGTTGACTTGGCGGATTTCCAAAGGTCCGTGGTTCGTCTCAAGATAGGGGGCTTTTCCAGTTTTACTATAGCTATTTGCTGCATTTTGAAGTCGGCGTAGTGGGCGATTGAGCTGTCTCACTAAAGTTAAGATAATCATGGCTGAAATCAGCGGTACGCCAAGAAACCATGCCAAAATCAATTCGGGGCTATAATTTGCATAAGTTTTTAAAGGTTCTTGAACCCAATTCCCGTTCATTTCTGGGGTTTGAATCCAAATACGTGGGCTGGGTTTAAATTGGAAATAGACAGTGACTTCAGGTACATCGAGTTCTTTGGCTAATCGTTTTTCAACTTGATTCGTAAAGAATTCAGCAATGACTTTGTCACGCTGGTTGGGGAACGCAGCAGGGTCTGTAACGTATTCAATTCCAACACGCTGTTTTAACCATGTGTCAACATCAAGTTCAGTGTCACCATGAAAAATTCGAAGGTCAGGGTTGTTGATAATTTCGAGTTCAACCGCAAGGTAGCGTGCATGCTGTTGAATCTCTGGCAAATAGAGGGTTTTCCAAAAAAACCAAAGTGACATAAACAGACTAAAGAACACCACAAAAACAACCAAAACTGTTGTTCTCATTGCAGCGGAGCGCGGCTTGATTTTGTCAAGAAAGCGTTCCCATTTCGTTCGTTTTCGCTCTGAATACGCAACAAACTCATTAAATTTTTGTGGGTCAATAGAATCAAGTTTCACGGTCTAACCTGAGAGTTTGGGCTGAAAAAGAATAAGTGCATGTAATTGTTCAATACATAAAATAAAGACCCCGACATCATTAATGGCGGAGTCCATTGTTTAAAAAAATTATTCTGCACCATCTGGTACGAATACGTATCCCACACCCCACACCGTTTGAATATAGCGTGCGCGCGCTGGATTTTCCTCGATTAAACGACGTAAACGAGAGACTTGAACATCAATAGAACGTTCCATTGCTCCCCATTCACGACCACGTGCCAAATTCATTAATTTATCACGTGTCAACGGTTCACGAGGATGTTGCACCAATGCTTTGAGTACTGCGAATTCACCAGTAGTTAAGGTCACTACTTGACCCTCACGAGTCAATGTTCGAGTCGATAGATCGAGTGACCAAGGACCAAATGAAACCACTTCAACATTCTGGCTTGGTGCCCCAGGAACCTCACGCACTTGTCGACGTAGTACAGCTCGGATACGAGCTAACAATTCATTTGGGTTGAACGGTTTTGGTAGATAGTCATCAGCACCTGCTTCAAGCCCTGCAATACGATCAGAGTCGCTACCACGTGCAGTGAGCATAATAATAGGCGTGTCGATGTTAGACTGCCTTAAACGACGACAAATGCTCAAACCATCTTCTACAGGAAGCATAAAATCTAAAACGATGAGCGAGAAAAGTTCACGTTGTAATAACCGATCCATTTGCGTGGCATCATGTGCGGTTTTAACCACAAAACCTTTATCTTCTAAAAACCGTTGTAAAAGGGTACGAAGACGCACATCATCGTCGACGACCAGAATGCGCTCAACTCTGTCAGTGTCATTGTGTACTACATCAGTATTTTCAGCAGGTACAACTAAACTCATGATGCACTCCCTTAAAAGTTGTATTTATAAATAGTCATTTGTCTCAGTATAATGCCTAAGTTCTTGTTAAGACTATGTATCAAATTGCTCAAAATTACAATTTTAAGTGTGTTCTGAAACCAAATCACAACATGTATTGACCTGTTTTTAAGCAAATAATTTAAAATAAAATCGCTATTCAATATGAAGCTAATTTGAAGTGGTATTGAAAGCAAAAAATTTACATCAAAATCAGAAAAATAAAGTGATTATAAAGAGTTAAATGTTTTAGTTCATTGTCAAAGTGATGACACAATGACGCATTACACTCAAATAATTGATCAGAGATCTCACTAGAAGCTTTTTCTCTGGGAGATAAAACTAGAAAAATTGAGACTTTTATTTAAAATTTCATTGCAAATATTCAAAACAATTGTGGATTTTATAGTCTCGGTCTTTATAATCACTAACTTTTAGTCCTTATCCTTGTGGAATTTAACACGATGACTGACTTAGTTCAGCAGTTGGCAAGTGAACTTGCCGTACGTCCAAACCAAGTAGAAGCTGCCATTAAGCTGATTGATGAAGGTTCTAGTGTTCCATTTATTGCACGTTACCGTAAAGAAGTAACTCAAGGCTTAGACGATACGCAGTTACGTCAACTGGATACCCGATTAACTTACCTTCGTGATTTATTTGAACGCCGTGAAAAGGTCATTGAATCACTGAAAGAACAAAATAAACTCACGGATGATTTGTTAGCTCGCGTCAATGCCGTTGAAACAAAAAATGCATTAGAAGAAATTTACGCACCGTATCGTCCAAAACGTACGAGTAAATCATTTAAAGCAAAAGAGGCTGGTTTAGGCCCAATCGCTGAAAAAATCTATAATGAAAATGTTGAACCTGCAGAAGCTTTAGAAGGATTTAATCATGAAGATTATCCTGATTTAGAGAGTCAATTAGACGCTGTTCAGCATATTCTCATTGATGACTGGGCACAAAATATTGCACTCACGACAGAGCTTAAAGCGATGTTTGCAAAAACAGCAGTGTTAAAAAGCTTAGTTGCTAGTGAAGAGAAAAAAGAAGTTGGTAAAAAATTCCGTGACTACTTCGATTTTTCTGAAAATTTAAACAAAGTTCCATCACATCGCTTATTGGCAATGTTACGTGGACGTCAAGAGAATGTACTCGGTCTAAAAGTTGATGGTGAAAATGATGCTCCTTTGGCGCGCATTGAAACTGAATACAATCTTGATCAAGTTCAACCTCAAGCCCGTCAAGATTTTCTGAAGCAAACTGCAAAATTATTCTGGCTCGGCAAAGTCCGGCCTACAATTGAGCATTCACTTCTGACAGAAAAGCGTTTGGCTGCTGAAGCAGAAGCAATGCAAGTATTTGCAGAAAATTTACGTCATTTACTTTTATCTGCACCAGCAGGTTCACGTACTACTTTAGGTGTGGATCCTGGTATCCGTACAGGTGTGAAATTGGCTGTCGTGAATGCATCTGGAGATGTATTGGCACACAGCACGATTTATCCATTCGCACCTAAAGAAGATAAAGAAGGGTCGATCAATGAATTGGCACGTTTATGCCGTGAATTCAATGTTGAGCTAATTGCTATTGGTAACGGTACCGCGAGTCGTGAAACAGAAGCTGTTGTTGCGGAAATGATGGCTGCCCATGCTGATCTTAAATTAACGCGCGTGTCTGTATCTGAAGCAGGTGCTTCAGTATATTCAGCATCTGAATTGGCTTCACAAGAATTACCAGATTTAGACGTATCGATTCGTGGTGCAGTATCTATTGCGCGTCGTTTACAAGATCCATTGGCTGAACTTGTGAAGATTGATCCTAAATCAATTGGTGTAGGTCAATATCAACATGATGTGAATCAAACAGGCTTGGCAAAAACGCTCGAAGCTGTAGTGGAAGACTGTGTGAACTCAGTCGGTGTAGATGTAAATACAGCATCTTCAGCGATTTTGGGTTACATCGCAGGATTAAACAAATCTATAGCACAGCAAATTGTAGACTACCGTAAAGAGAATGGTCGTTTTGATAATCGTCAAGATTTGAAAAAAGTACCACGCTTAGGTGAGCGTACTTTTGAGCAAGCTGCAGGTTTCTTACGTATTCAAGATGGTTCAGAACCATTGGATGCATCAGCAGTTCATCCTGAGTCTTATGGTTTAGTCAACAAGATTGTTGAAGCGAAAGCGACCACTGTAAAAGATATTATTGGTAATACTGAAATCATTCGTCAGGTTAAACCTGAAGAGTTTGTTGATGACAAATTTGGTTTACCAACGATCCAAGATGTTTTGGCGGAGCTTGAAAAACCAGGTCGTGATCCACGTCCAGAGTTCCGTACAGCGAAGTTCCGTGATGACATTACTGAGGTTTCACAACTGACTGAAGGCTTAGAGCTTGAAGGTGTAGTGACCAATGTAACGAACTTTGGTGCATTTGTTGATGTTGGTGTTCATCAAGATGGTTTAGTTCATATTTCAGAACTAGCGAATGAATTTATTTCTGATCCACATAAGTTTGTGAAACCAGGGCAAATTGTTCAAGTGCGTGTGTTACAAGTTGATGTGGAACGTAATCGTGTTAATTTATCGATGCGCCCTGCAGGATCTGAAGCACCTGCGAAGGCACCGCGCCAGCCACGTCGTGAAACTCATGGCCAGCAAGAGCAACGTGGTGAGCGTAAACCACACGCGAAGCGTCCTCAGCAAGCACGTCCACAGGGTGATCGCCCACAACATGCGAAAAAACCTCAGCAGCAGAAACCACAAGAACAGAAGATTGGTGGTTTAGGTGCATTATTATTACAAGCAGGGGTTAAAGGTTCGAAGTAATCTTTAATCAGGTAAAAAACCTCCCATATGGGAGGTTTTTTTATGCTTATGTTTTTAAATAAATGAAGAACATCAAGGTGATTTATTTTAAATGTAAACTTTAAGATGGTATAAAACAATAAGAAAAACTTAATAATCAATTCACTTCAAAATTATTTTTAACTTTATAAGTCATATAATTAAGAGAAATTAAACATGAGTATATCTCAAAATAAAGAGCTGAAACCTCGATTTTATAGTCGTGATTTGCTCTCAGGTCTGGTTGTTTTCCTTGTTGCACTTCCGCTTTGTTTGGGCATAGCTCATGCATCAGGTGCACCACTCATTTCAGGCATTATTGCTGGCGTGATTGGTGGAATCGTTGTTGGTTTTTTTAGTGGCTCACATATCAGTGTATCTGGTCCCGCTGCAGGCTTAGTGGCGATTGTATTGACCCAAATTGAATTACTACAAGGTAATTATCAAGCCTTTTTGTTCACATTGTTTTTAGCTGGAATTTTACAAATATTATTTGGTATTTTTAGGTTAGGTGTTTTCTCAAATTTCGTACCCACCAATGTGATTTTGGGATTGCTTGCCGCGATTGGTCTGCTACTGATTATCAGTCAATTACCTAAATTGATTGGTTTAGATGTCAAAGGCTTTGTTTTGATTGATCAATGGTCAATTCTATCTGTACTGAGTCATATTGATATTGGCTCAGGATTAATTGGTCTAAGTTGTATTGCGTTAATCCTACTGTGGGATAGTAGTAAATTAAAAAAACTGCCGCTGCCTTCAGCCTTGATTGTGGTGATATTTGCTGGACTTCTTAACTTTATCATGTTGAAAATCGGCTCTCCATATGCAGTAAACCCTCAACAATTGATTAATCTTCCGAATATCTTTTCTGGTTCAGAAACGATTTTCCAGTTTCCAGATTTTTCGTATTGGAATAATAGTTTAATTTATACGGGTGCAATTACATTAGCGGTGGTAGCTTCTCTTGAAACACTATTGAATTTAGAAGCTGCCGATAAGATGGATCCACAAAAGCGCTCATCACCACCGAATCGTGAATTATTTGCACAGGGTGTTGGAAACTCTATGTCAGGATTGATCGGTGGTATGCCGATTACCTCAGTCATTGTTCGTAGTTCAGTGAATGCAACCAGTGGGGCTAAAACCAAATTTTCTGCAATCTTTCATGGTTTTTTACTGATTGTTGCAGTGGTGGCGCTCACCCCATTAATCAATGCGATACCGCTATCTTCATTGGCAGCAATCTTAATCTTGACTGGATTTAAATTGGCAACACCAAGCCTATTTAAACGGATTTATGCGCAAGGTTGGAAACAATTTTTACCTTTTATTGTCACGGTAGTTGCAATCATTGCAACTGATTTACTGAAAGGCATCATGATTGGTCTAGTGATCAGTTTATTGATTATCTTACAGAGTCATTTACACCGTGGTGTACGTGTGATCCATGAAAAACACTTGCATGGTTCACTTACCCGTATTGAATTAGCACCGAATTTAAGTTTTTTAAATCGTGCCGCACTCGTCACCGCTTTAGAAAAAGTTAAACCGCATGAAAATGTGCTAATCGATGCATCCAATACCTATTATATTGATCCAGATATCTATCAAATTATTAAGGACTTTCAAAGTGAAGTGGCGGTAAAGCAGGGGATAAAAGTTAATTTACAAGGTTTTAAAGCACATTATCCTGAAATAAAAGAGGACGAGCTCGATCTTGATGTGAGTACGCAAGAACTCCAAAAACAGCTCAGTCCTGATCAAGTTTTACAGATGCTAAAAGACGGGAACTTGCGTTTTATTAATCATCAGCGTTTACACCATAATATTGCTCGCCAAATTCAAGTTACGTCAAATGCAGGGCAACATCCTATTGCTGCAGTGTTGGGTTGTATGGATTCTAGAGCACCGACAGAGCGCATTTTTGATGTAGGAATCGGTGATTTATTCAGTTTGCGTATTGCTGGAAATATTGCTGGTCAAAAAGTCGTGGGCTCTTTAGAGTTTGCATGTAAAACCAAAGGTTCAAAACTGATCGTGGTATTGGGGCATACGGACTGTGGTGCGGTAGGATCTGCTTGTCATTTATTTGAGCAAAAGGTGGATTTGAGTCAACTAAAAGATACACCGAACGTTCAGCATTTTTTGAAGCCGATTATGCAGGCGGCGGAAACAGTCAAAAATGATATGAGTAATTATCAACTTACAACCAATTTTATTGATGCCGTAACTGTGTTAAATGTGCGAAATAATATTAATTATATTATTAAAAATAGTGACACGTTAAGAGACATGATTGAGCGTAAAGAGATTGGGATTGTTGGCGCAATCTATGATGTGAAATCTGGTCAAGTCAACTTTTTATCTTAAATGATCTCATTTCATCAGTAAGTGATATTAAAAACCTCCCAAATGGGAGGTTTTTAATTTATCCATTAATCATGGGGACAATCCAGCTGGTTAAGATCAATAAAATCCCGAGATGACCTAATTTTCGTGAAATTTTTACGAATTTTGGAACTGATTGTTCGATCTTTTGTGCATAGTCTTGTAGGTTGGCAGCTTTAGTTTGGCGGCTATGCCACAAGAATACGGCAAGATCGATACAGATGAGAATAGTTCCTACATCTGCGACTACGTCTAAAACTTTAAATTCTTGAGTATAAAAACCGAGAGTAACTTGATAAATGAGGAATATCGCAAATGCGATGGCTGCACATTGCAGCACTAAAGCTAAACCACGCATAAGTACAAAGCATAAAATCAATAAGATGCAAGGTTTATAACATAACTCTGCCGCCTAACGAATGATCTCAAAATTTTTTTTACGCCTAGATTTGAACCCAATCATGATTAGCACTAAATAAGATTCGGTAAGATCAAGCTGAATGCAATAGTGCCTAAACCTATTTTTGACAAATGATATGCATAAGACTTTGGTGCTTTGGCATGATTCATCTGCTGTTGATCCAATTCAGTTTTATTTTGAGCATCGGCTGGTTTTATGTTGAATCCCAGCTCAAGCAAAATTAAAAATAAACCTAGCTGTAATAAGGTGTCGAATGAGTAATGTTGCTGAATAATCATGCTCATGATTTGAGTAAAAATCAAAACAGCAACTGCTAGAAAAAATAATTTAAAAAAATAAATTTGAGCCATGACAAACTCCTATTTTATGTTTTGATCATGGCATTTAATTCTTAAAGAATAATTAAAATCACACAGTGAAAATGTAACAAGATCATCTCACAAAGTACTTAAATTAACTTGTTCGATCACCAATGTTCGCCAGGAAATAGTCGGGCATATGCACGCTGTACAATGTTTAATTTCTCTTGGCGACCGACAGAAGCAGTAGAGCTTGGAAATAAATTAAATCCAATCGACATCAATTTATTATTAATATCAGGTGCAATTGCATAAGTAATTGATGCAAGTTTTCCAAGACCAGTCGCTACCTTTTTTGGACGGTTCACAATAGCACCAGCGATTAAATCTGCAGCTTGATTCGGTGAAAGTGCTGGCACGTATTTATATATTTTAGTTGGAGCGATCATCGGCGTTCTGACCAAAGGCATGTAGACCGAGGTGATAGCGATATTATGCGCATGGACTTCAGCTGATAGGCAACGGCTAAATGCATCCAATGCAGCTTTTGAAGCGACATATGCAGAGAAGCGTGTAGCATTGGCTAATACACCAATTGAACTAATATTAATAATATGTCCACGTTCACGGTCTATCATATGTGGAAGGATATTTAAAATGAGGCGAACAGCACCAAAATAGTTGAGTTGCATCGTGCGTTCAAAATCGTGAAAACGGTCGATGGACTCATGGACTGCACGGCGAATCGAACGACCTGCATTATTAATTAAAATATCAATATGTGTGACGCTATTGAAGATTTGTTGCGTTACAGCATCGATTGAACTCATATCATTCAAATCACAAGGAAAAATGTCAGCTTTTCCCCCTTTTTGCTCAATCTCATATTTTACTTGTTGTAAAGTTTCCTCAGTTCGTGCCACCAATAATACATGCGCACCTGCCGCAGCCAATTGATGTGCAACAGTTAAACCGATACCACTGGACGCGCCTGTAATCAGAATATTTTTTCCATGGACACGTTTTTTAAAACGCTGTTCTAATTTTTTATTCACTTCATTCTCCCTGTAAATGCAATGAATTGTGGAACACGTATTTTTAAACGTGTCATACAAATCAGCATAGTGGAAAAATGAAAATAAACCATGGCATAAGTTTATGAATTTATTGTAAAAATTAGAGTAAATGCTCTAATTTTTTATTGTGGTAATACGAATAAAATAATTGAAAAAGACGATATGGTAAATGAGGATAAAGCCCCAGTCATGAGGCTTTATTTCTAATGTATTACCAAGATTAAACTTGAGCGAGCGCTTGTTCTAGGTCGGCGATTAAATCGTCAGCATGTTCGATTCCAATAGATAAGCGAACCATATCCGTAGAAACGCCAGCAGCTTTTAACTCTTCTTCATTCAGTTGGCGATGCGTTGTAGTTGCTGGGTGACATGCTAAGCTTTTTGCGTCACCGATATTCACCAATCGTGTGAATAATTGTAGGGCATCTATAAAGCGAGTTCCGCCTGCTAAGCCATCCTGTACACCAAATGAAAGAATTGCTGAAGGTTTGCCCTTAACGTATTTCTGAGCTAAAGCATGTTGCGGGTGATCAGGTAGTCCTGCGTAATTTACCCATTTTACTTTTGGATGAGCTTGTAAATATTGAGCAACTTTTAAAGCATTTTCAGTATGACGTTCCATACGTAAACTTAATGTTTCTAAACCTTGCAGGATTAAGAAAACATTTTGTGGGCTAATCGCTGCACCTGTGTTGCGTAATGGCACGACACGAGCACGTGCAATATAAGCTGCTTCACCAAGCGCTTCGACATAGTTCACGCCGTGATAGCTTGGATCGGGCGTATTTAATGCTTTAAAACGATCTGGATATTTACCCCAAGGGAATTTACCGCTGTCAACAATGATACCGCCGATCGAATTACCATGTCCGCCGATGTACTTGGTTAGAGAGTGAACAACAATATCTGCACCAAATTCAAAAGATTTTTGAAGCACTGGTGTAGCAACTGTATTGTCCACAATTACAGGAATGCCAAGTTCATGTGCAAGCTTAGAAATCGCTTCTAAATCAATAATATTGCCGAGAGGATTACCAATAGACTCAACGAAGACTAATTTAGTTTTTTCATCAACAAGTGCTCGCAAACTTTCTGGATTTTGATAATCGAAGAAGCGCACTTCGATCCCTTGTTTTGGTAGCGTATGTGCAAATAAATTATATGTACCACCATAAAGTGTAGATACAGAAGCGATATTGTCCCCAGCTTCAGCAATGGTTTGAATGGCATAGGTAATGGCTGCCATACCTGATGCAAGTGCTAATGCGCCGATCCCACCTTCGAGTGCTGCAATACGTTGTTCAAGCACAGCAGTCGTTGGGTTCATAATCCGTGTATAAATATTCCCAGAGACCTTTAAATCGAATAGGTCTGCGCCATGTTGCGTATTATCAAATGAGTAAGACGTCGTTTGATAAATGGGTACCGCAACTGCTTTAGTCGTTGGTTCAGGTGAGTATCCAGCATGGATGGCGAGGGTTTCGTCCTTATATGTCATTTTGAGATCTTCTTGTGGTTTAAAAATTGTTCAATGAGAATATAGCACCCTAATCATATTATAAAATTTATAAAATATTGAAAAAGTTATCTAAAATTCTCATATGTTGCTCATTTAAAAGCCATATTCTTGTGCACTTTGAATGGTGAATTTGATGAAAAAATAATCTTGTAACATTCCTTGCAAGTTCGGGCGTATGGCTTATGTTTTTATCGTATTCATCGTATAATGCTCCCTAATTATTTGTCCGCGATTTGTATTTACAGCGGATTTTGTTTTTTTTATAGAGGAGTCCTACGTGGCCCAATATATTTACACGATGAACCGTGTCTCTAAGATGGTTCCGCCTAAGCGCGAAATCCTTAAAGACATCTCTTTATCATTTTTCCCGGGCGCTAAAATTGGTGTTCTTGGTTTAAACGGTGCAGGTAAATCTACCTTGCTTCGTATTATGGCTGGCGTAGATAAAGATTTCTCTGGTGAAGCTCGTGCACAACCAGGTATCAAGATCGGCTACCTTGAGCAAGAGCCGCCATTAGATGAAACAAAAGACGTTCGTGGCAACGTTGAAGATGGCGTTCGTGAAGCACTTGATGCATTAGCTCGTCTTGATGAAGTTTTCGCTGAATATGCAGCTGAAGATGCCGACTTTGATGCACTTGCAAAAGAGCAAGAAAAGCTTGAAGCAATTATTCAAACTTGGGATGCGCATAACTTAAATAACCAGCTTGAACAAGCAGCGGCAGCTTTAAACTTGCCAGCTTGGGATGCTGATGTCACTAAATTGTCAGGTGGTGAGCGCCGTCGTGTGGCACTTTGCCGTTTGCTCTTGTCTAAACCAGACATGTTGCTTCTTGACGAACCGACGAACCATTTGGATGCATCATCTGTTTCATGGTTGGAACGTTTCTTAAAAGATTTCCCTGGTACAATCGTTGCGATTACGCATGACCGTTATTTCTTGGATAACGTTGCTGAGTGGATTCTTGAGCTTGACCGTGGTATGGGTATCCCTTATCAAGGTAATTATTCTTCTTGGTTAGAGCAGAAAAATGCCCGCTTAGAGCAAGAACAGAAGCAAGAAGAATCTTTTGCTAAAGCATTGAAAAAAGAACTTGAATGGGTTCGTTCTAATGCAAAAGGTCAGCAAAAGAAAAATAAAGCACGTATGGAACGCTTTGAAGAGCTTAACTCTCGTGAATTCCAACAACGTAACGAAACGTCTGAAATCTACATTCCACCTGGTCCACGTCTAGGGAACAAGGTTGTGGAAGTTGAAGGTATCAGCAAATCGTTTGGTGATCGTACGCTTTACAAAGATTTATCTTTTGTTGTTCCACCTTGTGCGATCGTGGGTATCGTGGGTGAGAACGGTGCGGGTAAAACCACACTATTCCGTATGATGACAGGTGAATTACAACCTGATACAGGTACGGTAACGCTAGGTGAGTCAGTTAAAGTGGCTTACGTGGGTCAGATTCGTGACACCTTAGATAACAATAAAACGGTTTGGGAAGAAGTTTCTGGCGGTTTAGATATCTTACGTATTGGTGAATATGAAATCGCATCACGTGCATATATTGGTCGTTTTAACTTTAAAGGCCAAGATCAGCAGAAGCGTGTAGGTCAATTGTCAGGTGGTGAGCGTAACCGTTTACAACTTGCGAAAATTCTACAAATGGGCGCAAACGTTATCCTTCTCGATGAACCATCGAACGACTTGGATATCGAAACTTTACGTGCGCTTGAGGATGCAATTTTAGTATTCCCAGGTACTGTAATGGTCATCTCGCATGACCGTTGGTTCCTAGACCGTATTGCAACGCACATCTTGTCATTCGAAGGTGAAACACCAGAATTCTTCACAGGAAACTATGCTGAGTTCGAAGAATACCGTCGTAAACGCGATGGCGATGATCTAGTGGCTAAGCGCCAAAAATATCGCAAAATTGGTGGTTAATTCCATCTAATAAAAAACCAGCCTTCAGGCTGGTTTTTTTATGAATTAATTTTATGAAAATGCTAAAAGACTATAAGCTTGAAGTAGAGTTCTTTTTGCATTTTCATTTCCAGCATTCGCTGATTGGTTCAGCCATTTTTCAGCAATTTGATAATTTCGATCCAAACCTAGTTCACCATTTAAGTAACTCAGACCTAATTGATATTGTGCTTCAGCATTCCCACGTAATGCATCACGTAGGTATAACCACATTTGATTTCGAGGGTTTAAGGATGTGGATGGCTCGAGATTGGATAAATTAGCCGTTCGAGTACGTTTTAGATCAAAGAATAGTGATTGAAATAGTTTTATTATCATTATGGTTCTCCTTGCTTATCCATGCAAAAATGAGATCTATTTCATTAAATTATGCTCTTTTGAAGGTTTTGTCTACTACTCATATATAAAATTTAAATTTATTTAATTTTAAGTCCTAAAAGCTCAAATGAGCTTTTAGGACTGATGAAAATAAACAATTAATTTTCCCATTCGTGATTACATTCACGGCATTTCCATTTCTTTTGAGATTGCATGAAGGCTTGCATCGAAATTTTGAAATCTGGTAAATCTTTCCAGAACATCACACCCGCTATCACTGCAATTAAAAATACGATCACAGTTGCAATTTGAAGTGTCTCACCAGCACCATTACTAAAAATCATCAATACAAGGCTAATAATGACCAATAATAGGAGTAAAAATAGAGTGGGTACGAGGATAATTAAGCTTTTAGGAACATTTGGTCGTACAGCAGGTGCATTGGCACTTGCTAAAGGAAGAATTTTACGACTTTGACATTTAGGGCATTGGTACTGCATGAGCGCTCCGTATTTCTTTTGCTTAATTCTATAACATCGAAACTAAAATCAAAAATGTATAGATGAAAAAAAACCACTGATCGAGGTCAGTGGTTTTTTAGAATTTGGCGTCCCTACGGGGATTCGAACCCCGGTTACCGCCGTGAAAGGGCGATGTCCTAGGCCTCTAGACGATAGGGACTTATGAGGCAACACAGTTAATGCTATAAAAGCAATCTAGGTATCAAGCTAAGTGCTCAATCTGTGTGAGCGCTATATTAGGGATATAACACTCATGCGTCAATAAAAAATTTAATTAAGCTTCATCAACTGCATCATTTTTCGGCAATTTTAAGCTTTCATTCAATTTTTCCCATACTTTAAGCTCTTTTTTACTTGGACCGCCAACGATTTCGAGTGCATGACGCAGGCGAGCAAAAGTCAAATCAGGACCAATGGTCACCATGGTTTGCATCACTGGCGTTGAAGCAGTAGAACCCGCAATGGCAATAAAGAACGCAGGCATAAAGTCACGTAATTTAATTTCCATTTGTGCAGCTAAATCCATTAGCGTTTGGCTAACAGTGTCATTATTCCAAGTAAATAAGCTTTCTAAGCGCCAAATTGCAAATTGTAGGCTTTGACGAACTTGCTCTTCAGATAACTTTTTACTTTCGAATTGTGCTTTAGACAGTGTAGGGAAGTGATTAAAATAATGTGCTGACCAATTCACTGCTTCAGACAATAGGTTAATACGTGGTTGAATTGCCGCTGCAATTTCTTCTAACTTGGCACGATCTGCCTTCCACGCCAATAAAGTATCTAAAAGCTCAGCAGGGCTAAGTGCTTTGATCCATTGCCCGTTTAACCAATTGAGTTTTTCTACATCGAAAATTGGACCCCCAAGCGATACACGTTGGATGTCAAAATTCTCGATCATCTCAGCCAAATTGAACTTTTCGCGTTCATCTGGCATTGACCAACCCATACGACCCAAATAGTTTAATAATGCTTCTGGTAATACACCGATATCTTTGTAGTAATTGATTGAAGTTGGGTTTTTACGTTTAGATAGTTTTGATTTATCAGGGTTACGTAAAAGTGGCATGTGGCAAAGCACAGGCATTTCCCAACCAAAATATTGATAAAGCAATTGGTGTTTAGGAGCAGATGGAATCCATTCTTCACCACGAATCACGTGAGTGATTTCCATTAAATGGTCATCAACAACGTTTGCTAAGTGGTAAGTTGGTAGGCCATCGGTTTTCAGCAGAATTTGCATATCAACTTGTGCCCATGGGATTTCTACTTCACCACGCAGTAAGTCATTAAATTTACAAATCCCTTCTTCAGGTACTTTCATGCGAATAACATGCGGTTCGCCAGCCGCTAAACGTCTTTCAACTTCTTCTGGCGTATGTTTTAGACCACGACCATCATAACGAGGAGATTCACCACGTGCTTGTTGTTCTGCACGCATTTGATCTAATTCTTCAGCAGTGGCAAAACAATAGAATGCATGACCTTTTTCAACCAGTTCTAACGCATATTTTTTATAAATATCCATACGTTCAGATTGACGATATGGCGCATGAGGGCCACCCACATCTGGACCTTCTGACCAATTTAAACCTAACCAGCGCAATGAATCGAGAATCATTTTTTCTGATTCAGGTGTTGAACGGAGTTGGTCTGTATCTTCAATACGTAAGATAAATTCACCGCCATGCTGTTGAGCAAAGCATAGGTTAAATAATGCGATATAAGCAGTACCTACATGGGGGAAACCTGTAGGAGATGGTGCAATACGAGTACGAACTGTCATAGCCAGAAAAAGTTATCAAATAAAAATTGGTTTTATTATAGCAAAAAGCCCAGTGGCTTAATGATTAATTCATTAAATCGGACTGGGCTAAATTTGGCTCAATTGGGGAGATTGAGAAAAATGGTGCTTAAGATGTGTGCTGAGGAAATAAACTTTGTAAAAAACGCGAAAACTGTTGGTGTTGCGATGCTAGAAAGTTTTGCGTTGGAGCATTCTTAATAGAGGTGATCACTTTAATCTGATCCGTCTCTGAAGAAGGTTTGTTCTCAGCACGTTCACGTTTTTGTTGAGTCAATGCGCGTTCGATAGGTGTTAAAGACTTTTCAGCAACACTAGAGTTTTGTAGTGATTTAGCAGGGTTTTGTAACGCTGCTGCATGTGTCTGGCTCATACCAAAAACACATAAAGTTAAGCTGAACGCTTGTAAATAGCACAAATTCATTTCAATTTTCCCCTATTTTGAATTTATTGTAAGAGTAATTAGGTTTACATTTTAAACATAAAATTCACAAAAGTACAAATGCATCACACTTTCTTACAATTTTTATTCAACAATCCTTAAGTTACTCAACCTGTAGCTGAAATAAATTTTGCCTCTTTTTATCAATAAAATATGGAGATTCGGTGAAGATATGATGTTATGCGGTAAATTTTAAAGAGAGTATAAGTGATAAAAATGCAATTCATATGAAGAAAATGTATATAAAATTTAGATATTTACAATGATTTAATTCGTCTATTGAATACATTGTGACTGAAGTAAATAAAAAATATAGTGCAATTCATAAATGTAATAAAAAAGAGATTTTAATGAATAAGCACTTTTTCAATAAATTATTGGGCACAATGAGTATTGGGGCATTGTTGTTCAGTATGACTGCACAGGCGAATACATCATTTTTAAATGTTTCTTATGATCCCACTCGCGAATTTTATCAAGAATATAACCAAAGTTTCGGTGAGTTTTGGAAAAAACGTACTGGTCAAGACGTGCAATTTAAGCAATCTCATGGTGGATCTGGGAAACAAGCACGTGCTGTAGCAACAGGATTACAAGCAGATGTTGTGACCTTGGCACTTGCAAATGATATTGAAGAAATTGTAAAAGCAGGTTATATCAATAAAAATTGGCAAAAAGAATTTCCCAATAATTCAGCACCCTATACATCTACCATTGTTTTTTTAGTAAAAAAGGGCAATCCAAAAAATATCAAAGACTGGAATGATTTAGTCAAACCAGGTGTTGAGATCATTACCCCGAACCCAAAAACAGGTGGTGCGCCACGATGGATTTATTTATCTGCATGGGGCTATGCACTTAAACAGCCTGCCGGAAATGATGCCAAAGCTCGTGAGTTAGTCAAACGATTATACAAAAATGTCAAAGTGTTAGATTCAGGAGCCCGTGGATCACTCACGACTTTTGCTGAACGTGGAATTGGTGATGTTTTACTGTCTTGGGAAAATGAAGCGCTCTTAGCGACGCAAGGTTTGGGGCAAGATAAATTTGAAATTATTTATCCATCCATTTCAATTCTAGCTGAGCCTTCTGTTGCCATCGTAGATAAAACCGTAGATAGAAATGGGAATCGTAATCTCGCAAAAGGATATCTTAACTATCTGTATTCACCTTTGGGGCAGGAATTAGCTGCTAAACATAATTTTCGACCACGTAATGAAAAAATCGCAGCTAAATACAGTACTAAATTTCCAAAGGTACAATTATTTACCATCGATAAAGTATTTGGTGGTTGGGCGAAAGCGCAGCAAACGCACTTTGTAAATGGCGCTATTTACGACCAAATTTCAGCAGAAAAATAATCTATTTTTAGAACTTATGTGAATGGATAGCGATATGCTATCCATTTTTAATTATAAGAAATCCATAAAATACTATATATTTGAATATAGACTGTATTTAAGATGATTTATGAATTAATTCATAATCTTGAAAGAAAAATGGTAGCAATATAACGTAAATCACATGTCCAAATTAAATTGATGAATATGATTTTATTTCATATATTTAGATTAATTATGTATATCTAGATTTTTTGACTATGAAAACTCAATTTAAAGCCTTGCTTACAGCGGGCTTACTCGCAACAGGTTTATCGTTCAGCGTATCTTCTCAAGCAGCACAACGTGATTTCCTGAATGTATCTTATGATGCGACTCGTGAATTTTATGATGAGTTTAATCAGTCATTTGGTCAATATTGGCAGTCAAGAACTGGAGTGAAAGTCAACTTTAAACAATCTCATGGTGGCTCAGGTAAACAAGCACGCTCTGTGGTTGATGGCTTGAAAGGCGACGTTGTCACTTTGGCTTTGGCAAATGATATTGAAGAGATCGTGAAATCGGGTCAAATCAATAAAGGATGGCAAAAAGAGTTCCCTTATAACTCTGCACCTTATACATCAACCATTGTTTTTATGGTGCGTAAAGGTAACCCTAAAAAAATTCAGGATTGGCAAGATCTTGTTAAGCCGGGTGTAGAAATCATCACACCAAACCCTAAAACAGGTGGACTACCACGCTGGGTATATTTATCAGCTTGGGGTTATGCACTCAAACAACCAGGTGGTAATGAAGCGAAAGCAAAAGACTTTGTCGGCAAGATGTACCATAACGTTAAAGTGATGGACTCTGCGGCGCGCGCTTCTATGACGACATTTGCTGAGCGTAAAATTGGCGATGTGTTGCTCACTTGGGAAAATGAAGCACTGGTCACTCAAAAAGCCTTGGGCAAAGATCAGTTTGATATTGTTTATCCATCTATTTCGATTTTAACAGAGCCTTCTGTTGCCATCGTTGATCGTACTGTAGATAAAAATGGCAATAAATGGTTGGCAACTGGCTATATTAACTATTTATATTCACCATTAGGTCAGGAGATGGCTGCTAAGCATTTCTATCGTCCGCGTAATGCTGAAGTGTTAGCAAAATACTCAAAACAATTTCCTAAGTTAAAAACATTCACCATTGATGAGGTTTTCGGTGGTTGGGCAAAAGCACAACAAGCACATTTTGTGAATGGTGCGATTTTTGATCAGATTTATAACAGCCGTCGTTAATATACCGAAGTAATTGAAATTCAATAAAAAAGCCTCTAAGTGAGGCTTTTTTATTTGAACATTCCAGTGAATGAAACGGTTTTGCCTATAGAAAGTAAAATTTACCTACAAAAAGTCGTTTGGAGCTTTATTAAAACAAGGTAATAATGTGCAGTTAAATTTTTAGATGTTCTGAAACGTTATTATGTCGCATATTTCTGTATTACTTCATGAAACTGTAGATGCTCTATTGGGTGGGCGTAATACAGGGATTTATGTAGATGGCACCTTTGGTCGAGGAGGTCATACTCGGCTTCTCTTGTCTAAATTAGATGAACATTCTCGTGTCTATGCATTTGATAAAGATCCGCAGGCTTTGGCTGTGGCTGCTCAGTTAGAACAAGAAGATCCAAGATTTACCATTATTCATGCAAGTTTTGCAGATATTAAAACAGCCTTAAATCAACGCGGTGTTGAAACTGTGGATGGTGTTATGGCAGATTTGGGTGTGTCATCGCCACAACTTGATCAGGCCGAACGTGGTTTCAGCTTTATGAAAGACGGTCCACTGGATATGCGAATGGACAACTCTCAAGGCTTAACTGCAGCGCAATGGTTGGTTGAAGTTGATGAAGAGCATTTAGCGAATATTATTTTTCAGTATGGTGAAGAACGATATAGCCGCCGCATTGCGAAAGCGATTAAAGCAGCAGGTTATATTGAGACTACAGGTCAATTGGCTGAAATTGTAAAAGTTGCCCATCCGAAATGGGAAAAAAATAAGCATGCTGCGACACGTACATTCCAAGCAATTCGAATTGAAATCAATAAAGAATTAGAAGATGTGCATGCTTTTTTACCTGAAGCACTGGATATGCTTCATAATGGAGGTCGATTAGCGGTCATCAGTTTCCATTCCTTAGAAGATCGAATTATTAAACAATTTATTCAAAAAGAGTCGACTTTAGCTGAGGATGATGGTTGGGGCTTACCTCAGAAACCTAAAGAAACTCGTCGTTTGAAAAAAATTGATCGCGTACGCGCGAGTGAAGAAGAAGTGAAACAAAATCCGCGTTCTAGAAGTGCTTGGTTGCGAGTTGCAGAGCGTATAAATTTTAAAGGCGAATAATGAAAAAGGAAAAAGACGTAGAACAACAGGAACCTGTAGCAACGCCCTTGGTGCGTAAAAAAATACTGATCTATAGCATTTTAACCGCTATGGTCATGGTGAGCGCATTTATGGTGGTCTATCAGGTCTATTCTTATCGTCAAGATTTTCGTGAATTCAATACGCATATGCGTGAGCTTGAAGACATCAATGCTGAATGGGGTCGTCTACTTATTGAGCAACAGACATTTGGAGCGACTGCACAGATTGGGACACGTGCAGTGACACAATTACGTATGTATTCACCACCAACATCACAGACTGTGGTGATTTCACTTCCTGCTGAAACCGCGAAAAATCAATAGGCACGCTGAATGGTTGATAAAATCAAAACAAAACAAACACGTAAAAAACAGCAGCCCATTACACAGAAAAGAACCGTTGCTGTAGATATGTGGCGTTTCTATTTAATGTGGGGCTTAGTCCTGACATTTTTTGTGGTATTGGTTGCACGTGCCTTTTATGTTCAAATTGTGAACAAAGACTTTTTGCAAAATAAAGCCAACGCAAAAATTTTACGTACTGAAAAATTAAGTGCGATGCGAGGGGTTATTAGCGACCGTAATGGTGTGCCATTAGCAATTAGCACACCGATTATGAAGGTGGTGATTGATCCTCAACATTATTTTGAAACTAAAGCAACTTTTGATGAAATCACTGAAGAGTTAAAAAAGAATCCAACCAGTCGTAAATTAAAAAATCAGTTACCACAGGAAAACCTGAATTTAGATGAGCTAGCAGATGCAGTTGGGTTGGATCGAGCTGACCTCAAAAAGCGTGTTCAAGATCGAGCTCGTTCACGTTATTTAGTATTGAAAAAAGAAGTACCACCTGCTCAAGCGGCTCTGTTAGCACAACGCAATTTTGCTGGCGTATATTCTGAAAAATCATATAAACGTTATTACCCACAACCACAACCCAACTCTCAAATCATTGGTTTAACCAATACCGAGGGAACAGGGATTGAAGGTTTGGAGATGCAGCTGAATAAGCGGCTTGCAGGGGTCAATGGCGAACAGAAAATTGTACGTGATAAGCATGGTAACCGTGTTCAAGTTCCAGAAGTTATTAAAGAAGTTGAAGCTGGGGAAAATATTACACTCAGTATTGATTCTCGATTGCAATACATTATGTATCGAGAGCTTACCGCGGTAGGTGTGGCAAATAATGCACGTTCTGCTACAGCAATTGCGGTCGATGTCAAAACCGGTGAAATTCTAGCGATGACCAGTTGGCCGTCGTATAACCCGAATGATAAAAAAAGTTTATCCAATAAAGATGCAATGCGAAATCGCGGTGCAGTTGACTCGTTTGAACCAGGTTCGACGATGAAACCATTAACGGTGGCGATGGCGCTTGAAAGTGGTAAGTACACTGCAAACTCAGTCGTTAATACCACCCCAGGGTCGATGCGTGTCGGTAATCATACAATTCGTGATACGCATAATTATGGAGCGCTTACTTTAGGTGGCATTATTCAAAAATCCTCCAACGTAGGTGTAGCGAAAATTGCCTTATCTTTGCCTTATCCGACTTTACCAACGTTCTATAAGCGTCTTGGTTTTGGACAGCGTTCGGCTGTTAAATTCCCTGGTGAAAGTCCAGGTCTGATCTTACCGCCAAGTAAATGGAATATTTCAGAAGTTGCAACCATGTCCTATGGATATGGTCTCAATGCCACGGTACTGCAATTGGCAGACGCTTATGCCATGCTGGCAAATAAAGGGAAGAAAGTTCCTTTAAGTTTGTACAAGTTGGATGAAGCTCCTGAAGGTGAACAAATGCTTGATCCTAAAATTGCGGATCAAGTCTTGTTAATGATGGAGACAGCAACATTACCAGGCGGTACAGCGACTCGTGCTCAAATACCAGGTTATCGTGTTGCAGGTAAAACGGGTACAGCACACAAATTACGTGCTGACCGTAAAGGTTATTCGACCAATGAATATCGAGCTTTATTTGCAGGTGTTGCACCTGTAAGTGATCCACGTTTGGCGATGGTCGTCGTGGTCGAAAATCCAAAAGGCACATATTATGGTGGAACTGTATCAGCACCTGTTTTCGCAAAAGTAATGCAGGAATCGCTGAGACTATTAAACGTACCGTTGGATAAACCCTTAGATACTCCAAAATCCATTCCATAGGTGATGAATGTCGATTACATTTCAACAAATCTACGCTGTAGATCATCCAGCAGAATGGATGCAACAAGCATTTAATGGCTTCCAGTTGGATAGTCGTAAAGTTGAAGCGGGACAAGTGTTTATTGCTTTGACCAGTCTTTCTCAACCTGAAAAAACTGCAGAATATGCACAGAAGGCACTGGATCTTGGTGCTTTGGCTATTATTTCAGAACAAGATTTAGGTTTAACGCCAAGTTTAATCGTTCCGAATGTGCGTATGCTCATGGGACAATGGCAGAAAGATTATTTGCAACAGACACAGCCAGTAAATCCACTTCGAGTATTGGCTGTCACGGGAACCAATGGTAAAACGACCATTTCAAGGCTTGTTGCAGAGCTATTGGTGTTAAGCAAACACCCATGCGCGGTGATGGGGACGACAGGGAATGGGATTTTACCTCACCTTGAAGCATCTACACATACCACGTTAGATGCGTTGCATATGCAAAATCAATTGCATACTTATGTTCAGCAGGGAGCTGAGTTTGCTGCTATTGAAGCAAGCTCCCATGGTCTTGAACAGGGGCGTCTCAATGGAACGGCAATTGAAATTGCAGCTTACAGTAATTTAAGTCGCGATCATTTGGATTATCACAAGACTTTAGAGGCCTATGCAGAAGCTAAATCACGCTTATTTCAGTTTGAGAGTCTTAAAGTTGCAATCATCAATATCGATGATGCTTACGCAAATATCATGCTTAAAGCGGCGGAGCAAAATTCAGCAAAACCTAAAATTTTGACTTACTCCACCACTCGACCCGCGGATTACCGTGTTGAAAAGATTCAATATAGTTTAGACGGTGTTCATTTTAAATTGGTGACCAAGACCCAAAGCTATTTAGTGCATAGTCCGTTATTGGGTCATTTTAATATTGAAAATGTGGTTGCGAGCTTAATCTCTGTTGAACAGGCAGGTTTAGATTTATCTCAGTTAGTCGCTTTAGTTCCTCAGCTAAAAGGCGCGCCAGGGCGTATGCAAGTATTGCGTGATCAAGATCGTTTGTTTGTCGTGGATTATGCGCACACTCCTGATGCATTAATTCAGGTTCTTCAAACATTAAAACGTCATGTTTCACAGCAATTATGGGCTGTGTTTGGGTGCGGTGGTGATCGTGATCGCGGTAAACGACCATTAATGACACAGGCTGCTTTAGATCATGCAGATGTTGTATTGCTTACCTCAGATAATCCACGTACTGAAAACCCAGAACAAATTTTTGCTGACATGAAGGCTGGAATTGAATTTTCGAACAGAGAGGTTCATGAAATTCATGATCGTCGTGAAGCGATTAAGTTTGTAGTGAAAACAGCAAAAGCAGGTGACATTGTTGTGATTGCAGGCAAAGGCCACGAAAATTATCAAGAGATTGATGGTGTTCGTCATTGGTTTGATGATGTGGTAGAAGTCCAAGCAGCCATTAAAGGTCAGCATGCGACTGAGCCAGCATCTTATCCAGCAGACTAAGGAATCATTATGCACACATCTACTACAAGTACTGCGACACTTGACCCATGGACTTTGTCTGATCTTGTTGCTGCAACTCAAGGGTATTGGTTGAATGATAAAAAACCGACTGGAGAAGTAAAGCGTATTTTGACAGACTCACGTCATGCGGAGTCGGGGGATGCTTTTTTAGCCCTGAAAGGTGAGCGTTTTGATGCGCATGAGTTTGTTCAACAAGTGGCTGAAAGAGGCTGTCAGATTGCGATTGTTGAGCGGCCTTTAGACATTGATATTTGTCAGTTGGTGGTAACAGATACGAGATTAGCATTAGGTATGCTTGGTGCATTTCGTCGCGCTCAACATGCGCAATTAAAAGTTATCGCACTGACTGGTAGTAGCGGCAAAACCACGACTAAAGAAATGCTTGGTAGTATTCTTGCTCGCAAAGCACCGACATTGATCACGCGAGGTAATCTCAATAATGATCTGGGTGTGCCTATGATGCTATTGGAGCTTCGACCAGATCATGAATATGCAGTGATGGAGCTCGGAGCAAGTCATCAAGGAGAAATTGACTATACCTCGAAGCTCGTTCAACCTCATGTTGCGGGTATTATTAATATTGGTACAGCTCATCTTGGTGAGTTCGGTGGGCGTGACGGAATTTGTAAAGCTAAATCTGAAATCTATAGTCATGTTTCAGAAACTTCGATCGTGCCAGCAGCTGATGATTATATAGACCAGATCCGTCAAAGTGTAAAAACAATAAAAATCTTAAGTTTTGGAGAAGGTGGCGATGTCTATGCTTCAGATATTCAGCTGAATCCACAAAGTGCACAATTTAAATTGCATACGCCTGTAGGTGTCCAACCCGTGGATTTACCTTTTGCTGGTGAGCATAATGTTCAAAATGCTTTGGCAGCTGCTGCATTTGCATTGTCATTAAATATCAGCTTGGATGATATTGTCACGGGTTTAGAACAAGCTGTGGGTGCAAAGGGGCGTTTGAATTTTATTCAAAAAAATGATTTTTTATTTATCGATGATACATACAATGCCAATCCGACGTCGATGCGTGCAGCGGGTGAAGTGCTTGCACAGCAAGAAGGTATTCGTGTCATGGTGATTGGGGATATTGGTGAGTTAGGTCCGACTGCTGCTCAACAACATTATTTACTCGGGCGAGATTTGGTTTCGATTCGCGGACTCAACTTTGTCGTTGCTGTTGGTGAGTTTGCACCAGCAACACAGGAAGGCGCACGTAGTACTCAGTACGGGAAAAAGTTACAAGCTTTCCTCAATCAAGAGCAAGCTCTACCATTTTTAATTAGTCTAATCGAAACACATCAACCGCAAAAAATGAGTTTCTTATTCAAAGGTTCTCGTTATACCCATATGGAAACGTTGATGGCAGATTTGATGGAGAAACTCTAAATGCTGTTATGGTTATTTGAACAACTTTCCGGCTATCACAGCTCGTTCCAAGTGGTTCGTTATTTAACATTACGTGCGCTGCTCAGTGTCTTGACAGCACTCACGATAGGCCTAGTTCTTGGTCCTGTTATGATCCGTAAGTTACAAGCTTTAAAATATGGCCAAGCGGTAAGTTCTTTCGCTCCGGAAAACCATGCCAAAAAAATGGGAACACCAACCATGGGTGGTCTCCTTATTTTGCTTTCTATTGGGATTTCAACTTTACTTTGGGCAGACCTTTCAAACCCTTATGTTTGGATTGTGCTTGGCGTGATGGTAATATTTGGTGCCGTAGGTTGGGCTGATGACTGGATTAAAATCCGTTATAAAGACAATGCAGGTTTGCCAGCGCGTAAGAAGTTTTTTTGGACATCTGTCGCTTCTTTGGGTGCAGGGATATCACTCTACGTAATTGCGACTCAGCAAACTAATCCTGTACACACTGCGAATATGTTGGATTTGCTGATCCCTTTCTTTAAAGATCTTACAATTCCTTTATCGGTAATCCCTTTAGGGATCGGTTTTATCATATTCACTTATTTAGTGATTAACGGTGCGTCGAATGCTGTTAACCTGACTGACGGTTTAGATGGTCTTGCAATTATGCCAATTGTATTGGTTGCGGCGGGCCTAGGGGTGTTTGCTTATTTGGCGGGTGATGTTCGTTTTGCAAATTATTTACATATTCCCTATGTGAAATATTCATCTGAACTCGTTGTTATTTGTGCTGCAATGATAGGTGCAGGTTTAGCATTCCTTTGGTATAACGCGCATCCTGCACAAGTATTTATGGGAGATGTTGGTGCCTTGTCGCTTGGAGCGATGTTGGGAACTATTGCGGTGATGGTACGTCAGGAAATTGTATTTGCAATTATGGCGGGTGTATTTGTAGTCGAAGCAGTTTCTGTATTCTTACAAATCGGTTCGCTTCGTATGCGAAATAAACGTGTTTTCCTTATGGCGCCGTTACATCATCACTATGAAAAGAAAGGATGGCGTGAAACACAGGTGGTCATCCGTTTCTGGATTATCACAATTATGCTGGTAGTTTTAGGTCTAATGACCTTAAAATTGCGCTAAGCAAGAATCAAATGAGATCAAGTCGGCTTATGCCGGCTTTTTTCATCGCTAAAATTTTTTGGAGAAAATGATGAATCTGTTGATGTGTCCTGTTTGTCGCGAGGCATTGGCGCTTGAGGGGAAAACATGGCGCTGCAAGAGTAATCATAGTTACGATATTGCAAAGCAAGGTTATGTGAATTTGCATGTCGTACAGCATAAACATAGTAAAAATCCTGGGGATACCCCCGAGTCTGTTCAAGCTAGACGGTCATTTTTATCAGCGGGATTCTATGCGCCATTACAGCAAGCTGTCGTTGCTAAAATACGAGAATTACGTATTGAAAATCTTCTAGATATTGGTTGCGGTGAAGGATATTACACCAATGCAATGGAAGCTGAAGCGATACAAGTTGTAGGGGTAGATATTGCTAAAACTGCAGTTCAGGTAGCAGCAAAATTAAATCAAAATGTCACTTGGGTTGTGGGTACGGGGGCTGTGTTGCCTGTTTTAAGCGAGACCATCGATTTATGTACCAGTTTATTTAGTCCTATTCCCGAGGCGGAAATATTACGTGTATTAAAATCATCGGGGTATTTAATGGTTGTTACCCCAGGTCCACAACATTTATATAAAATGCGAGAAGCACTATTTGAAGAAGTTAAAGCACATGAGCCACATAAATTTGTAGCGCAGTTGAGCGAGCACTTTGAATTAATTGATGAAAGCTTAATCCAAGCACCATTGGTGTTAAACCAAAATGATTTAAAGTCTCTTATCGCAATGACGCCATATGCTTATAAGGCGAAGCCTGAACGGCGTGAGCAATTAGAGCAAGTTGAAAAATTTGAATTGAGTGCAGAGTTTCAGATCTATATTTTAAAAAAGAAAAGTTAAAAGAAGCCCTCTTTTAGAGGGCTTTATTTGGTTATTGAACTTGATTAATCAAATTTTCGATTGAATCTCGTTTAACTTGTGGTGTTGAATTCATATCCGGTGGTATCGACGACGTCGGAGTTAACGGTTGATCGGTATCTGGTAGATCATCAAAATCGCGATCATTCGTTGGTGCTACCACTGGGGCTGGGCGGTAAATCGGACGAGCTAAAGGTGGAGTTTTATCTTTTTGCTCATGGTTTAATGTCTGTACACGACCACGTTGTTCTCGACTTAAAGGAGCTTTTGCATTTTTATCTAAACTTACCCAAGCATATGGTGTATTGGCAAGAGACTTCTCCATAAAGTCACTCCAAATTGGAAGAGCAGCGATACCCCCATATTCACGACGACCTAGCGTAGTCGGTTGGTCGAAACCTACCCATGAAACTGCGACTAGATTGCCGTTAAAGCCAGCGAACCAAGCATCTTTTGCATCATTGGTTGTTCCTGTTTTACCTCCTAAATCACCACGACCAATTTTTAATGCTGCGCGACCAGTACCATGCTGAATTACGTCTCGTAAAATATTCGCCATATCAAATGCTGAACTGGATTTTAAAATTCGATGTGCTTGACGATATTGGCTACGCTCTTCATCGGTTAAAGTGGGTTGCTTATCCTCTAAAGACTGATTGGTAACTTCAATAATTTCGTCGTCTGGTGTTGTTGCTTCAGCAGAGGTTGTATCTTGCTTCTGAGATTTAATACATGAAATACATGCGTATTCTGGATTGGCTTGATAAATCACTTTGCCGTAAGCATCCTCAATACGGCTAATGAAGTGAGGTTGCACGCGGAAACCGCCATTGGCAATTGCGGCATAGCCTGTTGCCATTTGCACAGGGAGTACTTGAGGTGTTCCTAATGCAATCGTGTAGTTACGTGGAATCTGATCATCCTGCAAACCAAAATCCATAAACAATTGGCGAGTACGTTCTAGACCAACTGTTTGTAAAAGGCGAACAGAGACAGTATTACGTGACAAATATAAAGCGCGACGTAATGGAATCATCCCCAAATAGCGCCCATCAGAATTGCGTGGTGACCATTTACCAATGGTAATGGGGTTATCACTAACCATGGTATGCGGCGTCATACCTCGTTCAAGTGCAAGCGAGTAGACAAATGGTTTGATAATAGAGCCAGGTTGACGCCAACCTTGCAGCGCACGGTTAAATTTCGATTGATAAAAATTATATCCACCAACGATCGCGACAATTGAGCCATCATTTGGGTTAAGTGCAATTAACTGACCTTGTACACGAGGCACCTGTACCAAGGACCACATACTACGATTTTGATTTGGACGTAGACGAACAATATCTTTGACTTTTACAATTTGTGAAGCATTGCTAGGTGCACCACCCACACTATTGGCATTGCGATAGCGTCTCGCCCAAGACATGCCAGACCAAGGAACAGTGACTGATGAACCATCTTGTAAAGTTGCTTCAAAAGAATTACTTAAAACTTTAGTGACTTCAGCAGGGTAGGTGTTTGCAAATGGTACAAAGTCTTTTAAGGGTTTGTCATGGGCTTCTGGGCCACGCCATCCATGACGACGGTCATAACTTTCTAAACCAACACGAACTGCTTCTTCGGCAAAGGCTTGACGATTGTAATCAATAGTGGTGTAAACCTTATATCCTGAATCGATCGCGAGATCGCCGAATTTTTTGACGAGTTCCGAACGAACCATTTCACCGACATAAGGGAATTTATTGTTAATACCGCGATCAGGCATGTCCAAAGCGATAGGCTCTGATACAGCATCTTCATATTCAATTTGGCTGATATAACCCAACTGTAGCATACGACCTAAAATCCAATTGCGACGTTCTAACGCACGTTCAGGATTGGCCACAGGATTATACTTAGAGGGTGCTTTAGGTAATCCTGCAATCATTGCCATTTGGGCAATTGAAAGATCGTCTAAATTCTTGTTGTAATAAATTTTTGCTGCTGCGGCGATGCCATAAGCATTTTTACCGAGGAAAATTTTATTGACGTAGAGAGTTAGAATTTCTTCTTTTGATAATTTTTGTTCGATTTTACGTGCTAAGAAAATTTCGGTGAGTTTGCGCTTGAGAGTTCGTTCTGGTGTTAAATAATAGTTTTTAGCCACCTGCATGGTAATTGTAGAACCACCAGTTTGAATGTCAGAACCCGTGATCGATTCACTGACTGCACGTCCTAAACTTTTAAAACTAATACCGCTATGCTCAAAAAAAGAAGAGTCTTCTGCAGCTAAAAAAGCATGAATAAAATCTTGTGGGATTTGCTCATATTCAACTGGAACAGAAAGTTTGCCACCATATTCTGCGATTAATTGGTTATCTGCTGTATAAACTTGCAGCGGTTTTAATAATGGAGCCTTCTTAAAAGCAGTCATCTCTGGCAAAGATGGTGCAATATAGAGATACATTCCATAAAAGCCCATTGGAATTGTGACTAAGATAATGATAATCAGCAAAAAAAAAGGGTGAATCTGTCCACAACAAGATAGCTTTTTCATAACAAGTAAGTTTTAATAGGTGCTAAAGGCAAACTAATAGAAGGTCAGTATAGCTTCTCATTTAACAGAATGTTAGTTGAGTTATTATATCCGCAAAAAAATTAGACCAAGTGTAGTTAGTTTGTATTGTGCTGTTGTTGGGGACAAAAAAATAATAGGAATTGCATTGTGCTTAGACTATATCGTAAGCCAAATAAGGGGTTAGTGGGGGTAGATGTTAGTTCGACCTCTGTTAAGCTATTAGAGCTATCAGTTAAAAACGGTCGCTATTGGGTTGAAAGTTACGGGTTAAGTCCATTGGTTGATGGGAGTGTTGTTGAAAAAAACATCCTCAATCAGGATAACGTGGCTGATGCTTTAGAGCGCGCGATTAATATTGCAAATCCGCAATCGACGAATGCTGCTTTTGCGGTACCTACATCTATGGTGATTCACAAGGTCATCGAGATGGATGCCGACATGAGCGATGATGAGCGTGAAGTTCAGATTCGTATGGATGCTGAGCAATATATCCCATTCCCACTTGACGAAGTCAGTTTAGACTTTGAAGTGCTTCCTGAGCGATTAAACAATCCAAACAGAGTGAACGTTCTACTCGTTGCGACACGTACTGAAAACGTGGACTCTCGTATTGAAGTATTGGATTTGGTCGGCCTTACCCCAAAAGTTGCCGATGTTGAAAGCTATGCACTGGAACGTAGTTTTGAAGTCTTTGCAGATACATTGCCGATTGGTGCAAATCTTGTTGGTGTTCTTGATATTGGTCATACCATGACGACTTTATCAGTTATGCAAAATGGCAAAATTATTTACACGCGCGAACAAGTGTTTGGCGGTAAGCAATTGACTCAAGATGTGCAAAATCGTTATGGCTTATCTTATGATGAAGCTGGGCGTGCTAAAAAAGACAACACCTTACCAGATGACTTTGAAACAGAAGTTTTAATGCCATTCCTTGATGCAGTGATTCAACAAGCAGCGCGTTCATTACAGTTCTTTTTCTCTTCTTCTCAATTTAACGAGATTGATCATATTTTATTGGCGGGTGGTAATGCCAATATCCCAGGTCTTGCAAAAATGATGCAACAAAAATTGGGATATCGCGTCACTATTGCTAATCCATTTTTACAAATGGGCTTTTCTCCTCAAATCGACCTGAAAAAAATAGAAAATGATGCACCATCATTATTGGTGGCGTGTGGCTTGGCATTGAGGAGTTTTGATTAATGGCTAAAATTAATTTACTCCCTTGGCGCGAAGAGCTAAGAGAACAGCGAAAAAAGCAATTTGTTTATATCTGTATCGCAGTGGTATTACTTGCGATTTTATCGGTTTTAGCAGCTTGGTTCTTCTTGAATCATAAATTGCAAGACCAAGAACAAGCAAACCAACTTATTGTAAGCACCAATCAAAGTTTAGACGTTCAATTAAAATCCTTGGAAGGATTGCAAGAACGTCGAAATGCAGTGATTGAGCGGATGAAACTGATTCAAGGTCTTGAAGGTCAACGACCTGTTACTGTGCGTTTAGTAGATGAATTGGTACGTGTTGTTCCTGAAACGGTGTATCTGACGAAATTTACCCGTACTGGTAATAAATTTACCATCGAAGGTAAAGCTGAAAGTCCGAATGCGGTAGCAGAGTTATTACGTGGTTTAGAAGCTTCCCAGTGGTACCGAAATGCATTTATGAATTCATTCTTGGCTGCGCCAGAAGTGAAGGAAAAAGCACCTAGTTCGGTAATCCCTCGAGTTGAAGAGTCTTACGGTACATTTATCGTAACTGTCGACTTGGGTGCAATTGCTCAACCGACATCAGAGATGGACGCGAATAATGTGGGAGGCGCACCATGAGTCGTAATGATTTAAATGATTTTGATTCAGATGCCACTGCACCTAAAAAGAAGTCCATGACTGTTGAAAAGTTCTTTCAGCAATTTAATACTTTGGACTCCAATAACTACGGTAGTTGGCCACTGTCTGTAAAAATTACCTGTTGGATTTTTATTTTCCTATTTGTTTGTGCTATTGGTTACTTTTTGGTGATTAAACCAAAACTTGAATCCATTGATCTTGCTAAAGCACAAGAGGCAAATTTACTGACAGAGTTTAAAGAAAAGGATTCTAAGCTCCGTAATTTGCAACAATACCAAGCACAGTTGCAACAAATGGAAATGAATTTCAATGAGCAATTACAACAATTGCCAAAAGAAACAGAAATTCCAAGTTTAGTTGAGGACATCAACTTAACAGGTGTGAATTCAGGACTCAAATTTAAAAATATCCGTCTCGAAAATGAAGTGGCTCAAGAATTCTTCATTGAGCAGCCAATTTCGATAGAAACGACAGGTGATTATCATTCATTTGGGCGTTTTGTGAGTGGAATTGCGTCTTTACCGCGTATCGTGACCTTACATGATTTTGTGATTACAGCGACGCCAAGTACAGATAAAAAATCTGATATTCCACTGATCAATTATTCATTAAAAGCCAAAACATATCGTTATGTTGCATCGACTGAAGATACGGTAGGTTCAGCGGTTGTTCCACCAGCTGATATGCCACCAGGAGGACAATAATGAAATCATTTAAGCTTTTGTGCGGATTAATTATTGCAACGACTTTGGTGGGATGTGATTCGCGTATTGATGCGGTCAATCAAGAAATGGCGAATATTCGTAGCCAGCCGCCTTTACCCATAGAACCGGCACCTGTATTTAATCCAGTTCCAAATTTTCTTTACTCGGCACATCAACTTCGAAGTCCATTCTTGCCAAACTCATTGGCAACAGAGCTAAGAATCATGTCGGGTAAACGTGTTTATCCTAATTTTAATCGTCAACCACAGCCTTTAGAAAGCTATGCATTGGAAACGTTAAACTTCAAAGGAAGTTTAAAACGTAACAATGGCCAGATTCTCGCTTTGATTCAAACCCCTGATGGTGAGATTGAGCGTGTGCAACGTGGTAATTACATGGGGATGAACCAAGGGCGCATCGTGAAGATAACGCCGACTCAAATCGATCTGATTGAAATTGTTTCAGATGGTCGAGATGGTTATATCGAAAGACCAAGAAGCTTAGTGTTGCTTGGGCCTGTTGGTTAAGACGAGTTAAGGAATAACAATGAAAAAGAGTATGCAAAATTTCTGGGGTGGGGATCGACAGTATATGAACCGTTTTCTTCGTCAATTCGCTATGACCACTGTTTCTATAGCTGTTATGCAGGCAGCGGCGGCTAAAACTACGATGACCAATATTGTGCCTTTGCAGGTGCCAGGTCAAGGAACAGAAATCCGTGTCATGTTTAACGGATTACCTCCACAGCCACAGTCATATCAATTGGAAAATCCATCTCGACTGGTTTTGGATTTTATGCAGGCAGGTCAAACACTGGCGAATACTAAAATACCTGTGTCGACCACTGAAGCAAACTCAGTTGAAGTCATTTCTAATGATCAGCGTTCACGGTTAACTGTCAATTTAACGCAGAAAGGTAGCTACACGACACGTGTTGAAGGCAATACCTTTATTTTAAAAATAAATAACCCGAACTCTGTGAAAGTGGCAACACCAGCGGTGCCAGTGGTTACACAAGCCAAAGCAGTAGAACCAGCGACTAAACCAGGTGTTTTAAAGCCAGTCATACGTCCTAATCTGACGAATAACGTTACACCTGTTGCGGCTACAGCTGTGGCAGAGACACCAGTAACGCCAACACCTGTGATTCCTGTTGCAGCACAGCAGGTATTGAAACCAACTGCACCAACGCCTACGGTTTTAAGACCTGCCGCTCCACCTGCACCAGTGGTTCGTCAGCAAGTTACAGCACCTGTACCACCTCCAGTAGCTCCTGTTTATCAGCAGCCTGTTGCGTATACACCGCCAGCACCTGTCGCTTATCAAGCAGTACAACAAGGACTGCAAGATATTGGTTTTGAGCGCGGTAGTGCAGGTGAGGGACAAGTTGTACTGAATTTAAAAACAGCAGATACACCAGTAGATGTACAACAGCAAGGTAGCAAAGTTGTGGTGCGTTTCCTCGGTAACAAAATTCCATCGCATTTGGTGCGCCGTTTAAACGTTAATGATTTTGCCACGCCAGTCTCTACAGTAGACGCTTATAATGATAAGTCGAATGGTGTAATTTCCATTCAGTCGAGTGGTAGCTTTGAATATATGGCTTATCAAACAGATGGTAAGTTAACGATCAGTCTAAAACGCCCAGAAGAGAAAAAAGGCTTAAGCAGCCAAAATCGTACACCGAAATATACAGGTAATAAGATTTCTCTCGACTTCCAAGACATTGAAGTGCGCCGCGTATTACAATTGTTGGCTGATTTTACCGGCATTAATATGGTGACTTCGGATTCAGTTCAAGGGAATATTACATTACGCTTAAAAGATGTGCCTTGGGATCAAGCGCTTGATATTGTAATGAAAACCAAGAACTTGGATAAGCGTCGCAACGGAAACGTGATTTGGATTGCACCTGTTCCAGAATTGATTAAAGCCGAAGAAGAAGAGGCGAAAGCCATTGCACAAAGTGTGAAATTAGCACCATTACAAACCGAATATATTCAATTGAGCTATGCCAAAGTTGAAGATATTGAAAAGTTGATTACTGAAGGTCGTAACAGTCGTTCATCTAATGGTAATAATACAAACTCAACAACTGACCCATTGGGGGACAGTGTCGGGTCATTATTAAGTCCACGTGGTACAGTTTCAATTGATCCACGTACCAATACATTGATTATTAACGATACAGTTCAAAAAATTGATCAAATTCGCAAGATGATTGATTTACTGGATGTTTCTGTAAAACAAGTCATGATCGAAGCTCGTATTGTACGCGCGACAACAGATTTCACAAAAGAAATGGGTGTGAAATGGGGTGTAGTATCGAAAGGTGTTGCAACCAATAATGATCTTTTGGTTGGTGGTAGTGATCAAACGCTGTGGGATTTAAAATCACCAAGTGAGGATGGTCGTTATAATATTCAACGTCCTGATAACTTAAATGTGGATTTAGGTGTGGCTGGGGCTGCAGGTAAAATTGCATTTGGTTTAATCAATATGTCTGATTTTATGCTGGACCTTGAGTTGTCGGCACTACAAGCTGATGGCTACGGTGAAGTTATTTCTACCCCAAAAGTTCTCACTGCTGATAAGCAACAAGCGAAAGTTGCTTCAGGTCAGGAAATCCCTTACCAAACCACTGAAACTGCAGGTGGTGCTGCAACGGCGACGACTTCCTTTAAAGAAGCGTTGTTAAGCTTAGAGGTAACACCAAGTATTACGCCTGATGGTAAAATTCAAATGAAATTGAACATTACCAGTGATTCACCAGCAGGTTATGCACAGAATGGGGAAATCATTTTGAACAAAAATCAAATTGATACCAATGTGCTTGTGAACAACGGTGAAACTGTGGTGCTAGGTGGTATTTTCGAGCAAGAAACGATTTTTAACCAAACCAAGGTGCCTTTCTTTGGTGATATTCCTGCTGTTGGTCGTCTATTCCGTAAAGACAGTAAAACAGAGAATAAGCGTGAGTTATTAATCTTTGTGACACCAAGAATTGTTAATGACAGGCAAACTAGAAACAATTAATATAGTTTCAATGAAAGCAATTCAATAGGTGACTCCTTGCCAAGCAAAGAGTTTGAAACCCTACCGAATATTTATTTGGTAGGGCCCATGGGAGCTGGTAAAACAACCGTTGGTCGACATCTTGCAGATTTACTTCATCGAGAGTTTCTTGATAGTGATCATGAGATAGAAAGAAAAACTGGGGCGACCATCCCATGGATTTTTGAGAAAGAGGGTGAACAGGGATTCAGACATCGTGAATCACTGGTAATTGATGATTTAACATCAAAACAAAATTTAGTTGTTGCGACGGGTGGCGGTGCAGTTACTCAGTCGATTAATCGATCTTATCTAAAAGATCGAGGTATTGTGATTTATCTTTATACTCCCGTAGAAATACAACTTCAAAGAACCTACCGTGATAAAAATCGACCTTTATTACAAGTCGAAAATCCTGAACAGAAATTACGTGAATTATTGAATATTCGTGATCCGCTGTATCGTGAAGTTGCACATCATATTATTGAAACGAATCAAGGTGCTGCGCGTGATTTGGCACAACGTATTCTTAATGTGATTGTCGCAAAAGAATTTTAAATTTGTTTTATTGGCTTATAACATCATGCAAACCTTATTCGTTGAACTCGGTGAACGCCGTTATCCTATTTTCATTGGTAGTGATTTAGATCCGCAACAATTACTTGAACCCTATATTCATGGGCAACAGGTCATGATTGTCACCAATGAAACGGTTAAACCGTTGTATTTAAATCACTATGTATCAGCTGTGGAAGGTTTAGGTAAAAAAGTTGAGACATGTGTTCTACCTGATGGTGAATGTTATAAAAATATTGAACATTTGAATTTAATTTTTGATGCCTTGCTTGAGGCAGGATTTAACCGAGATTGTACAGTGCTTGCCTTGGGTGGAGGGGTGATTGGTGACATGGCTGGATTTGCATCAGCTTGTTTCCAACGCGGAGTGTATTTTATTCAAGTCCCGACTACGCTGCTATCGCAAGTCGATTCGAGCGTTGGCGGTAAAACTGGAATCAACCACTCATTAGGCAAAAACATGATTGGCGCATTCCAGCAGCCACAGGTCGTACTTGCGGATATGGCGCAACTTAAAACATTGCCTGAGCGTGAGTTATCAGCAGGTTTGGCTGAAGTCATTAAGTATGCCCTATTAGGAGATGTTGATTTTCTTGCATGGCTTGAGGAAAACATGGATGGTCTGGTTGCACAACATCCAGAATTACTTGCTGAAGCAGTGTACCGCTCTTGTGCACATAAAGCGCGAATTGTGGCCAATGACGAGAAAGAACAGGGTGAGCGTGCATTACTGAATTTAGGTCATACCTTTGGACATGCGATTGAATCTTATCTGGGATATGGTGAGTGGTTACATGGTGAGGCTGTGGCGACGGGAATGGTGATGGCGGCAGATTTATCTTATTTAATGGGGTGGATCACAGAAGCTGACCTTGAACGTACAAAAATTATCATTCAACGTGCGAAATTACCGATAAAATGTCCTCAAATTCCACTTGATGAATTTTTGGCATATATGTCTCATGACAAAAAAGTCCTGAATGGTCAATTACGTTTAGTGCTCTTGAAGTCGCTAGGGCAAGCAGTAATTACCAAAGAGTTTGATGTGGAATTAATGAAACAAGCGATTTTACGTAATCAAGCATAATCTTAGGTTTTCTCATGACGGTACGCCACTCATCCCCACGCACAGCGCAACAATATATTTGGTTGATCGGTGGCATACTGTTTTTAGTCGCATCTTTTGTATTCTGGATTTTGACTGATAGTAAAGAGTTGGTTACTCAGTCTAAGCAAATTGAAGAAACTCAAGTCCAGATTCAACCTGAAAAGGTGGCAGCAACAAATTATTTGGGCGGGCTGACTGATCAAGTGCGACCTTTGGAATTAACTGCGCGTAAAGTGGCTTCAGGAAACCATTTGCCTGAATTTAGAGGCACAAAGTTTATTCAAGACAATAAAAATAATTATTTTATCGAACTATTTCGCGTTACCAATGAAGATGTAATTAAAAGTTTTCTTAATAAGCAAACTGATCGTAAACCATACATTTATTTTCGTTTGAGTGGTGAGGATCAAGTTGAACAGTACATTTTGGGTTATGGGCTGTTTATGGGGGAAGGTGCTGCCAAGACAACTTTAAATGGATTGGATTTAAAGTTACCACCTTCTGTAGCGCCTAAAGTTGCTGGCTTTAATCAGTTTGTGGGTCAAGTCAATGACATGGGTTCTGAAGAACTAACAACTGCAAAATTATACGAAATTAAATTACGACCTGCAGCGGTACCATTGATTGATGAGTCATTGCTGGTTCGTCCTAAGCCAACCCCTGTGGTTGATCCTGCTAAGGCAACAACCAATGTGACTATTACAAGAAAAGATCAGTCAGGAAATGTGGTTGATGTGAGACGTTCGCAATCGAATGTTGACCCTATTTCGAGCGATAATTCAAAGAATAATACGGATAAGCGGAATCAAGAGGCTCAAATTAGTGATCCATTTAATTAAAATGTTATAAAATGGCGCAAAATTAAACGAAAGCATAATAAATTTGCACATCATTGGTGCGATAAAGTGGTTCTAATTTGGTGCCTTTTCGGTTAATAATGACAAAATAATTGAAATAAAACGCTTGCACGGAATAAATAAATATTGGCATAGATTTTGCTTTTATTGGTGCACTGATTAAGTAAATTGTCCCTATTTTGGAGCGAAGACCTTAATTTAGTGTGCGATTTAGTCAAATTGATCTGCTTTAAATGGGTGCAAATCGTCTCGTACATTTGTGAAATTAAATCAGAAAAGACGTTCAATAACGAAAGACATACAGAATCATGTCTTTGTTTTATAAAGAAATCGTATTTGAAGAATAGATAAGTTTTGCCCAATGAGGGCCATGTTGATGAAGGGTACGCTATGCACATGCCATCGCCTAATACTGTAGCTCCCGCTAAAGGTCTATACCAACCGGATGAGTTTAAAGATAACTGTGGTTTCGGATTAATCGCCCATATGCAAGGTGATGCGAGTCATGACTTGGTCAAGACCGCGATTCATAGTTTAAGTTGTATGACGCACCGCGGTGGTATTGCTGCAGATGGTAAGACGGGTGATGGATGTGGTCTACTGTTGGCTATGCCTAAGCAATTCTTCCGTGAAGAAGCAAAACGTTTAAGTGATATTACACTCAGTGAAATTTTTGCAGTAGGTACAGTTTTTCTTAGCCTAGATCCTGCAATTGCTGCACATGCAAAACAAGTGCTGACTAAAGAAATTGAATCAGAAGGTTTGCGTGTAATTGCATGGCGCTTAGTGCCAACCAATAATGAAGCATTAGGCTCAATTGCGATGCAGTCTTTGCCAGCATTTGAACAAGTAATTGTTAACTGTCCAATGGGTGTTGAAGAAGTTGAGTTTAACCGTAAGTTATTCTTGGCTCGACGTCGTGCTGAACAAAAATTAAGTCAAGATAGTTCATTCTACGTTACAACACTTTGTTCAACTGTGATCTCTTATAAAGGCTTAATGATGCCTGAAGCGATTGCAGATTTTTATACAGATTTGGCTGATCCACGTTTGGAATCACACATTGTAGTGTTCCATCAGCGTTTCTCAACCAATACATTGCCACGTTGGCCATTGGCACAACCTTTCCGTTACTTAGCGCACAATGGTGAAATTAATACCATTACAGCAAACCGTAACTGGGCGATGGCACGTACACCAAAGTTTGAAAACCCGCTCTTACCTGGTTTAACTGAGCTCAACCCAATCGTAAACCGTACTGGCTCTGACTCTTCAAGTTTAGACAACATGCTCGAGATCTTGGTTGGTGGAGGTATGGATTTATTCCGTGCACTACGCATGCTCGTTCCACCAGCATGGCAAAACGTTGAAACTTTAGATGCTGATTTACGTGCATTCTATGAGTTCAACTCTAAACATATGGAAGCATGGGACGGGCCAGCAGGTCTTGTGATTCAAGATGGTCGTCATGCGATTTGTATGCTTGACCGTAATGGCTTACGTCCTGCACGTTGGGTAATTACTAAAAATGGTTACATCACACTTGCATCAGAAATTGGTGTCTGGGGTTATGAACCAGAAGATGTGGTCTCTAAAGGTCGTGTTGGACCAGGTCAGATCTTAGTCATTGACACTTTCACTGGTAAATTGCTGGATACTAAAGACGTCAGTAATCATCTGAAAAAAATGCGTCCTTATCGTCAATGGTTGCGTGAAAATTCAGTGCGTATCCAAGGCAGCCCTGAGTTAGAAGAATATCTATGTGATCAAGGCTTAAAAGGCGATGCTTTAAAAGCAGCGCAAAAAATGTTTATGGTGACATTTGAAGAGCGAGATCAGTTATTACGTCCAATCGCTGAAAGTGGTCAAGAAGCAGTAGGTTCGATGGGCGATGATACGCCGATGGCAGTATTGTCTCGTCAAGTACGCCATGTAACAGATTACTTCCGTCAACAGTTTGCTCAAGTAACTAACCCACCAATCGATCCATTACGTGAATCGATCGTAATGTCTTTAGAAACATGTTTGGGTCGTGAACAAAATGTATTTGAACAAGGTCCAGAGCATGCGGATCGATTAATTATTTCAAGTCCTGTACTGTCAAACTCTAAAATGCATCAAATTCGCACTTTAGGTCGTAAGGGCTATGAGATTACAGATATTGATCTAAACTATGCAGAGACTGAAGGTCTAGAAGCCGCGATTACACGTATTTGTGAAGAAGCAGCGCAAGCAATTCGTGATGGCAAAACCCTATTGGTGATTTCCGATAAGAAAATCCGTGAAGGGTTCTTACCAGCCAATGCAGCGATGGTAACGGGTGCTATCCACCATTACCTCATCCATGCAGGTTTACGTACAGATGCAAACATTATTGTTGAAACAGCTTTAGCGCGTGATCCACACCAGTTTGCCGTAATGCTTGGCTTTGGCGCAACAGCAATTTACCCATATCTTGCATATGACGTCATTAATGATTTAATTGCGAAAGGTGAGTTGTTAGGTGATCCGATTCATGCACAAGCGAATTTCCGTAAAGGGATTGAAAAAGGATTGCTGAAAGTCCTTTCAAAAATGGGTATTTCGACTGTTGCTTCATATCGTGGTGGGCAGTTATTTGAAGCTGTCGGTTTATCTGAAGAAGTTGTTAATAAATGCTTCACAGGTGTTCCAAGCCGTATTAAAGGTGCTACTTTTGTTGATCTTGAAAATGATTTGAAAAAATTAGCAGAAACCGCTTGGAAATCACGTAAGCCAATTGAGCAAGGTGGTTTGCTGAAATTTGTATTTGATAAGGAATATCACGCTTTTAATCCTGATGTAATTAATGCTCTACATAAATCTGTACGTTCTGGGAAATATGAAGATTTCAAAGAATATGCTGAGCTTGTAAATAATCGTCCAGTGGCAACCATTCGTGATTTATTTAAACTCAAAACAGAAAATTCAATTCCACTGGATCAAGTTGAATCTGTAGAAGCGATTCTTCCGCGTTTTGACTCTGCAGGGATGTCTTTAGGGGCATTATCACCAGAAGCACATGAAGCGATTGCCATTGCAATGAATACAATTGGTGGTCGTTCGAACTCAGGTGAGGGTGGTGAAGATCCAGCGCGTTACGGCACAATCCGGAACTCAAAAATCAAACAAATCGCATCAGGTCGTTTTGGTGTAACGCCTGCTTACTTAACTTCTGCAGAAGTACTGCAAATTAAAGTGGCACAAGGTGCAAAACCGGGTGAAGGTGGTCAGTTGCCAGGTGGTAAAGTGAATGGCTTAATTGCACGTTTACGCTACTCTGTACCGGGTGTGACATTAATTTCTCCACCACCGCACCACGATATTTATTCAATCGAAGATTTATCGCAGTTAATTTTTGATTTAAAACAAGTTAACCCTCAAGCGATGGTCTCTGTAAAACTGGTATCCGAGCCAGGTGTGGGTACGATTGCTGCGGGTGTTGCAAAAGCCTATGCTGACTTTATTACCATCTCTGGTTATGACGGTGGTACAGCAGCATCGCCATTGTCTTCGATTCATCATGCGGGTTCGCCATGGGAGCTTGGTCTTTCTGAAGCGCATCAAGCCCTTCGTGTAAATGATTTGCGTGGTAAAGTTCGCGTTCAAACGGATGGTGGTTTAAAAACGGGTCTAGATGTCGTGAAAGCAGCTATTTTAGGTGCGGAAAGCTTCGGTTTTGGTTCTACACCAATGATTGCGTTGGGTTGTAAATACCTCCGTATCTGCCACTTAAATAACTGTGCGACTGGTGTAGCGACTCAGCAAGATCATTTGCGTCAAGAGCACTATATCGGTGAACCACAAATGCTCATTAACTTCTTCACCTTTATTGCTGAAGAAACACGTGAGTGGTTGGCTGCATTAGGTGTATCAAGTTTGAAAGACTTGATTGGTCGTACCGATTTACTAGAAATGCTACCTGGTGAAACAGATAAGCATGCTCACCTAGATTTAAGTGCTTTACTTGAATCACATCCAGCTGCTGAAGGCAAAGCTCAATATTGCGAAGTCGAAGGAAATGCACCATTTGATAAAGGTGTTTTGGCTGAGTCTATGATCGCAGAAATATTGCCTGCGATTGAAGCTGGTACAGGTGGTGAATACAGTTTTAGCATTGGTAACTGTGACCGTTCTATTGGGGCACGTGTTTCAGGTGAGATCGCTCGTCGCTATGGTAACTTAAGTATGGAAGCACACCCTGTTAAAGTGAATTTGACAGGTACTGCTGGACAATCACTTGGTGTATGGAATGCGGGTGGTCTGCATATCAAGCTTGAGGGTGATGCGAATGACTATGTGGGTAAAGGTATGGCGGGTGGTCGTATCTCAATTTTCCCACCGAAGGGTTCTCCATTCCAAACACAAGAAACAGCGATCATTGGTAACACATGTTTATATGGTGCAACAGGCGGTAAATTATTTGCTGCAGGTACAGCTGGTGAACGTTTTGCTGTTCGTAACTCAGGTGCGTTCGCGGTGATTGAGGGTGCTGGAGATCACTGTTGTGAATACATGACAGGTGGTATTGTGACGGTACTGGGTAAAGTTGGTCATAACTTCGGTGCAGGTATGACAGGTGGTTTTGCTTATGTACTTGATTTAGATAATGACTTTGTTGATCATTATAACCACGAGTTGATCGAGCTTAATCGTATTTCGACCGAATCAATGGAAGAACATAAAGAGTTCTTAAGCCGCATTTTAGATGAGCATATTAAGGAAACTGGTAGTGCTTGGGCGTACAAGATCCGTAACGAGTTTGATTTCTACAGCCGTAAATTCTGGTTGGTGAAACCAAAAGCTGCAAACTTGCAGACTTTATTAAAAACAACTCAAGCTGATCCTCAATAATTCCACTACTGCAGATATATAGGCAGATGCAGCTGAACTAACAATAGACTGCATCTACCCACGGAGAGAGACATGGCAGAACGCCTTAATAATGACTTTCAATTCCTGGATGTCGCACGCCAAGATCCAGAGAAAAAAGATCTCAACGTCCGCAAAGCTGAGTTTGTGGAAATTTATAAACCCTTTACAGCTGAAGTTGCGAAAAACCAAACACATCGCTGTTTAGGTTGTGGTAACCCTTACTGTGAATGGAAATGTCCAGTACATAACTATATTCCAAACTGGTTAAAACTGATTGCTGAAGGTCGTATTTTTCAAGCAGCAGAGCTTTGCCACCAAACCAATACACTACCGGAGGTGTGTGGTCGAGTTTGTCCTCAAGACCGTTTGTGTGAAGGTGCATGTACACTAAATGATGGGTTTGGTGCGGTGACCATTGGAAATGCTGAAAAGTATATTAATGATACGGCATTTGCATTGGGCTGGCGTCCTGACATGTCTCATGTCAAATGGACAGATAAAAAAGTCGCGATTATTGGTGCAGGCCCTGCAGGTCTAGGTTGTGCGGACATTTTGGTGCGCAATGGTGTTAAACCTGTCGTATTTGATAAGCGCCCAGAAATTGGTGGTTTGCTGACCTTTGGTATTCCTGAATTTAAGATGGAAAAGGACGTGATGAAACGTCGTCGTGAAATCTTTACAGGCATGGGGATTGAATTCCGTTTAAATACAGAAATTGGCACAGACATCACTATTGATCAATTGCTTGCTGATTATGACGCTGTCTTCATGGGTATGGGAACATACACATACATGAAAGGTGGTTTCGCAGGTGAAGATTTGGAAGGTGTTTATGATGCGCTTGATTTCTTAATTGCCAATGTGAATCGTTGCCAAGGTTGGGAGAAAGATCCTTCAGAATTTATCAGTGTGGAAGGTAAGAAAGTTATTGTACTCGGTGGCGGTGATACTGCTATGGACTGTAACCGTACTTCAATCCGCCAAGGTGCAGCATCTGTCACTTGTGCATACCGCCGCGATGAAGAAAACATGCCAGGTTCACGCCGTGAAGTTAAAAATGCGCGAGAAGAAGGTGTTGAATTTCAGTTCAATCGTCAGCCGATCGAAATCGTGGGTGAGAATGGAAAGGTCACAGGTGTTAAATTTGTGACGACTCAACTCAGTGAGCCTGATAGTCGTGGTCGTCGCAGTCCTGAACCGATCCCAGGTTCAGAGGAAATCTTACCTGCTGATGCAGTGCTGTTGGCCTTTGGTTTCCGTACAAGCCCTGCAGAATGGTTTAATGATGTAAGTATTAATTTAGATGGTTCAGGTCGTGTCGTTGCTCCTGAGCAGCAACAATACAAGTTCCAAACTTCTAATCCGAAAATCTTTGCCGGTGGAGATATGGTGCGTGGTTCTGACTTGGTCGTAACTGCGATTTGGGAAGGACGTCAAGCTGCTGAAGGTATTTTAGATTATCTTGATGTTTAAACGAGAACACGTCTTACAAAAAATCCTACTTCGGTAGGATTTTTCATTTATATGCATGACTTGTTTGACAATCACTTGTTGAATATTCGAAAGTATCCAATTTAAGAACTATCTTAAGAATCATGTAATTAAATTAAAAAAGAGAATGGAGTTGTAATTGAATTTGCGACTCTATTGGCAAAAAATATAATTTATTTGTCTGTGTGGTTATTTTTGCAATATTAAATCTGATTTATTCTGACAGTATGAGTAAGAAATGCTATATCCATATAGGCTCTAAAATGACAACTACACAAATCGCCAAAGATAAATCTTATTTAAATCGTCCAAAAGCGATTGGGATTACCGTACGACGTTTAAATTATAATCCTAAAGCCATTCGACGCCATTTTTTCGCGAATTCTCCAGTCATGTCACATTTGTTGACAGCACTTTCTTCTACCTTTCCAATTGGTGAACAATTTTTTGTTCATAGTGTTCGTAATGTACGAGATAAAGTGAAAGATGAAAAATTACAAGCGCAGATTGCAGCCTTTATTGGTCAAGAGGCGATGCATTCAAAAGCACATGCGGAATTTAATGACGCTTGGCGCCGTGATGATTATCAACTTGATAACTTTCAAGCATGGTTAGCGCGACGCGATGAATTTATTCGTACTACCCATCCAAAATTGCAGTTAGCAATTACCTGTGCTTTTGAGCATTTTACAGCGTTATTGGGTGGTTATATTCTTCGTCATCCTGAAGTGCTGTCGACCTTAGATGAAGATGCAACTAAGCTTTGGGTGTGGCATGCAATTGAGGAAATCGAGCATCGAGCAGTTGCATTTGATGTCTACCAAGCGGTATATAAAGATACCAAAGTGCGCCGCAATATTATGCGTAGCGTAACCACAGGTTTTGCGAGTCTTACATTTTATTCAGCAACTCGATTATTTTGGCAAGATCGTCGAAAAAGCTTACCGAAGGTCAGTGGAAACTTATATGGTATTTACTTAATTTCTAAAATGATGATCGAGCTAATTCCAGAATATTTATCATATTACAAAGAAGATTTTCATCCTTCTGAAATTGACTATACGGATATCGTGAATCATTGGAAGGCAAAATTAGCTGAAGAATATCAAGTGGAAGGCTTCCAAGAGCATCCCCAACCTGTACTATATAGCTAACAAAAAAACCTAGCGAAAGCTAGGTTTTTTATTACTTAGATGAGTCTTGATTAAACTGACGCATTCTTCTTTGGCGCTGCCAAGGGAGAGGGCGGTCTAGTGCTTCGGGAACATCACCTGATGTAGAGCGTAAACGTAAATGTAATGCAGCTTGTGCAATTAAATTTGCCGATACAGGCGCCGTAATAAAGGCAAGTAATGTAATCAGTAGTTCAGCAAACCCTAAGCGACTATGAAAGGCTGAATAAATCATAGCTGCTATTAAAAAACTACCTAAGCCTAATGTGCTCGACTTTGTAGGGGCATGCAGACGCATGAATAGGTCAGGCAATTTCACCATTCCAATTCCACCTACAAGTGTAAAAAAGGCACCATTGATCAGGAAGAAGGAAACTAAGATTTCCATAATCAGCTGAATATTCATAGTTTTCTCCTAGTCCACCACATGGCCTGTCGTAAAATAGCGAGCTAATGCTGCTGTCGATACGAAACCGAGCATGGCTACCAATAGTGCACCTTCAAATAAAGAGGTGCTAGCCCAATAAATTCCTAGAACCACAACTAAACACGTAGCATTCAGAAATAAAGTATCTAATGCAAGTAGTCGATCAACCATTGAAGGACCGATTACAAGACGGATTAGACAGAGCAACATTGAAATCGTAATTCCAATTAAGCTAATTCCCAATACATAAGGAAGAATGATCATTGAGAATCTCCTTGCTGTTTTACATGGAAAATTGCGATGAGAGGCGCTTCGTAGCGCTGTTTGATTTCTAAAATATCAGCCTCTGGATTGTCTGTATTAATCGAGTGAACAAGAATATCTCCACGTTCTTGGTCGATTCCAGCACTGACTGTACCAGGAGTAGTCGTAATGATCATTGCCAGTAAACTGTTTACTTGGTCATGATCCGTATCTAGAGGTACCCGATACCACTTAGGGTGTAGACGATCAGTAGGTCCTAGGACTTGTTTAGCAACACGAATATTACTGATGATAATGTCCCATAACACAACAAAAACCAGTTTAACTGCTAAATCCCAATGAATATTGGGTGTACGAACGATAAAAGGTTGTACTAGCTTAGGAATGACTAAACCAATAAGAATAGCAACCAATATATCAAACAATGCTGTGCTGTTAGCCAACATCAGCCAACTGATAGCCACGATAACTGAAACAAAAGGATGTGGCATGATTCGATCAAATAGAGAGCTCTTTTGTATCATTTACTGCTCCATCGGTTGAAGCTTAGATTGGGCTTCTTCAGGTTGTCGCTGGTTCAATTCTTGTTCTTTGATTTGACGGCGCTTGAACTCTGAGATGTGGTCGCCCTCAAGTGATTTTTCACTTATAACATGTGGAATATAATGTGCATTTGGGTCTGCAAACTCTCCGCCGTATTTTGTTTCTGGAAGATAATTGGGATCAAATGGTTGTACACTAATTACTTCACCACGTTCATCCATTTTTAAAACAGCAGTAATATATTGTTCTGAATCATTTAACTGATTTGCAGTTTGTTGAATATACTGTGTGACTGGATGAGCAAATATCACATAAGCGATTAAACTTATAATAAAGACAAAAATTGTGGTGTCATTACGTGGAGGTGCCTTGCTTGGTAACTTTTGATATTCATGATAAGACTCTTGATTAGGGTCATTTTCTGGTACAGTTGAACGCCATAAAATAACGAATCCTAAACGAGTGAAAGCTATGATACTAAGCAAGCTCACAATCAGAATGACAATAATAATGAGCAATTGATAGCTAGATACAGAGGCCGCTTGAAGGATAAATACTTTTCCAAAGAATCCACTGAAGGGTGGAAGCCCTGCCATCATGAGTGCAATAATGAAGAAGCAAATCGAAACTAGCGTCTGCTGTTTCATGATTGGTGCGATTTTTAGATGATCTTTGAATGCACCACGCTGCGAAGTAATCCAACCGCATAGCAAGTAGAATGCAGCGGCAATAATCGTACTATGCACGAGGTAATATAGCGCTGCAGCCCAAGCATCTGCAGTCATCAGAGAAAGGGCGATTGCAATCGTTCCTATAGACGATAGGATCATGAAACCAACAAAACGACGCATTCGCTCTGCACCAATCGCACCAATTACACCATAAATAGTCGTAATTAAACCAATTGGAAGCAGCCAAGTGCTGAGAATTTCTCGCGAAAGCTCATCGGTGAATACGGTTCCATTCACACGTAAAATGGCATAGATACCCACTTTGGTCATGATGGTGAATAATGCGGCTACAGGGGTCGTGGCGACGGCATAAGTTTTAGGTAGCCATAGCCCGACAGGGAGGATTGCAGCCTTGATACCAAAGACTACAAACAGCATTAATCCACCTGCAACTGCCATATTGTACTGATCACCTTCAAGTGTACGTACAATTCGACCCACATCAGCCATATTCAGGCTACCAGTATTACCATAAATCATCCCTAAGCCAATCAAAAAGAATGCAGAGGCTAATAGGTTGATCGTTACATAGTGAATACCAAGCTGGAAACGTGCTTTGCCTTGACCATGTAGAAGCAATACATATGAAGCCATCAACAGCACTTCAAAGAAAACAAACAGGTTGAATAAGTCGCCTGTTAGAAATGCACCACATAATCCCATGAGTAAAAAATGGCTCATCGCATGGAAATAGCGTCCACGTTCGTCCCATTCTTTACTTGCAAACCAAATAATGGGTGTCGCAAGGGCATAGGTGAGCACGAGCATAAAAGCTGCCAAACGATCTAGTACAAGTACAATGCCAAAAGGAGCTGACCACTCGCTTAAACTATATACAAAGATTTGACCAGAGTTCGCCTGAATTAAGTAAATGATTGCAGTCGCTAAACCAAGGAAAACTGATGTTAAACTGATTCCACGACGCCAAGGTTGACGCCAGTCATGCGCTAAAGATCCTGAACCTGGATTACCCAATAGCACTAAAATAAATGCAGTAAATGTCGGAATTAAAATACTTAAAATTGGCGAGTGAGTGAGCCATAAATCATAAAAATTCATCATTAAGGCTCATCCTCTCTTGGGTCTGTATTAATTATTTCTTCTTTAGAGTCAACATGATCAGTACCCGATTCATAACGACTTCTCAATGCTAGTTGCACGATAAAAGCAGTTGTGGCAAAACCGATTACAATTGCCGTTAATACAAGTGCTTGAGGTAAAGGATCAGTGACTTGTGTGGCATTGGTTAAAATCGCAGGTGAATTTAATTGAATCCGCCCCATTGCGAAGAGAAATAAATTGACTGCATACCCTATCATGGCCAAGCCTAGTACGACAGGGAAAGTGCGGGCACGTAAAATCAGATAAATACCAGTGGCAACCAATAATCCAATAGCGGAGGCGAGTAAAAATTCTAAACTAATCATTCTTTACTCCTTCGGTACAGGGCCGGTGATGCTTGAGTTGCGTGAGTCACCTAAAACGGAAATCATGAGCATTGTTGCACCAACGACTGTGACATAGACACCAACATCAAATGCTGCCGCAGATGGCAAATGCATTTTTCCAAGAATGATCGGCTCTACATAAATATGAGCGCTGGTCAGGAATGGTCGACCCCAGAACCACGCAGCGACCCCAGTCAGACCAGCAACAGTTAAGCCAGTACCAATCCAAATTTCATAAAGACGCCCAGACTTTGCTCGTAAGAGTTGTTCTGTGTGATCTTGACCTAGCGCAATGTACTGAATCACAAGTGCCATGGATGTAATAAGACCTGCGATAAAGCCACCCCCTGGAAGATTATGTCCGCGTAAGAAAATATATAAGCTGACGACTAAGGCAATCGGAAGGACCCAAGATGCGGTCATTCGGAACATTAACGGTGACGGATTAAAGCGATAGGTTAAACCTTGTGTAATGGTCGTACCATGTGCCCGCATTCCATCCATTAAACACAATGTTCCAATTGCGGCAATACCCAGTACTGTGATTTCACCAAAGGTATCAAATCCACGGAAATCGACTAAAATTACGTTCACAATATTTGAACCACCACCGAGCGGTAGAGATTGTTGAACAAAGAACCATGAGATTGAATTGTGATCACGCGTTAGAATCATCCAAGTGATCCAACCGATTCCTAGGCCTCCGATGATTGCAATCACCGCATCTCTCCAACGACGAGTGCGTGAAGATTCATAAGGCGTAAGTTGTGGTAAGAGGGATAGACTCATCAGAAGTAAAACAGTTGTGACAACATCGACTGTGATTTGTGTGAGTGCCAGGTCTGGTGCTGACATCGTAACAAAGACCATCGTCACGACAAGACCGATTGCTCCACTGATAAGAACGGCTTTAATGCGTTCATGGTGAAACCAAAGCATCATCCAGCACGCTGAAAACAGTAATAACCAAAGCACGATTGCAACCAATGGTGCATGCGTCAGTTCGCGTGTACCTGCATAAATACCTTGACCAATGAGAGGCATGGAGACTAAAGCAACAGCAAAAATTAATATCCACAATAAATAGTTTTGTAGAGAACCTGTTTCTGTTGCTCTTTTTAATTTGCGCGAATTTAAGAGCAAATGTTTGAGAAATAGATCAAACAGGACTTTACCTTGAAGTTTGCCAAGTATTGGATCAAGGTCAATGTCACGAATTCTACTGTTCTTCGCAAGACTAAAATAAAAAATAATACCGCCAATCAATGCAATCGCACTCATCAATAAAGGCACGTTAAAGCCGTGCCAGATTGCTAGATGTACGCCTTCAAAAGCTGGAAGGTTGGTGCTTGCTCGTGCACCAGCATTGACGATATCGCCTACTAAGAGCGCTGGTAATAGACCCACTGCAATACATAATGTAGCTAATAAAATTGCAGGTGCACGCATACCAATTGGTGGTTCATGCGCATCTTTATTTGGAATCGCTTTGCCTAAATCACCATCAAAAAATACGCCATGAACTAAACGAACAGAATACGCGACAGCAAACAGACCTGCGAGTGTTGCAATAATTGCTGCGAAGATACCAACACCACCCGAGAGATTCGCTAATAGTTCAGTAAAGAACATTTCTTTGGATAAGAATCCATTGGTCAGTGGTACACCAGCCATTGATGCTGCGGTGATCATGGTTAAAGTCGCTGTAAATGGAAGTAACTGCCATACTCCACTGAGTTTTCGTAAATCACGTGTACCTGTTTCATGGTCGATAATACCAGCGACCATGAATAATGCGGCTTTAAAGGTCGCATGGTTAATGATGTGAAAAATAGCTGCAGCCACAGCGAGTGGTGAACCAATCCCCAGTAAGCAAACGATCAAGCCTAAATGACTAATGGTGGAGTAGGCGAGCAAACCTTTTAGATCTTCCTTAAAAATGGCAAAGAACGCGGCCATACATAAGGTAAATAAACCAATGAATGTGACGAGGTTATGATACAAAGCAGAACCAACAAAGATGGGCATTAAGCGCGCCAGTAAGAAAATTCCGGCTTTCACCATTGTCGCTGAATGCAAATAAGCTGACACGGGTGTTGGAGCAGCCATTGCATTTGGCAACCAAAAATGGAAAGGGAATTGAGCACTTTTGGTGAATGCACCTAAAAGAATAAGGAGCAAGGCTGGCACAAATAAATGACTCGATTGAATCTGCGCCGTCATATTGAGGATTTGATCAATTTGATATGTGCCAGTGATTTGACCTAAGAGAATAAAACCACCGAGCATGGCTAAACCACCCATACCCGTGATGGTTAAGGCCATTCTTGAGCCACGCTGTGCTGCTTCGTAGTTACTCCAATAACCCACTAAAAGAAATGACGAAATACTGGTCATTTCCCAAAAGACAAGAAGAATAAGTAAATTATTAGAAAGTGAAATGCCGAGCATGGCGGCCATGAACAGCATCAGTAAGAAATATAGCTTACTTAGAGAGTTTTTATGATTTAAATAATAATAAGCATAAATATAAATGAGCGTCCCAATCCCTGTAATAAGGAGGGAGAAGATCAAGCCTAATGCATCAAGTCTAAAGCTTAAGTCGATACCAAACTGTGGTAACCATGACCAATGTTCAGAGAGGACTTGACCTTGAAAGACGTCTTTGGCTTGAGTCAGCAACAAGATAAAACTTGTTAAGCTGACTCCAATTGCCCCTAATGCTGTCGCCCCGCGAGAGATTTTTTGCAGCCAGAGGACAAGAAAAGTGCCAAGTATTAATGGTAACAATATAATAATCGGTAGCACACTCGTATCCATAGAGTTGTAGGCCGGAACCTATGATGAGTTTTATCTTTCAAAAGCTTGAGGATGGCAAAGAGTCATCCAACTACTTAAACTTTGAAAGCCGAACGAATTTTAAAAACAAAAACAAGTTGTGTTGCGCAACTTGGAAAGCTAATGCAAAGAAATAGACATTTTTTGATTAAAAAATGAATGAGTAGATTTTATTACATGTATAAAATTACATCAAACTTTTTAGCTACACAATTCAGAATTATAGCGAAAAAAAGCTTAAATTTCTGTTTAAATTGAGTGAGTCATACCCGATTAATTCATCTAATTCCAATCAATTAGGGTGATGAAATACTTGATAAATCTCCAGCTTGGAGATACTCAATAAAGCGCTGTTTTTCTGACACTGATAAATTTTTGAAGTATTCAAACAAACGCAAGCCATCAAGCGTATCAGTAGATCGACTCACTTCAGTGATTTGATCATTTTGTAAATCATTAGCCATGAGTTGAGCAAATAGTTCATCATATTGTTCCCTGATTTGGTTTTGTTCTACTTCAACAATTTTTCGATTTTCTAACTTAAAATGTTGTACATCTACTTCATTGTTTAAAATCAATTCAGAGCATGCAGATGCGATAATTTGAATTTGTGGGAATGCTTCATGCAAACGGCTGAGTACGTTTTGCACAAAATCTTCATCTACTTGAGCATCAATATTGTCAATTAATAGAATGCCTTCACCATCAAGGCATGGGTCAATACTATGAGGATTCAGGAGACAAAGTCGTCTGACAATATCACCTACTAAACACAACCATTGACGATACGAATTAGATAATTGCGAAAAAGGAATTTCTTGACCATTTTGTACCAGCATCAATTGGATCTTGGGCGTGTATTCAATATAAATGTCACTGATCGATGGGAATAATGTCTGGATGGCTTTCTTGAGTGCTTTGAGTGATGGTAGTTGCATCTCTGCTTCAAGATTCAATAATTTTGCAACTAAATCCTCTTGGTCATGATGAGAGGATAATTTTTGATTGGTTTGAATTTTTTGAAAAACTTGTGCTAATCGTGCATTTTCGATGTCGCTAATTTCACGAAACCATTCGAAGAACCGAGCAAAGGTTGTATAAGGGAGTGCTGCAAGTTCATAGGCTGCGTGTGTTTGTAATACAGCAGGATTATTTTTGCTTAGCAAATTCATTTCGTTGATAAAGCGATCAGAAGGATAGTAGGCCACCATAGGCATGCCTTGAGCAGGATCTTGTTTGATCGCTTGTTGATAAAGATGAACGAGTGATTCTAATTGAGTCGTTAGCGCTTTACTATGACCTACACCTTTACTGGTTAATGTTTTATAGAGTTGCCATTCGCACAAACCCTCTTCATTGTGTTGCACGGTCGCAGCCTGTTCAATAGATCCAATATCAGTGGGATATTGAACACAAATATCTATTTTGGCTTGAATGTGTTTGTGCTTAATATCCGAATCAAGCATGACTACACCAGCAGTTCTTAAATCTTTGGCACGTGCAGCAAACCATGTTAAAGCTTGATAAATATTTTTAATAATCGCAGTTTTACCAGAGGCCTGATCACCTAAAATAATAGATATTGGTCGTTGAGTTGGATCAAATTTAATTTTTATATCTGAAAAATGATAACAGTGACGTAACTGAATAGATTGAACTTTCATATTTTGCCTGCAACTTATCGTAGGGGATTATGCTGTTGCTTTCGTTTTAATCGTGGATTTAAGTTTGAGTTGTTGTATTAAATCATAAATATGATGAATATTTAAGCTGCTTTTTGCTCGTGTACATGCAACATAAAGTAAACGTAATTCTTCATCGCTAATTTTATGTTCTAGTCCATTAATTTTAAATTGGTAATCATCTTCTAAATGCACGCGATTCCACTCTAAACCTTTGGCTTTATGAGCGGTTGAGATTACATAGTCCGCTTGTTCAATGGGTGTGATTTTGGCAAGTGCTCGTTTGAGTGGGTCTGTACCATGTTCATCGACCAATTTAACCAAAGGCTTGATATCACTACCATCATTTGTTTCACAATATTCATGCACATCATGCCAAGAGTTGAACCAAGCTAACTCAGGAACGTCCGTTACTCTTTTACCTTGTTTAAGTAAGCTTGCAGCGTCAACAAAGCGATTTAATTTCGCATGATCGGCTTGCAGGCTCACTTTGTCTCCTTGAACTAATCCTGAGAGTAAAAGTTCCATCGCGCGTGCGTTAGTACGGCATAAAATCGCATCTCGCATTTTGGTATGAGGCTTGTTGACGACTTTTGATTGGAGTTCGGGATTGCCAATCAATGGAACAGTCTCATTGAGTGCGCCTAATAAGTGATTAGCAACTTCAGCAATATCATCACCAAAACGGAATGAAGTGGTTAGGCGCGATTCGGGTAAAGGCATTTGTTGCATCGCATTGACTGCCCCACGCCATGCATAAATTTGTTGATGTGCATCGCCGACATAGATGACTTGCGTACTTTTTTGTTTGAGTAAAATCCCCAGCATTAGGGGGTCAGCATCCTGTGCTTCATCAAACAATACATAGTCTGCGGGTATAAAAGGATCTGATAAAGCCCATAATTTGAGATAGATGTCATGCCCAATGCCAGCCTGATGATTAGGGTCGATTGATTCTAACCAACGACGTTCGACTGCAGGATAAAGGTGTTGCTGTAATACCGTAATATCGTCAGCATGTAGCCAACTTGGTGCTTGAATATGGCGGGGTGCAGGATATTGCGAGCTTGTTGAACAGAAATAACTGACAGCATTTGCAACTAAGCCCGCCAAACGACTAGGCATAAGCGCATATTTTTCGTAACGCCCCCCCATGAGTCGGCGTAATGTGATGGGTTGCAAACGGTATTCTTTGGCAATAAAGCTCGGGCTCAAGCGTGGGAGTCTAAGTTTATCTGTAACTCCACGTGGAACGCTTCGAAATGCTAAAGAGTGGAATGTACGACAATCCACGCGCTGATGAAATTTTTGTTGAGCCTCGCTGGCAATCGCTTTGTTAAAGGCAAGATACATACCGCGACGCTGTTGCATCGCATCACTGACTAATTTAAGCGTTGTTGTTTTACCTGTACCTGCATAGGCAATCACTTTGAAGGATTGACCAGATTGCGCTTGTTGAATCGCAATTTCTTGTTCTAAGGTAGGTTTGACAATGACAGACACAGGTTGATAAATCTTCAATGGTTTTAAAAATGATCAGTGAGTATAGCAAGAATTTACAAAGGGGAGAGTTCAATCTTCTTCTTTTTGGATGGGGAGTCTTCGGCGACTTAAAAAGCCGAATTAAATAAAAAAGCCATGTTTGAACATGGCTTTATAAGAGTAAATTAATGCGTGCGATTCGCTTTTTCAACAAGTCCTGACAGACCCTGACGTCGTGCAAGCTCATTTAAAACGAGTTGAATATCAAGATCGAAGTAACCCAGCATCACTATGGTATGGAACCAAACATCAGCAACTTCATAAATTAAATCATTTTGGTGATCCAGCGTCGCTTCTTGTTTGAAATCTTTAGCAGCAATTACCGTTTCAAAACTTTCTTCACCAATTTTTTCTAGTATTTTATTGAGACCTTTATGATAAAGCTTTGCCACATAAGAAGAGTCAGGATCTGCAGATTTACGTTCTGCCATCATTTGACCAAGATAATGTAATACATCGACTTGCTCAGCTTGAGCTGTTGATGCATTCATTACTTTACTATGTGCATTCTCAGACTTTTCGCCATAAATTTGGTTCGGATCTTTCAATTGAGCGTCTACAATTTCCCAACCGTTTGATGTTAAGCGGCGATAAAAACATGATTCACGTCCTGTATGGCAAGCAATGCCACCATGTTGCTCAATTTGAAGAACGATCACATCAGCATCACAATCTAAACGAATTTCATGGACAGTTTGGAAGTGACCTGATTCTTCGCCTTTATGCCACAATTTGCTGCGTGAACGAGAGTAGTAAACAGCTTGATTTTTTTCTGCTGTAAGTGCCAAAGACTCACGATTCATCCAAGCCACCATCAACACTCGACCTGTTTGATGATGCTGAGCAATGGCAGGGATTAAACCTTGTTCGTTAAATTTTACTTCATCGAGCCATTGCGTATTGTTCATAAGGATTTCACCAGAATTAAATGAGACACTACAAAATTGTAGGTCATTAGTTTAAGCGAATAAATCTTTGTAGGGGAGAGTAGAAATTAATTTATTTAAGATCTTGCATGTATTCTTCAAAGTTTTGCTTATGGATCATTTCTAGGAATGCATCCCCTAATCGTTGACTTTCAGCTACAGACTGTTTCCAAAGCTCGATTCGTTTTTTTTGATCAAGCCCTTTCAGTGTGAAATCTTTGCGATCAGGAAGACGTCCTAAAGGAAGTGATCTTAAATAAGACTCAGAGGGTGAAATCAATACGGTTCGTGCTTGATATTCAGCATTAGATCTACGTTTTTTGAGGAACTTATCGAACCAACCTGGTGTTATTTGATCTGTAAAATGAGGGTAGAGGACAATCCCATTACTCGGTAAAGGTAGATCAATATGATAATCGATTAGCCCGCCATCACGATAAGCAGCGACATCTGCACCTTCGATATTTCTGACCGCCGGCATCACAAATGGAATGGATGCAGATGCCATTAACCAATCTTCTAAATTTTTTTCAGTCAACGCATAATCAAGGTGTTCGAATTCATTTTTGATGAGTGAAAGTCGTGAAGCGTTGTGTGGTTGAGCAATTGTACGTTGCATGAAGTGCCCAATTTTAGCTCTCGAAAAAGTATTGAGACCTATAATGCCAGCGACTGCGCGGGCAAGCATAAGAGGATGATCGCTTTGAAATTTTTTCGATGACTTTACTGCCAAAATAGCCAGATGGTAGTCGGGATGATCAATAATTGGATTAGTTTTACCTTGAAGGAGGGCTTTAAGCATGCCGCGACAGACGTCTCCAACTTCAATAATATTCATCTTAGGTCGAAATTCAAGATGGGTATATAAGTCTGCTAATTTGGATGTGCCTGCTTGTGCACCATGCGCTGCAATACTTGCAAAACGCCAACTCCCAATGGATGAGCCTATTAAAGTTCGCTTTTTCGGTGCTTGAGCAAAGAACTCACCAAAAACAGCTTGGTCCAATCCTTGAATTCCAATACCTTTGGGACCACCTGCTGCTCCAGGAACAAAATCAACCGCACTGGCTTGTAGACCTTGTTCTTGAATGATCTGTTTTGCTTTATAACCTACATGAATATTCAAGCAAGGTTGAGTGGTCTTGAGGATATGTGTCATAAGCAATTCAGCGACTAAAACCTATTGAAGTAGTAAGTTTTGACATGAGATAGTGAACTTATTTCACCATACGCCACATAGCAATGAAGGATGCTAACACAATTAAAATCATGGAGATGAACCATGGTGCAATCACAGCGATTGAGAGCAAAATTGCGATTACACTTCCGAAAATCCAACTACGCTTTTGCTGATGTTCCATTTGCAAGCGCAGCGTTTGAAGTTCATTCAATTGTTTAGCATGCCATGCTGACTGATTTTTTAAACCGTTAAGACTGTCAATCAGTAAAGTTGGTAAATCCTGAGCACCTAATAATAAGTCGGGAATTTTTTGTCCTAATTCTTTAATATTTTTTTGAGGATTCATTTGGGCTTTAACCCAATCCGTTAGAATTGGCTTTGCTAACTTCCAAATATCTAATTCAGGATAAAGGTCTGTACCTAAGCCTTCAACATGTACTAAGGTTTTAAGCAATAACATCAGTTGTGGTGGAATTTCTAGATGAAAACGTCGAGCGATGTCCATCACTTGGATCAATATGCCTGCGAAATCTAACTCATGCATCGGTTTCGAAACCATAGGTCCTACTGTACGACGCATTTCACGTGCTAAAGCATCTTGATCCGTGCCTGGTGGAATCCAACCTGCTTGATGCACAATCTGAATCAATTGCATGAAATCACTGTTCATGACTGCTAGCAACATACGTGCTATCGTCATTTGATCGTGCTTGGAAAGCTCGCCCATGATGGCGCAATCGAGCGCAATAAATCTTGGATTTTGCGGATTAATCGTTTCTACGAAAACATTACCCGGATGCATATCTGCATGGAAAAAATTATCGCGAAACACTTGAGTAAAGAAGATTGTTAAGCCTTTTTCTGCTAAGTCGGCACGATTCATTCCTAAACGATCAAAGGTCGCAGTATCTGAGATAGGCACACCAGTGATACGCTCTGCCACCATTACATCCGGACTATCCATATACACTTCAGGCACATACATCATACTTGAGCCAGTAAAATAATGGCGCATACGTCGTGTATTTTCGGCTTCAAGAGTCAAGTCGAGTTCATTTAAAATGATTTGACGATAATCTTGAATAATTTCTGATAGATGTAAAGCACGGGCAGCTTCTAGCCTTTTTTCTAAATAGTGACCAAGCCATTCTAAAATTTCAAAATCTTGAATAATTTGAGCACGTATATTCGGGCGAGTTACTTTCACGACAACTTCACGACCATCGTGAAGAGCAGCGGTATGTACTTGAGCAATTGAAGCAGCAGCTAGCGGCTTATCATCGAAGCGCGTAAATAATGTGGAAACATCTGCTTTAAGCGAATCTTGAATTCTTTGCTTAGCCACTCCAAAATCGAAAGGTTTAACACGATCTTGTAATAACACCAATTGTTGTAATATTTCTGGTGGAATTAGATCGCGACGCGTAGAGAGGAGCTGCCCTAATTTAATTGCGAGTGGCCCCATTTCTTCTAAAGCTTCTTTAAGCTTTAAAGGATTTTTACGTTCTCGACTAGAAAGTGCAGCAGGATGCAAACGTATAAGATTCAGCAGGGGGCGAACCTTTGCAGGAATATCTTCCGCAGGAACCAACGTGTCGAGTCTATAGTGCGCAGCTATACGCCAAAGTTCGATTAAACGTCTAATGTGCGGAATCATATATGCAATTACCTGAAATCTACGAAGGGTTAAATTTTGATTTTAAAAGCTGAATTTTTGCTTCTAGTCGATCAATATCTTGATTAAGCTGGCGAGTTCCATGGAGAAGATCGTCCATTTGCCAACGTGGTGCGAATAGTCCGGTATCTTCTTTTAAAAAGTCTTCCGCAAAAAAAAGATGAGATTGAAGTGACTTAATTAAATGTTGTGGTGCTAATTGAACCTTGCCGATTTGACTTGCAAGATTAGGTCCGATCCAATCACTCAACTGTGAAGCGAGATCTGGCTCAGCATTTTGTATAATTTTTTGAATGTCTTGCAGAAGGCGATAGTCACCTTGAACGGGAATATTGCCAATGTCATCTGCTAGAAATAGTTTGCACAGGTCGACCACATTATTAACATGCAATGTGGAATCTGCTTCAGTAATCGTGTGAGCTTGCTCCCAAGGCCGCTGTTCGAAAATAGAGGGTTGAGTGCTATGACCTGTTATTGTTGGTTCTAAACGAATTTTATTTTCATCAAAAAACACATCAACAGAAAGTTGTGGTGTATCAATCACAACACGAAGCATTTTCCCTTGTAATTGGTTAAATTGGATACGAGTAATCGCATCCAAATTAATCCAATGATGTATGGTTTTTTCAACTGCACCCAGTGCTAAGATTGACCACATGACGAAGTGCTACCTGCGGTTAGAGTTTAAAACCACGGTGAACTGCAACAATACCACCTGTTAAATTGTGATAATCGCAGTTTTGGAAGCCCGCATTTTCCATCATGCTTTTCAATGTGCGTTGGTCTGGGTGCATACGAATTGATTCAGCAAGATATTTATAGCTTTCAGCATCATTTGCCACAATTTTACCCATGATTGGTAAAGCAGTGAATGAGTACAAATCATAGAGTTTTGAGAAAGGCTCAAAGACTGGTTTTGAAAACTCTAATACAAGTAAGCGACCACCTGGTTTAAGTACACGATACATTGCTGCAAGCGCTGCATCTTTGTCTGTTACATTGCGCAGACCAAAACTGATGGTGAGTAAATCAAAACTGTTATCTTCGAAAGGCTCGAGGGTTTCAGCATTCGCCAGTACAAAATCAACGTTGGTACAACCCGCGTCGATCAGACGGTCGCGACCTACATTCAGCATGGATTCATTAATATCAGATAATACAACATGCCCAGTAGGACCAACTTCACGGCTAAATACTTTCGCTAAATCACCAGTACCACCAGCGATATCTAAAACGCGTTGCCCACGGCGAACGCCAGACATATTAATGGCAAAACGTTTCCACAAACGATGAATACCAAATGACATTAAGTCATTCATGATGTCGTATTTCGCGGCAACTGAATGGAAAACTTCAGCGACTTTTTGCGCTTTCTCTTCAGAATTTACGGTTTTATAACCGAAGTGTGTCGTTGGTCCAACGTTTCCAGTATTCGCACCACGTGGCAAATTATATTTCGGTACTGAAGAATGTACTGGCGTATCTGTCAGTTGCTCTTGTAGCGATTGTTGCTGGCCTTGAGGTGCGCCAGTTGGTAATGGATCTGTTAAAAAAGGACTCACGTTGTCTTTATTATTTGCCGGCTCAACCCGAGCATGAGGCTGTTGATTTTCATTAGACATTCGAGTCACTCCTGAACACAAATAATATTAAATCTGAATTAAACTGCATAATGACAGATTCTTCAGTTTTTTTCAGTCTAGATTATGCAATTGATATGAATAATATACAGAATTAAAGCGAAGTTTCATCCATGAAATGAGAAGATGTTCTTTTATTTTCGATATTCTGACCAGACGCTTTTACGCTTTTTCGGCTGATCAGAATCTTGGCTGATGAATTTTAATTAAGCGATTTGGAAGGGATTTTCTTTCCCTGAGTGTACATTATTTACAATGATTCGCTCTTTTTCAGTAAAATTCCGAATGAAGGTCGCAGCCGATTTCATTGGTTTCATAGCGACAAAGCCTTCACCAATAAAGTCATACATCAGCTCAAAATTATATTTGCTTGCTGCACCTTTACACATTTTAAACGCTGTGTGCATGATGAATGAACGCATGTATTTGTCCAGACTCAGACCGAGCTCATCCAACAGATTGAGTTGTTCATGGCGCGCTTGCTCTTGATCTAAAGCCACTAAAGTTTCACGCATCATTTCATCAGTAATTGGTTGGTCTTTTGGATAATGTTGGAGTAAATACTGTGCAACTTGTTCATCCAATTGCATCGCCAAGACTGCTAGTCCTACAGATTTTAACCCAGTTTTAATGGCATTTTCTGGAATGATTTTTTCAGCTTTGTGTGCGTATTTTAGTAAACGTTCGATTTGCAATGCTAGGTCATCAAATTCTGGGCCACCATAAAGACGGTTAATAAAATATTGAGCCATCGGCTTATTTTTGTCTTCAGCGAATAACTCAGCATGTGTGTGAAGTATGCGCTGTTTTAGCCAATTTTGAGCATCATTTAACCTTTGTTTAAGTGCCGGATCCTGATGATAATTGAGTTGTTTGTATTGTTCTAAAAGTTGATCTAATGCAGCAAGTTTGGACATGTTCTAGCTCAATTAAAAGGACTGAAAAAAGCATAATAGGTTGGATTGCGCTCGACTATGACTGTTGAAATCTAAAATAAAACCTTTCAGGTCAGTCATGGATGAAAAGACAATTGCAATAAATTGTACCTGAAGATTTAAGTTGATACTGTTCCTTGAGTATACTGTCGAAAATACAATAATTTTGAGTGGGCTATGTCTGAACCAAAACAACAATCTGATAAAAATACTGATCAACCCGAAGATAAGAACAAAACGTTTGATGCAGATCAGATCAATTTGGACTTAATTGAAGCACAATATGCACTCAAAGATACACGCGGTAAGAAAAATGCCAAAAGCTTAGTGGTGCTGGTAAGTGGCATTGAGTTAGCAGGTAAAGGAGAATCGGTTAAGCAATTAAGAGAATGGGTTGATCCACGATATTTGAAAGTCAAAGCTGACCCTCCTCATCTTATTCAGCCAAATATCCCATATTGGCAACCTTATGCACGTTATATTCCTGCTGAAGGGCAAATGATCGTCATGTTTGGGAATTGGTATAGTGATCTCTTAGCCACATCCTTACATGTTTCGAAACCATTTGATGAAACCATGTTCGAAAATTATTTGCAGCAAATGCAAAGTTTTGAGCAGGATTTAAAAAATAATCATGTTGATGTCGTGAAAGTTTGGTTTGATTTATCGTGGAAATCATTACAGAAGCGTTTAGATAAAATTGAACCTTCGGAGCAGCGTTGGCATAAATTGCATGGGCTGGATTGGCGCAATAAAAAACAATATGAAAATGTACAACGATTGCGTCAAAAATTTACCCAAGACTGGGTCATTATCGATTGTGAAGATGAAGTATGTCGTGATCAGCAATTCGCAGAAGTTGTATTAGCGCGACTGAAAGATTTGCCAAATCATCCTCAAAAAATGCGCCAAAAATGGCATCAAGCGGATATCCCAGAAATTTTAACGTCCCCCAATGAAGCAGCACTTGAAAAAGATCAGTATAAGGCTGAACTCAAGAAACTGACCAAGAAGGTCGCTCAAGCATTACGCGCAGAAGGACAAAAAACGGTGATCGTTTTTGAGGGGATGGATGCCGCAGGTAAAGGTGGTGCGATCAAGCGTATTGTGAAAAAGCTCGATCCAAGAGAATATGGGATTTATAACATTTCTGCGCCCGAAAAGTATGAATTGGCCCGGCCTTATCTCTGGCGTTTTTGGAATAAACTGCTTGAAGATGAAAAAATCTCGATTTTCGATCGCTCTTGGTACGGTCGTGTATTGGTGGAAAGAGTTGAAGGTTTTGCAACGGATGTAGCGTGGAAACGTGCATATGATGAGATTAATCGCTTTGAAAAAGATCTAGTAGATACGCAAACAGTCGTTATTAAGTTTTGGTTGGCCATCAGTCAAGAAGAGCAAGCCAATCGTTTCAAAGCACGAGAGGAAACACCGCATAAGCGTTTTAAAATTACGGCTGAAGATTGGCGTAATCGCAAACGTTGGGATGATTATTTATTGGCTGCAGCAGACATGCTCCACCGAACAAATACCGAAGATGCGCCGTGGTATATCATTGCTACCAATGATAAATATACTGCACGCCTTGAGATTTTGAAGGCAATTTTGAAACAATTAAAAGTAGACGCCTAGAACTGGTGAGAGGTATAAATAAAGCCCTGTAAGGGCTTTATTTATACGTCTAAGGTTTTATGTGTTAAGCGTATTTCACAACATTTGCTTGTTGTTTTTGTTGAATGCTTTTGGCAAGTTTATAGCTTTCTTCAACATGAGCCTCAGCCACTTTTTTCATGACAATATAACCCAAGCTAGCTGCAATAATTGAACCGCCCAATGGAATAAACTTAGTTACTTGCTTGGTCAACACTTTGGCTGCCATATTGTTCAGCGAAGCTTTAGCGGCAGTACGAGCCACGACTAGACCAGAAAACTCGAAACCGCGTTTGCGTAGTTCGTTCCAATGGATTTTTTTGGTTTGAGGATCAAAAACGCTGATTTGTTCAGGAGCTAAGCCAAAGCGAGCATTAATTTCTGGAATTAAAATTGACAACATACCTACGTCAATCACAACATCTAAAAAGGGCACAGGAATGACAGCAACACCTGCTGAAACATAAGAGCGTTTTTTGACGAGATCAAGACATTCATCTCGAATTTGTTCTAAATTTAAATTTGGGTCGATTGTTTCTGGAATTTTATCAATTTTCATTTATTTATCACCTAATCAAAGTCTATGGTTCTCGATCCATCACATGATGAACATAGCGCGAGATGAAAGTTTTATTAAAGTCATAAAGTAAAAGTGACATAGTCAGATTAAGATGTATAGTAATTTATGTTTATGATTTTGTTCACACAACTTCATAACGTGTTCGTTGTATGGTGAAAGGGACCTTATGGGAATTCATGTAATTCAAAGTCAGCGCATTGAAGTTTTGGTACAAGGCATCATCACGACTCAAAAGCGTCCCACGAACAACCCATTTGCAGTCCTACAGCAACAACATTTTGTGGTGCCTTCTGCGGCAATGCAAGAGTGGTTAACCCAACGGTTATCTGAGCACCAAGGCATCAGTGCAAATACATTTTTCCATCAACGTATTCGTGGCTTTCAATGGTATGCCTACCAGCAAATTTTGAGTGACAAAGATAAAGTACGTAAAGCGAATATTCCACGTCTGATTATGAAGTGGCGTATTTTCCAAGCACTCAAACCTTTTATACAGCGTGCGCATAATCAGCTTGAGGTTGAACATCCTTTATTCCCATTAATCACACGTATCTATGACAGCGCAGCACGTATTGAACAGTCAAATGAACAATATCGAAAAAAAATGAGCATGTTGTATTGGGTGTCTGATCAAGTGTCAAAATTGTTCAGCAATTACATGATTTATCGAGCAGATTGTCGCCGAGCATGTGAATATGATTGTCGTTGTCCTGAAAATTGGATTCAGGTATGGGGGCGTAATGAAGCACTCAATATTGAACAACAATTACAATATTTAAACGATCAAGCTTCCAGTTTTAAATTTTCGCAGGCACAACAATTAGAGGCTTGGCAACGTTGGTTATGGCTCAATATTTTTCATGAAGACTTTGTTGAAATGCAAAGTATTGATCATGATTTTTGGGCTGTACTTCGTGATGAACAGCAACAGAAAATAGCCCTCAAAAAACTACCACAGCAACTGATCGTTTTTACACTCTTGGATTTACCACCAAGTCAATTACAGTTTTTGCGCCGTTTGGGTCAGTACATTGATGTGTTGATTTTGCATTACAATCCCTCACAAGAATATTGGGCGGATAGTGTCGATCCGAATTGGAAAAAACAATATGACTTAAAGCTTAAAGAGCGATATATCGAAAAGTTTCAGCAAAAGCATCAAAGAAAACCAGCTGATAATGAAATTGAGCAGTTTTTTGAGAATTTTAGTCTGAGCTTTAATGGGCTGGCACGTGAGTCCAGACATCCCTTATTAACACGAATGGGCAAGCAGGCACGTGATCACTTTTCTCTGTTGTCTAACCTTTCCTCTGGTGATGAGGGGCAATGGATAGATGCTTTTGTGGATGAAGCACCGCAGCATTTACTGAGCCAATTGCAATCAGATATTTTACATTTGGTTGAACCTCAAGCTCAAAGTTATGTATTAGATCCAGCAGACGATTCAATCCACATTCATGTTTGTCATTCCGCTGTACGACAGCTTGAAGTCTTAAAAGATCAATTGACCCGATGGCTTGCTCAGTCAACAGCAGAAGCACCACGCCGTCCGAGTGATATTTTAGTTCTTGCGCCTGATCTGAAACAAATTGAGCCTTTGATACGGAGTGTGTTTCCGCAAAAAAATACTGCAACAGGTGTTTATCTGCCAGTAAAGCTAGCTGGTATCACGCAGTTAGATACAGTATTGGCATGGCGTTCAGTGTTAGGGCGAATTGAACTGATACAAAGTCGATTTACCATTGATGATTTTGCTGATTGGTTGAACTTAGCAGCGACCCAAGTGAGATATTGCTTAGACATTAATGGTACTGAGCGCATCTTATTTTTGTTAAGACAAGCGGGATTTCGACGAGGTTTGGATAAACAACATCTGCAAAAAACATTGGCGGAGTATGATCAAGACTATCGGTTTAGTTTTAAGTATGCCTTAGATCGTTTGGCGCTGGGTGTGGCTGTTCCAGTTCATGCGATGTTTCAGGAGACCTTAAGTTCTCATCTAGTGGGCTCGGGTGATTTTCACTTAATCGCCACGCTCATTGAAATATATAAGCACTTTACAGAGCGTCGAGATTGGCTCACGACGATTGAAATCGAAAGTGAACAAGAGACGTCAGAGCATGTTGAATTTTGGCTCAATCGTTTAATTTTAGAAGTTAATGAGTTTGAAAGCGCTGGTGTAAGCTCGTTAGAGATGATTAAAGAGATTATTCAAAAGCAAATAAGAATGCTAACGCTGGCAAATTTCTATGAAGAACATGATCAAGCCATTCTTAAAAACATACGTTTGCCTTTGAGCTATATTCTGACTGAAATCCAAAGCACCCTTGAATCGCAACTTGATTATGCATTGCCAACTGGACAAATTACATTTAGTCAAATTGGTTTGATTCGGCCAATACCGTATAAGTTAATCGTCATGATGAATTTAGATGGGGGGAAGTTCCCAAATCGTGAGAGTCATTTACCTTTTGATTTAATGGATTTACTCAAGCCCATGATCGGTGATCGATCACGTTTAGACGATGATCAAGGTGCTTTTTTAGACGCTTTGTTATTGGCCAAAGATAATCTCTGGCTATTCTATAATGGTTTTGATGTAGCCGATGGTGAAGTACGAGATCCATCGAGTAGTGTTCAGGAATTACTCCAACATCTCGCGTGGATCATAAAAACATCAGATCAATCTTCCTCGAATCCTCTCATTGATATTGATGGCATTCAAGTTCATCAGAATTTGAGCACACTCTACACGGTACATCCTTTGCAACCCTTTGATCCTGATGGTTTTCAGCAACAGCATCAGCGCTATGAAGATGAATGGTATGCCGTGGCTTCTAACCTCAATCATCAGGATCAACGTGGTCATAGAGAGGCTTGGATTAATACCACGCTTGAATTGAATCAGGACATCATGGTCTTGGATGCTGAACAATGGATCAAAGATATTTGTTTTCCTGCGCGTCTTTATTTAAAAACCTTAGGCGTATCTAATTTAAAGGATCAGGATTTACCTGAGGTGAATGAGCCGTTGTTATTAGATGGATTGGCGCGATACTCTATTCGTGACTTTTTACAACAGCAGCCAAATGTTTCGAAGCTTCAGACTGAATTACTCAGTGACCAGCTTCCTGTCGGCAAATTACAAGAAGTCAGTTTGAAAATGAGTCTGTTAGAACATCAACAGTTATTAAAAAGGCAAATGTACTATATTGATGAGCCGACCAAAATCACTCAGCGCGTCATAGCAATAGATGATATACAGCTTCAAGTGACCGTTCCTCAAGGGAATGAGATGAGCTGGGTGAGTGTTTCAACATCCAGTGCACGCGCACAACGACGAGCACATGTATGGTTAGAATACTTACTTTGGTTAAGTTATCGAGACTTACCAGATCACCTTGCAACTGAAATGCAGCGCATCCAAATCTTTAGCGATAAAACCATCATGTGTACTGGCCTGACGACGAAACAAGCTCAGGATATGCTTTCCCAATGGATTCAGGCATATAAACAAGCTCAGATAGAGCCTCTCGTTTTACCTGCAGCATTGCTGATGAAACTTGCAGTAGATGGAAAAGCATTAGAATGGGTCACTGATGAAGAGGGTCATCAGCAGTTAAATAACTTCGATAAGCTATTAAATGAATGGAATAAAAGCGATGCCTTTCTGAGTTATAGTTTAAATGACAGTGAAGAAAGTCATTTGCACCGAGATTGGCAGTATATTTTACAGGATTTAGATGCTGAGTACCTATTAAAACAAGCGTGTGGTCAGTTTGCTTATGTCTTATATCAGCCGATATATATGTATCAATCGGAGGCTGAAATATGAGTCAAAAGCCTACAGTCTCGTATCAGCCAATTGTGGATATGCATTTCACTGGATTGCATTGGATTGAGGCTTCTGCGGGGACTGGAAAAACGTATACGCTCTCCAGCCTCATGGTCAGAATTCTATTAGAAGAATATTTACCAAAGCAGATTATTGCGACGACATTTACACGCAAAGCAGCGGCTGAATTGAAAAGTCGAATTCGTGCACGTTTAATCGAGGTACTCGGACTTTTAGAGTCATGTCGTGAGTTAACTCAAGATCAAGTTCAAGCGCGTGCAAAATTAGAATCAGATATTTTATATCAAGTGATTTTAAATCAATTTTCTGGCTTGATTGCATATGCGTGTGCACGTTTAAAACTGGTAATAGATCAGCTTGAAGAGCTCTTTGTTGGGACCTTGGATAGCTTTAGCCAAAAGCTTCTTCGTGAATTTGCATTTGAGAGCGGTAAAATTGAACGAATGCAAATCACCAATGATGCAAAACAATATACGGTTCAGTTAATTCATGATGAATTACGGGCATGGATTCAACAGCAGCCTCAATCAACTGTAGATTATTTGCTGCTTAAGAAAAAAATTAAGTCACAAGATGCTTATATCGATTTAATTGAAACGAGTTTGAATTTTTCCTCTGCTTATTTCAAAGCAGTGCCAGCGCCGACCATAGATGTAGACGCTTTCAGAACTCATGCAGAGCGCTTCATACAGATCGAGCTTGAAACGCTAGATTCATTAACAGACTTTTATGATACTGAAGGGCAGTATTATGCTGTAGTCGCAAAGAAGTGGCGCGATCAAGATAAATTAAAAATTACACTCACGCAGTTGTTGCCTGAATTCCTTGATCAAGTTAAATCCCAAGGCATTGAAGTCATTTTTGCGTCGCATCTCAGCACTCATCTTACTCAGTTGAATGAATTAAGAAAAAAAGTTCTCAATAAATGTCCCGTCGATGTTTTGGCGGCATTTGAGCAACATCCTATTATTGTTGAACTTGCTGAGTTTTTTAAACAGTTTGACAAGCTCAATCAACAACTCGAGCATTTGGAGAGTTATTTACAATATTATTTAGCACAACAAGTAAAACAACGTTTGCCAGAGTTGTTACAGCAAAAATCAGAAACCACATTTTCACAGCAAATTCGAACTTTGGCCGAAGCACTGCAGGGAGCGCAAGGTCAGGAGTTTGCAAAGTACGTTCACGCGCGTTACCCACTTATTTTAGTGGATGAGTTTCAGGATACCAACCAAGATCAAGATGATATGTTGGCGCAGATTTGGAGACATCCAAGTCGTGTGAAGCAGGGTTGTATGATTATGGTGGGAGACCGTAAGCAAGCGATCTACGGTTTCCGCGGTGGAGACATGCTCACGTTCCTAAAAGCATATCAAGATGTTGAAACTAAAGCAGGGCGTTTTTACCAACTTGTGCATAATCATCGCTCAGTGAAACCATTGGTCGAAGTCGTCGATGCTTTGTTTCAACAACAAATGGATTTTGGTGAACAAGTTGAATATACGCCTGTTACAGCAGGTACTCGATCGCATCCATTATTGATCCAATCCGGTTTAGAAAATTATGCTCCGCTTCGTTGGGTTCAAGTAAATGATAAGGAACACGAGTTAGAGCAGGTTGCTTGGAAGATACGGGATTTGCTCAATCAGGCTGCCCAAAGTCAGCTATATTTCAAAAAGCAGGGGCAACGTATTGAACTTCAGGCAGATGATATTGCGGTTTTGTCTCGTAACAATCCTGATTTAGAAAAAGTTCATCATCACTTATTGATGTTAGGCATTCCTGTGAATCGACCTTCACGAAAAAGTGTCTTCAAAAGTGGAATTGCTCGAGATGTTGGTGCAATTTTGGCAGCGATCATGAATCCATTTGATGAAGCTAAATTAAAGAGAGCTTTACTTACACGATTGATGGGTTTTAATTTACATCGCTTTTTGCAACTTCAAATTCAAGCAGATGGCTTAAGTTTATTTATCACGAAATTTGAAGAAATTCGTGAAATGTGGATGGGCCAAGGCTTTTTAACAGCATGGCAAAGTTTCCTCACAGAATTCAAAGTTTGGACAAACTTGGTTGAGCAATTCAGCTATGACAATGAACGCGAAGTGGTCAATCTGCGACACATTTCAGAGTTGTTGAGCCAAAACAGTGATGAGTTAAGAGGTATGCATACCCTTTATCATTGGTATATGCGACAGCTTTCAAATCCGATGGAAAGAGAGTGGGAAATTGAAAGACAATTGAGTAATCAAGCAGGCGTTCAACTTTTAACTATTCACCAATCTAAAGGATTGGAGTTTAAGATTGTATTCTTGCTTGGCGCAGATCGTAAACTGTCAGATCGAAGCGAACTTAACTTTTCAATTCGTGAAGTGCAGGATCATGGAACTGGAAAGTCCGTCGCACAACGTGTCGTGGCGTTAAAGCGTGAAGAATTATTGGAACCATTAGAGGTTGAGCAACATGACCAACGTGCTTTGGCAGAGCATCGACGATTATGGTATGTGGCCTTAACTCGAGCACAACACCGCGTTTATGCAATGATGAGTGATCAAAAAGGGCAATCTATTTATGGTTTGGCGTATTGGCGTGGTCATGGTGCGAACCAATTTCAGCATGCTTTCAGTTTAGATGAGCCATGTTTAGAGAAATGCCCTGAGAAAATAATCGCAAAAAAAGAACATCATACTGTTCAAATGATTGCGCAGAAATATCCTCAAGTCCATTTTTATCCTAGAGCCAAAACCAGTTTTAGTTATCTCGCACAACATTTGAGTCATCAACAAATTAAAGATCGTATGGCGGCTCAAGATATGATCGAACATCATGCGAGTGATGAGGTCAATACTGTGACGCTCGTGACTCCATATCAATTTGAGGATTTGGATCATCAACAACCTTTGAGTTGGATTCGTGCTCATTTTCCGATGGGAACAATAGCTGGAAATTTCCTACATGAAATTTTTGAACATATCGATTTTCAAGATCGCCGAGATTGGACATTAGAAATTCGCCGCCGTTTTAAAAATGCCTATTCAGGTTTATGGGAGCTATTATTCGCTAAATTTCAATCAGATTTTCCTCAACATCATGATGCCGAGCAACATCTTTTAGAAATGATGGCTGAATGGTTAGCAGAGGTTTTAGAGACACCTATTCAACCTGAATTTCGACTCAAACAATTAGTACCTGAAGCACATTTGGCTGAATTTCCATTCTATTTGGCTTTAGCAGACCGAATATTTGGTATTCAGCGTATTCAGCAATTATTTTTAGAGTTTGGGTTTAATATGCCCGAATTCAATGCTGCAAATTCAGCACGTTACCTCAATGGTTCAATTGACTTGGTTTATTATGATGGGATGCGCTATCACATTGCCGACTATAAGAGTAATTATCTCGGAAATCATGTGGAAGACTATTCAGCTCAAGCTATTCAGCTGAGCATGACGCATGCAAGTTATTGGCTACAAGCAGCCCTATATTTGGTGGCATTACATCGCTATTTAAGTATTCATATTGATGACTACAACATCGATCGAGATCTTGGTGGTGCCAGTTATTTATATTTACGTGGGATGAATGGCACTGACCAATATGGATTTAATTATTGGCGTCCTAGTTCAGAATTTATTCTAAGATTAGATGCAATATTGGGCTATTTTGCTGAGGATAAAAACAGCAAAATAGCATGAATATTTAAATGAATTTATTATTAATCATTAATTTATCTTGTGGATAATATTGATGATAAATGTGTAGATAACTATGAGGATAACTGTGTGGAAATTAATCAGAATGAAAAAGTTGATGTTCCTCAATGGGTAACAACTTGGGCTGAATATATCCTAAATCAGTATCTTTCATCAGATGATTTAAATGAACAATCCATTAACACCATTGAACAAGTTCTGATGGCATCTACTATCGGCGATAGTTGTATTGATTTGAAAGGGAATGTTATCCAAGATCTGAGTAAGCTACTCGTGAGCGCAGAGCTTGCAGAGCAACAGGTCGCGCCTTTTGTTTATGATCAGAACTATTTGTATTTATATCGCTATTGGCAATTAGAGCAGCGTTTAGCTCAACAAGTTTATCGTTTAAAGCAGCAAACGATAGTGCCTGCAGATTGCACAAAATATGAAAAATTATTAACCGATCCATTTCAAAAGCAAGCTCTGGAAATGGTATCAAGGCAAGCGCTGAGTATGATTACGGGTGGTCCAGGTACAGGGAAAACGTATACTCTAGCGCGTATTATTGCTGTATTAAATGAGTCGAATCATCAGTTAAGAATCGCAATGGCTGCACCGACAGGGAAAGCTGCACAGCGAATGAAAGAAGCATTGCAAAACTCATTAAATGACGATGCAATGCTCAATATGGGTTTGGATATTGCCCACTTAAAGCAGCAAAATACGTTAACGATTCACCGTCTTCTAGGTTTAGGGCATAGCGCTCAACCTAAATACAGTCTGAAAAAGCCATTACCCTATGATGTGGTGGTGATTGATGAAGCCTCAATGCTTGATCTCAATCTCGCGACGATGCTTTTTGAAGCGATTCCAGACCAATGTCGTTTGATCTTGTTAGGGGATGCACAGCAGTTGGCCTCGGTTGATGTGGGGATGGTATTGGCAGATTTACAACAAGTAAAAGCGCTTAAAGACCATCACGTCAATTTAGTGACCAGTAGAAGATTCAAAGCAGGTGCAAAAATCGGTGATTTGGCAAGGTTCATCCAATCACATGAATGCTCACCACAAAGCTCGAAAGTTGATGTATTGGCTAAATTTGAGAAGGAGATTTGTAGAGCGTCTGAAATCCAACAGATTAATTTAGCTGAGCTTCAAGAGGATCTTGTTCAACTAGAATATTTGAATAAAGCATATTCAGATCAAGATTTAAAAGCCTATTACCTTAAATTAAGTTCGGGGTTTACGGATTACTTTAAAGCACTCAACCTTTATGTCAGAAATGGATATCAGCAGCAGGATGTGACTGAAATTATCCAAAAATTTGATGATTATAGGATCTTAGCTGCAGTGAGACATGGACATTTGGGATTGAATCGTTTGAATGATGAAATTGAGAGGGAGCTATTTCAGTATATGAGGATATCACGACACGACCTTTGGTATATTGGTCGCCCTGTCATGATGACATATAACGATTATCAACTCGGGCTTTCTAATGGTGATATTGGGATATGTCTCAGACATCGCCAGTTTGCTGATCAATTTGAAGTATATTTTCCAAGTCTTGACCAATGGTTTCCAGCATCACGTTTACCAAAGTCAATGCAAACCTGTTATGCGCTGAGCATTCATAAGTCGCAAGGTTCTGAATTTAAACACACTGCAGTTGTGTTAGATGAGTTTGCGTCACGTCTATTGAGCCAAGAATTATTGTATACCGCGATTACGAGGGCAAAAAAAGCAGTCAGTTTATTGGTGGATACTGATGCTTTATTTGAGGCAATAAATGTTAAAACAATAAGAAAAACAGGTTTGTTGAATAAATTAAACACTTTATTTATATCTAATATTTAACGATTGGTTGAAAATAGAAAACCTTTGTAGGAAATATCTTACAAGGATTCGAGAAATTGGCGCATAGAGCTTCGTACAATTTTTTGCGATGATTGCTTGCATAAAAGGTTCAACACGGAAAGTTGAGCAATATCGCATAATTACAATAATTTATAGTCGAGAGACTGCGAACTTACAATGATGTAAGTGATAAAAGAGGAAACTTACAGCCGCTAAGCCTTGTAGTTTTGGGAGAGACTACAGGGCTTTTTTATATACATATAAGATTAAATTGATTACATAATGTACGCAATTTCTTACATAAAGATCAGAAAACTGCGACTTGTGTTGCATAATGAATCTGGCAAAATAGTCGTATAAGGAAATGAAAACCTTAAGAACAAGGACCGTATTAATAATAAATGTGTGTGCAGCACTTACAATAAAAATATAAATAACAGAATCATAATTAAAATATAAGAATCTACAGCGCAAAAAAGGCCCTATGACTTGTCATAGGGCCTTTTTTAACCGTTTATCTCAATCTTAATTTTTAGGCATCTTTATACTTGTTTTGACTTAACGATTCTATTAAAGTGCGTAAAAATTATCACTTTACAAAAAAACCATGAAAAAATTCATAATTTTAATCATTTTGGTGAGTGTTGTTTTGTTTGGGTTGTATAAATGTTTTAAGCCTGCAGATCAAAATACTTCCTCAGGCACTCAGATTGATTCTCTATCTGCTTCTGAGAGTGGACAGCAAACGCCAATAGCCCTTAATGAAGATCAAGTCGAAGATTTAAACGAGTCTGAGAAGATGCCTGTTACTGATTCTCCAGATTTAGTGGATCCGAAGAGCGATTTTTCGATTAAGCCTATTGATCCAGAAACTGATCCAGCCAATCAAGTGTAATTTTTTACCCTGCGCACTAAAAACATAACAACGGAGAACAATTATGTTTAAAACTTTATCATTAAGCGCATGTTTGAGTGTTTTGATGGTCGGTACTGCAATGGCTCAAATGAGCCCTGTAGCAGCTAACGCTAAATTGAACAATCAGGCAAAACAAAAAGTGTCGAAAGGTGGTATTAATCTGTCGGCATTATTGAACAACAGTTCAAATGATCTAATCGTTGAATATCATATTGACACTAATCATTTAGAAAATAATCGCGCTCAACTTCGTGAACATCTTGCTCAAAAGAAGCAATCGATTCAATCGAACTTTAAGCGTTTAGGTGGTATTCAATTACTACGTGATTATAATGCTTTACCATTCAGTTTTCATCGCGTTCAAAAGCGTGACACGCTTGTAAGCTTATTGAATGACCCGAATGTAAAAGCTGTTTATCCAAATAATATTTCTTATACGACAGCATCTGAAAGTCTACCCTTAATTGGGCAAGTACCTGCGGCTGCGCAAGGTTATACTGGTGCAGGGACAACAATTGCTATCTTAGATACAGGTATTAATTACCGCCATTCAGACTTTGGTAATTGTACAGCACCAGGTGTACCATCATCTACTTGTAAAGTTTCGGATACTATTGAAATTGCTCGAGAAGACTATCAGTTAGATGTTAATGGGCATGGAACTAACGTTGCTGCAATTGCTTCTAAAGTTGCACCAGGTGCAAAAATTGTGATGCTCGATGTATTCACTGGCAGTACTACTAAAAATGGTGGTGGTGCATCCGATTATGACATGATTGGTGCCCTGAACTGGGTAGCGAATCGTGCTCAAAGCAAAAATATTAAATCAGTGAACTTGAGTATTGGTAATGGCAGAAGTAACTCATCTACTTGTACGTCGTCTGCACTTACACAATCTTTTGAAAACTTAAGACGCTTGGGTGTGTTACCAGTCGTTGCATCTGGCAATGATAGACATCTGAGTGGTATATCCTATCCAGCATGTACTGCGGGTGCAGTCAGTGTAGGGGCGGTTTATGATGCTAACGTAGGTTCGATTGCATTTAGCAATTGCTCTGACATTGCAACTTATAGCGACAAAGTAACGTGTTTCAGTAACTCTAGTCGTAATTTAACTTTATTGGCGCCTGGTTCACGTATTACCGCTGGCGGATATACAATGGATGGTACTTCAATGGCTGCACCTCACATTGCAGGTGCTGTTGCTGTGTTACGTGCGAATAATGCTTTCCCGAATGAATCGCTGGATCAAATTGTTGCACGTATGACGTCTACGGGAACTTTGGTTACGGATCACCGTAACTCAATTCGAACACCTCGTTTGAATTTAATTGCTGCGTTAAATGGTGCTCCATCTACTCCAGCACCACAACCCCCTGTTGTTGAGCCACCTGTAGTGACGCCAACTCCTACGCCAACACCAACTCCAGCACCACAACGTAACTGTCGTACTTTCTTATTTGTGACAATCTGCAGTGGTTAATTAATAGCTAATAGATGAAAACTTTAAAAAAAGGCATCTAAATGATGCCTTTTTTACATTGATATTAAACACGTTCAGTTTCAGATTGATCAGTTCCAAATAAAGCGCGTCTTTTTTCCTTAGGAATACTTGGGCATTGGTTGGATATTTGATATAGCACTTTTGCTAAAGCGGCTAAATGTGTGCCTAATACAGATTTCCCTGTATTTAAGAACGATACACTGATATCCCGTTGAGGGTCTGCCCAACATAAAATATTCGAGAAACCTAGATGACCAAAAGCTTGTCCAGTATTTGGGCCAAATACACCGATTGGATTACTGCCTAACATCGGACCAAGTGCATAACGCATAGGTGCTAAAAGGTTACGGTCTATTGTTGTATTGGATGTAGGGAGTGTTGCTCTGAAGACCGTTTCTGAATTGATAATTTGCTGATCTTGATAACGACCACCATTAAGTAACATTTCAAAAAAACGATTGGCTTGTTCAGCACTGGTATAAATATTTCCTGCAGGACAGACGGTATCCATAAAACGGGGATCATTGGTGACATCCACTGCCAGTTGCAGTCCTCCGCCTAATACACGATTGAGATATAGGTCAGTCCCCAAAACAGGGTGAATCCCAGTTGGATAATTTTTTGCAACTAAATGACGTAGTTCTGGTTTTAAACCATAGTTGAAGAAAGGTAAATTCATTGGTTTTTCAATATGTTCGTGCAAGTAATCACGAATATCTTGTCCTGTTACACGTTCAACCAATTCTCCTAAAATATATCCAGCAGTTACAGCATGATAAGAGAGTTGCGAGCCTACGGGTGCAATCGGTTTTGCTGCATAAAGATGCTCTAGGATCCCTTGACGATCAAATAAAAGCTCTGGAGTGACCTCAGTTTCAATTTTAGGAATACCGCCACGGTGTGATAACAAATGAAATATGGTGGCGCGTCGTTTACCGTTAACGCCAAACTCTGGAATATAGCGACTCACTGGATCAAGTAAGTTAATTTTCCCTTGTTGATCTAACAAATGCACTAACATTGCATTAACGATTTTAGAGGCAGAAAACATACAGACCGGTGTTTCTGGTGTCGCAACTTTAGAAGGGTCTGTTTGATAGTTTGGACCAAGTTCTGTGTAACCAATACTGCGATTAATTAATATCTGACCCTTGCGACGTAAACACATACTGATCATTGGATGATTGCCAGTACGATAAAGTGCTTCAACACTGTGCCAAATTTTATCAATTTGCTGTTGCGTCATTCCCCCAAGTTCTGGCGCAACTTCGTCTTTATGACGAGTGATCGTAGTTAAGTCTTTTGGTGCTATGCACGTATTTGTAGAGAGTAATTTCACGTTCATTCCATGTTTCATTGTTTTTATAACAGGCAAGTTTGCCCTGCCCAAAAACAAAAGTCAGTATCTTTAACGACATGAATTGATGATTGTTTCTGCCAGAAGTTATTGAGCGGATAATTTTGCTTTTTGAGGGGGGTTCCTTTAAAATAGCACGCTGCTGTAGTGATGCACGGCAGTCAATTCCGCTTTGAAGAGCGTCGTTGATTTGTATCAAATACTTTTAAATAAGCATCTCGGAGAAATCGAATGGCTTTAACAAACGCGGATCGCGCAGAGATCATTGCTAAATTTGCTCGCGCTGAAAACGACACTGGTTCACCAGAAGTTCAAGTAGCTCTTTTATCTGCTCAAATCAATGACTTACAAGGTCACTTCAAAGAGCACAAACACGACCACCATAGCCGTCGCGGTCTTATCCGTATGGTTAACCAACGTCGTAAGCTTCTTGACTACCTTAAAGGTAAAGATGCTACTCGTTACAGCGATTTGATTGCTGCTTTAGGTTTACGTCGTTAATTCGATTTAAACTTTATTTTCGGATTATTGCATGTTGAATGCTGTATTGCTGAAAACTAAAGGCGATCTAGTTTCGACTAGATCATGGGGAAGGGGCGAATAGTTTCGCTCCTTCTTTGTGTTTAAAAATAGTGTTTCTAGTGAGGTCGGCTTCTAAGCTTTGTCATTTAAAACCTGTGTTGTGAATGCCAAACCTTAGGGGTCTCCACTAGAATAAAATCAGGAAAAAATAGAACATGTCGATGTTTAATATTATTCGTAAAGAATTCCAATTCGGTCAGCACCAAGTTGTGCTTGAAACAGGCCGTGTGGCGCGTCAAGCAAATACTGTTGTGATTACCATGGGTGGTGTGACTGTATTGGTTGCTGTTGTTGCTCAACCAACTGCGAAAGCAGGTCAAGACTTTTTCCCACTGACTGTTAACTACCAAGAAAAACAATATGCTGCAGGTCGTATCCCAGGTGGTTATGGTAAGCGTGAAGGCCGTGCATCTGAAGCTGAAACTTTAATTTCACGTTTGATCGACCGCCCAATTCGTCCGTTGTTCCCAGAAGGTTATTACAACGAAATCCAAGTGACTGCAACAGTTGTATCATCTGACAAAACTATGGAAGCTGATATTGCTGCAATGTTAGGTACCTCTGCTGCACTCGCAATTGCAGGTACACCATTCCGTGGTCCAATTGGTGCTGCACGCGTTGGTTTAATTAACGGTGAATACGTTCTTAACCCAAGTCATGAACAACTTGCTCAATCTGATCTTGATCTTGTTGTTGCAGGTACTGAAGCTGCTGTACTTATGGTTGAATCAGAAGCTAAAGAACTCTCTGAAGACCAAATGTTGGGTGCAGTTCTTTTTGGTCACGATGAAATGCAAATTGCAATTCAAGCAATCAAAGAATTCGCAGCAGCAGCGGGTGCAACAGAGTCTACTTGGACTGCACCAACTAAAAATGAAGAACTTCAAGCAAAATTAAAAGAAGCATTTGAAGCGAAAATCTCTGAAGCATACACGATTGCGGTTAAGCAAGACCGTTATGCAGCACTTGATGCACTTCATGCTGAAGCAATTGCGCAATTCGTTCCTGAAAATGATGAAACAGGTATTGCTGACGAAGTTAACGAATTATTTGAAGACCTTAAATATCGTACAGTTCGTGACAATATCTTGTCTGGTAAACCACGTATTGATGGTCGTGATACTAAAACTGTTCGTGCAATCGACGTACAAGTTGGTGTGTTAGATCGTGCGCACGGTTCTGCATTGTTCACACGTGGTGAAACTCAAGCGTTAGTAACGACGACTTTAGGTAATACACGTGATGCGTTGATGGTAGATACCTTAGCGGGTACAAAAACTGATAACTTCATGCTTCACTACAACTTCCCTGCATACTCTGTAGGTGAAACTGGTCGTGAATCTGGTCCTAAACGTCGTGAAATTGGTCATGGTCGTTTGGCACGCCGTGGTGTTCAAGCAGTTCTTCCACCAGCTGATCGCTTCCCGTACGTGATTCGTATCGTATCTGACATCACTGAATCGAATGGTTCGTCTTCAATGGCGTCTGTGTGTGGTGCTTCTTTATCACTTATGGATGCAGGTGTTCCACTTAAAGCGCCAGTTGCAGGTATTGCAATGGGTCTAGTGAAAGAAGGTGAACGTTTCGCAGTTCTTTCAGACATTCTAGGCGACGAAGATCACCTTGGCGACATGGACTTTAAAGTAGCAGGTTCTGCAAACGGTATTACTGCACTTCAAATGGACATCAAGATCGAAGGTATTACTGAAGAGATCATGGAAGTTGCATTGAATCAAGCGTATGCAGGTCGTATGCATATCTTGAATGAGATGAATCAAGTGATTTCACGTGCTCGTCCTGAAATCTCAATGCACGCACCAACATTCCAAGTGATCAGCATCAATCCTGATAAGATCCGTGACGTGATTGGTAAAGGCGGCGCAACTATTCGTCAAATCACTGAAGAAACCAAAGCAGCGATCGATATCGAAGATAACGGTACAGTACGTGTATTTGGTGAAACTAAAGCAGCGGCAATGGCTGCAGTAGCGAAAATCCAAGCGCTTACAGCAGAAATTGAACCAGGTACAATTTACACAGGTAAAGTCATTCGTATCGTTGAATTCGGTGCGTTCGTCAATATCCTTCCTGGTACTGATGGCTTGCTTCACATTTCACAAATCTCGAACGAGCGTATTGCGAATGTGACAGACGTTCTTACTGAAGGTCAAGAAGTTAAGGTACAAGTTGCGGATGTTGATAACCGTGGTCGTATCAAACTTACAATGAAAGACATTGAACAAGCTTAATCATTTAAGCTAATTCTAAGCCTTGTGTGGTGCTTCGTTTAAACGAGTGCTACACAAGGCTTTTTTTATGGCATGATCAAAATGTTCTCATTTAAAAATAACTAAAATGCAAAAGTTTAATTATTATTATCATCAAGATGACGGGTATATTTATCTGAGTGAAGCATTATCGACTGATGTTGATGCAGAATTTATATGGTTGAGTTTTGAACGCCACGAATTGATTCAAAATACAGAGACGTGGCAACGATATATTTTTGAGAACACTGGAATTCTGTTGAACGAATTTCATCTTAAAGATATTCAAAACCTTGAGCATCCTTGCGTATTTGATGCATTAGATGATTATGATTTGTTGATCTTTAAAAAATTAATCACCCCAGATGACCACATACAAATTCAGAATGGTCATTCAGCTGAGCAACAAACTGCGGACATTGTTACAACGCCGGTAAGTTTTGTCATGACATCAAATGTTTTAATCACAGTGCATGAACGAGGTAATCGTGTATTTGAAACATATCTTGAAAGAGTACAGGCGATTCAAACACGACCTATAGAGCAACAGAATATTCCACGAAAATTAGCACAGAGCCCTGTAGATATTGCGCTTAGATTACTGAATATGATGGTGGATGGCTATTTAGGTTTACGTGTACCACTAACCAAACGTGTGGAATTTTGGCAAAAAGAACTATTACAAGGAAATCAAAAATTTAATCGATGGAATCAGCTGCTGCAAGAGATCACGGCTTTTCAACAAGTTGAAAATTTGTGTGAAGAACAGGTTGAATGCCTACAAGAATTAAGAGATGAAATTGTCGAAAATTATCATCATATTAAAGCTAAACGTAAGGCAGAGAAGCAAAATTTAATGCTCGTCCGAATGGATGATTTAATTAGCCATATTGAAAGAATACAAAAGCACAGTGTTCGGTTAAACCATGCAGTACAAGCCGCCATCGATTTGCACTTTTCAGCAGTGGCCAATCAAACCAATGAAAATATGAGAATTTTAGCAATTATCACCGCTGTATTTGCACCACTGACTCTTCTTACAGGTATTTACGGAATGAATTTTGAATTTATTCCAGGATTAAACTCACCGCATGGCTTTTGGTATATGCTCACAGCCATGTGTGTGACAACACTTTTGTTAATTTGGTATTTTTATCGTAGACAAATGGTCGGGCGCGGTGAAAAAAGTGTGATGGAATTGTTGGCTCAACAAAACCAGCAGCAACAACTCGGTTTGTTTGCATTTTTGGAGTATGAACCGATTCAAAAAACATTGAAAGGTACGCTCCGAGAAATGGGACGTTGGACTCGATTAAAATAGTCAACGTCATATAAGGCACTTATGCTTTAAGTCAGAATGATAAGTGCCAGATTCACCGTTATTTTATAATATTAAATTGAAATTACTGGGTAAGGTTCGTCTGCGCTTGTTTGAGCAAACGATACATTTCATCTTTTAATTTAAGTTTTTTTCGCTTTAGAAACTCAATATCATCATTAATTACATTAACTGGATTTAGTTCCAAATGCGTAATTTCATGATCTAGCGTTTCATGTTCCTCGAAAATTTTAGCGAAGTGAGGGTTTTCTTCTCTTAAAGGCTGAATAAGTTCACGGAACTCAGGGAAAAGGTTTTTCAGCTTTTTATTGCATTCTTTAACTTTCATTGATGGTTTAATCCTTTCATTCTAATCAATAAAAAATAAATGCATGTAACAGTACATGCATTTATGTGGGCTTGCTTTATTTGAAGTATTTCACTTGCTTGCGCAATTGTTGTACTTCATCTATCAGATCCATCATCATGGCGACGGCAGGGAGACTTGCTTCAAAATCCCGTTGCAAGCGATAAGCTCTCCGTGCTCGAGTAAGTTCTTCACCAAAAAATTGATGGATTTTTTGCTCAGAACGAGCAGGTAGAATCTCATATTCAAGTAATTGCAAAACCCATTCAGGACTTTGTCCACATGCTTGGGCAAAATGCTTTAAATCAAAAATATATTGTTCATCAATGATTTCAGCCTCTAAATATCCATTTTTGTACACTTCTCGGTACTGAATCGTTGTCATGATTCACCTCCTTCATCACGAGGGTTGAAATGTGTAAATGCTTGAGCAAATTGCTCATATGCCTGTTTTTGCTGCGGGGATTCTGCTCTTGGATAAACAATATTCAGGATTAGATAAAGGTGTCCCGGGGGGGAAGATGGAATCCCTTTTTCTTTAATACGGAGTTGTTTGCCATAAATTGTATGTTGAGGAATGCTGACTTTAATCTTTCCAGAGGGGGTTTTTAGCTCGATGTCTTGGCCTAAAGCAGCTTCCCAAGGACTAATGTTAATGTGATAGTAAATGTCTGCCTGATCGACATATATGCTGTCAGTGGTTTGATAATGGATCTGTATATAAAGATCTCCATTTTCACCCCCCGATAAACCAGCTTGTCCTTGACCTTTGAGTCGAATTTGTTGACCGTTTTTCATCCCTTTCGGGATTCTAATTTCAAGGGTTTTTCGCTGAACTTCAGGTTGTCCATATGCATTAAAAGTGGGTATACGCAATTGGATGGATTGAGTGACACCTTCAAAAGCGACTTGTAAGGGCACTTCTATACTGGCATGTTGATCTTCACCACGAATTGGCTGGGATTTATATTGGTGTGAGCGCTGTGCATAACCTCCACCAAAACCTGTTCCAAAACGCCCAAACAAATCTTCAAAGCCAGAAAATTCATGATTTGTATGGTTTTCACTATCCGAGAAAGGAGACTGACTATTCAACTGATCGAGTTGTTGATCGTACTCTTGTTTTTTTAAAGGATCACTTAATGTGTCATACGCAGTATTAATCGCCTGCATTTTTTTTTCGGCATCAGGTGCTTGACTGATATCGGGATGGTATTTCCGAGCCAGTTTTCGATATGATTTTTTTATTTCCTCAGGACTCGCATCGCGATCTAGTCCGAGTTCCTCATAATAATTATTTGCCATTAAGCAAAAATAACCGTTGATTAACTTTTAATCATTATGAGCAGACTTTCGAAGACTACAATATGTTCAGATGGTGAATAATTGTTTCAATTTCTTACAACCAAAAAAAATCAGCAAGTAAAACTTGCTGATTTTCGAAGAGAACTGTTTAGGATTAACTGAGGTGCTCGCCGAATAGACCGAGTGCTTCTTCAGCAGTAAATCTGTATTGAGTGTTACAGAATTGACAGTCCATGGTAATAGGGTTCTGTTGTTCTAAAATTTCACGCACAGATTCAGCACCCACCTGAATTAATGCTGTAGAGCAACGCTCTTTAGAACATGTACAGCCAAATTGAAGTTGTTCAGCTTCAGGTAGTCTGACTTCTTCTTCATTATATAAGCGATACAAAATTTCTTGCGCATCCAGCTCAGTAAGTTCATCTGTTTTTAAAGTTTCGGTGAGCATGGTTAGACGAGGCCAGATATCTTCATCAACCTTTTGCTGCTCTTCATCATTGTTACGCGGTAACAATTGAATCAAAAGACCCCCAGCGCGTTGAGCAGTACTAGCTAAAACGATCTTGGTTGGGATTTGGGCTGATAAATCATAATACTGCATGAGGCATTTAGCTAAATTCGGCTGATCTAAAGGCACGATACCCTGATAGCGTTCGCCAAATTCAGGTTCAATATTAATAAATAAAACTGGACTGACCAAAGTTTTCAGAACGATGCTGCTGTCTGATGCTTCTTCAAAACGTGGATCAGCTTCATATTCAGCTAATCCGCGTACTTCACCGAGGTGATTACATTCAGCCATAGCCCATTTTAAGGTGCCAGAAGCTTGAATTTGGAGGCTAATACGTCCCTTAATTTTAAGTGTGCTGGCCAACAATGCAGTCGCACTGAGCATTTCGCCCAATAAAATTTGAATCGCAGGTGCATAGGCGCGTTGCGCTAAAATTGTTTTAAGCGCATCTTCAAGATGTACGACTTCACCACGAACAGGGCTGTTATCAATAAAAAAACGTTGACGTAAATCAGACATAAAATTCTCCAAATCCCTGTCTAGATGGTGACGATATTGTAAATCACAAGTTAAAATTCTTCATCTCGACAAACATTAATTTGGTTTTGCGAGTGCTTAGCGCGTCGTTCTATAGAACTTACTTCAGAATCAATGGTTTCATCTAAACTTTCTGAAAGTGGTTGATGTTGTTGAGCATCATTTTCAAAAATTTGTTCGAGTTCCGCTAAGAAATTTCGATAGCTTTCAAAGACTTTTTGATCATCCGTATAGATGCGTTGTTGCTCAGCTAATAGACGCTCATCATAGTCTCTAAATATTTCAATACTATGTTGAGCATGTTCTTGACTTAAACCTAACGCGGTTAAGGTACGAAATGCCATACCGAGTGAAGATAGAAAAGTTTCACGCCAAATATGCTCAATGCCTAAGTCTTTAAGTAAATGCATATGATGTCGATCACGGGCACGGACGATGAGTTTGAGCATTGGATAATTCAAACGTAAATGGCGAGCAATATTCATCGACATTTCCACATCGTCTACAGCAAGTACAAATGCCTTAGCATGCTCGATGCCTGCAGATCTCAATAAATCAGGGGAGGAGGCGTCTCCATAATAAATTTTACCACCGTACTTTCTCACAAAATCAATTTTTTCTAAATTATTATCAATGGCTGTAAAGCTGACATGATTGAGATAAGCAACGCGCGCCACTATTTGTCCGACGCGTCCAAAACCTGCAATGATTAATGTTGAATGAGTGTCTGGTAATGGGACATCTTCAGCGCTATCAGTCTTTCGATCAAGATATGGAATGAGCCATCGTTGTGCAAGCCAGAAAATGACAGGGGTGAGTGCCATCGAACTTGCAATGATCAGAATCGTAGGGGATAACACTGCTTGAGTAATTAAACCTTCGGTATTCGCAACAGCTAAGATCACATAAGCAAATTCTCCTCCTTGAGCAAGACAAATGGCAATCAATACACTGGTTTTCCATTGAAATTTAAAATATCGTGCGATTGCAACCATGCTTAATATTTTTATGATGATCAGCACGAATGCCCCACCAAAAATGAATAGCGGCTGATCTACGAGGAGATCAATCGGTGTCATCATGCCTACGCTCATAAAGAATAAACCGAGTAATAAACCTTTGAAGGGTTGAATGCTCGATTCCAGTTCATGGCGAAACTCAGAATCCGCGAGTAACACACCTGTCAGAAAAGCACCGAGCGTGGTGCTTAATCCGAGCATATCCATAAACATAACGACAGCTAAAACAATGAAGAGTCCAGCAGCCGTAATGAGTTCAGTTGCACCGCTCTGTACAATGAATCTAAAAAATGGTCGCATTACATAGCGACTAAATAAAAATAAGCCAGTAAACGTTGCAACAACAGCGGCAAAATAAGCAATACCATGATGTGTAGACTGATTTCCCGCGAGTAGGGGAATCAGGGCGAGTAAAGGAATAGCGGCAATATCTTGAAACAGTAAAATAGAGAAAGATTGCTGACCATGCGCGGTATTCAGCTGCTGCTTTTCTGCAAGTAATTGCATGACAAATGCTGTAGATGATAAAGCAAGGGCAAGACCAATTACGACACTAGCGGCAAGATGCTGTTGGAAGAACAGCCAAATGGTTGCGACAAGAATTATACCTGTGATCAAGACTTGAGCACTTCCAATCACAAATATAGAGTGACGCATATTCCACAAGCGCTGAGGGCGTAATTCTAGGCCGATTAAGAACATCAAAAAAATCACGCCGTACTCAGCTAATTTCATCAATGTTTCGGCATCATTGGTCACATTCAATGCACTTGGACCAAGTAATATTCCTGTAAACAAATAACCTAAGACTGTCGCAATACCAATTTTTTTTCCGAGCGGAACAAAAATTAATGCGGCAGCTAGAAAAATTGTGATTTGTAACAACAATGGCATTGGCCTTCCCTAAAGTGGAATGTTGGACTGATGAAATTGTAATCGTGTCTGCTTTAGCTGTGTAAATTTAATTCAGGTCTTCGACTTTGATAATTTAACTCTATTCATGATTAGCTTAGCTCTTGAGGATCTATATCAATACTGAGCTTCATCGTTGAAGGTTTTTGTTGAAGCACGAATGGCCACCATTCTCGTATATAGAAATGCATTTTTGCACGATCTGATGACAATAAAACCACATGTGCCTGATAACGCCCAGCCTTTCGCTCCATTGGCGCAGGAATTGGACCCCAAATCTCAATCAGCTCACCAGTATGTTGTTGGAGCGATTGTGTCATATTGGTTAAAAAATTGAGATTTTCTTCCTGACTACGCGATTCACAACGTATTAATGCTGCATAGCGCATTGGAGGGAGTAAAGCAGCTTGACGATCATGAAGTGTTTCACGAGCAAAAGCACGATAGTCTTTATTAATGAGCGTGTTGAGTAGAGGGTGATCAGGTCGTAAAGTTTGTAGATAAACCTCACCTTTTTTTTCACCTCGTCCTGCACGACCTGCAACTTGAACAATCAATTGGGCTGTTCGTTCCGTTGCTCTGAAATCAACACTGAGTAGGCCACTATCAATATCTAAGATTGCAACTAAGGTTACATACGGAAAGTGATGACCTTTGGCTAACATTTGCGTACCAAGTAAAATCATCGGTTTACTTTGATGAATTTGCTCGTAAATTTTTTGCCAACTCCCGACACGGCTCGTGGAATCACGATCTACTCTGACCACAGGAAAGTCTGGAAATAAAAGTTGTAAATTCTCTTCAACTTTTGCCGTGCCCATTCCAATAGGCTTCAAGGTGAGTTGCTGACAAGAGGGGCATTGATCAGGCAGTCGATTAATTGTCCCACAGTGATGGCAATGCAGGTGCTCATATGGTTTTTTATGAAGCGTAAAATGTGCATCACAATGGGGACAATTGGCTTGCCATCCACAGCTTTCGCAGATCAGGACAGGTGCATAACCACGTCTGTTTAAAAAGATCAGTACCTGTTCTTCTTGATTGAGTCTTTTTTGAATTTCTTTAATGAGTTGTTCGCTTATACCATGCTGTTTTTGAGCAATCTTTAGATCAATTAAATGAATTTTAGGTAAGCTTGCACCTGCGGCACGTTCATCGAGTTTCAGAATCGTTAATTTTTTTTGCTCCACCAAATGATATGAGTCAATACTTGGTGTTGCTGAGCCAAGGACAATGGGGCATTGCTCTAAATAAGCGCGATAGAGAGCAACATCACGTGCATGGTAGCGAAAACCTTCTTGTTGTTTGAATGACAGGTCATGCTCCTCATCTAAGATAATGAGCCCTAAATTTGGCATGGGGGTGTAAATCGCAGAGCGTGTACCAAGAATAATGGAGGCCTTCCCTGTTTGAGCATATTGCCAAGCTTGGAGGCGCTTTGTGTCATTCAGTCCGGAATGCAACAAGACAATATTGCAGTGAAAGCGAGATTGAAACCGGCTGATAGTTTGAGGGGTTAAGCCAATTTCTGGTACCAGTACCAATACTTGCTGACCTTTTTGTAAAACCTCTTGCATGACTTGCAAATAAACTTCAGTTTTGCCGCTACCAGTTAAACCATCGAGTAAAAATGCTTGATAGCGATTTTGTGCTTTTAAAATGGATTGAATTGCTTTTTTTTGATCATCATTTGCAGTCAATGGCATTTGAGCCAGCTGTACAGGTTCAGGACTAAAGTCCTGCTGAATCAATTTACATTCGACGATTTCTTTCTTTTCAAGCGCTTTTAATGTTGCTGTTTCCACACCACTCAAATTCAGTATCGTCTCGGCAGTCCCTTGAGGGTGTAGCTTTAAAATTTTATAAGCCTCTTGTTGTTTTAAAGATCGAGCCACTTTCTTTTCAGCGTCTAAATTTAAAACTTTCCAAGAGTGAGCTAATAAATTATAGGGTTTACCCTGCCTTAAAAATGTCGGCAAAGTGGTATGCATGACTTCCCCAATGGGGAATTGATAATATTGAGCAGACCACTGCGCGAGCTGAATGATCGTATCATTGAGTATGGGTTGCAGATCCAAGATTTCAGTGATGGGTTTCAGTTTGATTTTCGGATCTAATGGCGTTTCCGGTGCGATCTTTTCGAGTACGATTCCGACTAAGTTTTGACGACCAAACGAAACAAGAACACGGCAACCTATGTGTATAGTTTGGTATTGTTCTGCAGAAACTTCATAATCAAAACAATCATATAGATAAACTGGCACCGCGATGCGCACTCGATAAACAATTTGGCTTAATTCTGAAATATTTGTCATATATAGTCGTCAATCAATATGGTGAAAACTTATCGTGGATAACCAATGCTTATGATAGAGTGTTCAAGTTGTTGCAAGTGATCAATATGAATGAAGAGAACGGTCTAAGGCAACTCTTAAGACATCATAATTAGGAAAATTAGAGCATTATCATGCCCGCATATCAATATACTGCCATCGATGCTTCAGGAAAGCAGCAAAAGGGTGTGCTAGAAGGTGATTCAGCCCGACAGATTCGACAACAGCTTCGGGATAAACAATGGATTCCAGTACAAGTTGATGCTGTAGAACAAAAAGACAAGCATCGAACTGGTGGTTTTTTTCAAAAAAAATTTACAGCTTATGACTTAGCTTTGATGACTCGCCAATTATCCGTATTAGTTGCAGCGGGGATCCCACTTGAGGAAGCATTAAGAGCAGTTGCCAAACAAAGCGAAAAAGCTCACGTGCAAAATTTGATGTTATCTGTAAGATCAAAGGTTTTAGAAGGTCACTCCTTGGCTCAAGGGATGCAACAATCTGGCAGATTCCCTGAACTTTATATTGCAACGATTGCTGCTGGTGAGCGATCAGGACACTTAGATCTTATTCTCGATCAATTGGCTGATTACACTGAAAATCGCTTTGCGATGCAAAAGAAGATTCAAGGTGCAATGATTTATCCTATTATTTTGATGTTGATGTCTTTCGGTATCGTAATGGGACTCATGACCTATGTAGTACCAGACATCATTAAAACTTTTGACCAAAGTAAAGATGCGCTACCTTGGATTACGGTTGCTTTAATGAAAGCCAGTGATTTTATACGTCAAGCTTGGCCATTTGTATTGGTTGCATCGGCGTTGGGATTCTTTCTATTGGTGCGTTTTTTAAGGACTGCCGCAGGGCATTATGCTTTTGATCGTCTCACGTTGAAGTTGCCATTATTTGGAAAACTATCACGAGGTATTAATGCCGCCCGCTTTTCAAGTACCTTATCTATCTTAACGCAATCTGGTGTTCCTTTGGTCGACGCGTTGAAAATTGGTGCAGCAGTAAGTAGCAATTGGGTTATTCGAGATGCAGTCAATGTCGCGGCTGAAAAGGTCACAGAGGGTGGAAATTTGGCGACGCAACTTGAACGCTGTGGTTATTTTCCACCGATGATGGTGCAAATGATCAAAAGTGGTGAAGCCTCGGGTGAGTTGGATCGAATGTTAGAAAGAGCTTCGACGATGCAAGATCGAGAAGTTACCACATTAATTTCGACATTATTGGCGTTGTTGGAGCCACTAATGTTGGTGTTAATGGCTGCGATTGTATTGGTGATCGTGATTGCTGTCATGTTGCCAATCGTCAACATGAACAATATGATTTAAACAGATTCAATAAATTCTAATAATGAATGAAATAGCGAGTGAAAATATGCGAAACAAGATGAAAATGCGAAAACAATCTGGTTTTACCCTGATCGAAGTGATGGTAGTGATTGTGATTTTAGGTGTGCTTGCAGCACTGATTGTGCCTAATGTCATGGGGCGTGGTGAGAAAGCGAAGGTTGATACCACAATCATTACGCTGAAAGGTGTTGCAGGTGCATTAGATCAATACAAATTAGACAATAACCAATATCCATCGATGCAAGATGGGGGCTTGGATGCCTTGGTCAATCAACCAGCTTCAGCAAAAAATTGGTTACCTGGTGGTTATGTGAAGGGTGGTTATCCTAAAGATAGTTGGGATAATGATTTACAATATGTGATTCCCGGTTCGGAAGGTCGTGCATATGATCTTTATTCATTCGGCGCAGATGGAAAGCAGGGTGGTGAAGGAAATGATGCTGATATCTTTTACACACCATAAATAAAAATCATTATTAAAAACCATTCATGGTATTAATCACTTCACTTAATCGAATTAATAAATATTGAGTGAAGTGATAATCTTTATTATTTAGAAATATTAACCCAAATAATTGATAATTATAATGTTTACAAATAAAGGGTTTTTGAGATTTATAATAAGAATTATTCCCATATTTAATGGTTACAAGAAACAGAAAATATGAAGAAAATTAGGCTTTTTATTTTAATTTTTCCCTGCATAATGGAGCCAACAGCTTAGCTTGATAATAAGGGGGAATGATGAAAGCATTAATATTGTCAGATGAAATCAATTTATTTCATTGGACTGTGCTCAAGTCTGCACTGCTTATTTTGAGCTTATTGCCTATCAGTCATCTATTTATTGATCTTTGGTCAAATGCGGATGCAAGCAGTCAAATCATGATCGGATTTATGGCGATTAGTGTATTTAGTGCGATTACGATTTTAAGTTTTTATAGTGCACTTAAAGCATCTGTTTTGACGCTGTCTGATGTATCTTCAACATTTGAAGCGCTGCTCATTAAAATTTATCGATCTATTCCGATGTTGAGTTTGATGGCAATGCTGTCTTACCTCACAACACAAATTTAAAAAAACCGAGCATATTTGCTCGGTTTTTTTGATATAGAACGTATATTTGATTTGAACCAAGTGTTATCGACGAGATTTAAAACTGACATCGACAACACGTGGTCTAAAGAACCAACCCATCACCAATAAAATCAATGACAATCCCAATATTGGCCAATCACTGAATCTCGTATACCAAGTTTGCCCTTCCATTGCAGGTAGATCACCACGAAGAACCGCTTTTTGATCAATTGGGGCTTGGCTGACGATTTCCCCTTTGTGGTTGATAAAAGCAGTTACACCTGTATTGGTTGCACGAATAAACCAGCGTCCATTTTCTTTTGCTCGCATTTGTACCATTTGTAAATGTTGCCACGGACCAGCCGTACCCGTAAACCACGCATCATTTGAAACGGTGACGAGGAAATCACTATTTAGTGCATTGCGTCGGGTTAGGTTCGGATAGGCAACCTCATAACAAATCGCAGCAGCTAATTTGTGGTTGTGAATTGAAAAAGGAGCTTGATCCTGCGGACCACGTGAAAAACCGCTCATTGAAGGATCATTTTGAAGCGCAGGTAACACCCAACTTAACAGGCCAGACAGCGGAATATATTCACCAAAAGGAACGAGACGCTGTTTTTTATATAAGCCTGTAGCTTCATCACCAGATGCTATCATGGAGTTGTAATAACGCGGATAACCCAATGCCTTAGATTCATTTAAATCCCAATAAGGAATGCCTGTTACCCAAGCTGTGTTGGTACTTTTGGCTTGCTGATCCATTGCATCTAAAAATGGTTCAATATCTGATTGAAACATTGGGATAGATGATTCAGGCCAAACCACCAAGTCACGTCCCCATTCTGATCGTGTTAATTGTGCATAGATTTCAAGTGTCTTTACTTGATACTCAGTTAACCACTTTAAATCTTGAGGAATATTACCTTGGATTAAAGAAACGCTCAGCGGTGCTGATTTTTTTTCTTCTACAAAAGTTAAATAGGATGCGCCCCATGCACCTAGCAATACAATTGAAACTGGAATAGCCCAAAAGTAGCGTTTTCGTAGGAGTTCAACAAGTGCAGATGCAATGAGAATGACCACGAAAGAAACTGCAAATACACCAAATAAAGGTGCATAGCTATCTAAGAAACGCTCGGTAAAAGCATAACCTGCAAATAACCAAGGGAAACCAGTAAATACCCAAGTTTTTGCCCATTCAAAGAATACCCATAAAGGGGCAAAAGTAAGTGGTGTTTCTGGAAAGAATCGACGATATATCCAAGTTTGTATTGCTGTAAATAGCCCCATCACCAAGGCCATAATCGCAATCATGATGACACTTAAAAACGCAGATGTATCACCATACACATGGATAGAAGTGTATAACCAGAATGCACCAACAAACCATAAACCAAAACCGTAAGTCCAACCGATGAGGAATGCTTGTTTAGGATTTCGCTTACTGAGTGTGGCATATAGCAATGCTGGCGATAATATTGCCAGCCACCACCAATAAAAAGGTGCAAGTGCGAGACTAAAAGTCGCACCTGCTGTTAAAGCAATAAGGAGTGGATAAATGAAAGGTAATGATTTTTGTTTTTCTGAAGGACTCAATAATTTTTGAAAATAGGCTCTCATTTACGCACAGCTCGAATCAGATGGATAGTACGGACATCTGCTTCCACAATGGTAAATTCCCAATCTCCCAATTCAATCACTTGGCCTTGAAGATCGCTGACTAAACCAATTTCTTGCAGTAATAGTCCACCCACAGTTTCCACTTCATCATCGGAAAATTCAGCATTTAAAACATTGTTAAAATGTTCAATTGGTGTAAGTGCTTGAACTAACCACGTGTTACTACTGTCGCTGGTTTGATCTGGAACGATGAAATTGGCTTCTTCATCGACATTGTCATGTTCATCTTCAATTTCACCCACAATTTCTTCAAGAATATCCTCAAGTGTCACTAAACCCGAAGTAGAACCGTACTCATCAATCACAATCGCAATATGTGTTTGAGTGTTTTTTAGCATTCGGAGCACTTGATCAGAACGCGCGCTTTCAGGCACAAAGATCGGTTGGCGCATCAGCGAATGTACATTTACTTTCGAATCACGATCTTTTAAGAAAGGTAAGAGGTCCTTTGCCAAAAGGATACCAATGACGTTATCAGGTTGATCTGTTGAAAATACAGGGAAACGTGAGTGCGCTGACTCGATGAGAACATCAAGAATATCCAATAACTCATCATCTTCTTGTAAGCTGACCATTGAAGTTCGTGGCGTCATGACTTCACGAATTTTAGTCGCTGGAAGGTCAAAGATTCCCTCGAGCATCGCTACTGTATCTGGTTCGAGTAGTCGACGTGAATCTTGTACAATTTTTAACAGTTCATCTCGGGTTTCTGGGGCTGTGCCTAACCATTTGCGTAAGCCACGCATACCCCACGATGTACCTGATTCCTCTTGCATGATCTTTCCTAAAGACTCTTCAATTGAAAAAATAAGTTTTAATCATACCGAAGAAAATACGCTTGTCTATTGGTAAAATTTTGATTCCTAATGATCTATTTGATCATAGACCACTGTATTTGGAGTCTTTTTCTGAATTTGGGAGTGAAAAGATTGAATTATGATAAAATAATCGCCCAATCTTTTAAGGGCGATATTGAATGTCTGATTCTCAAGTTCAACCTCAAATCCAGTTGAATACACGTGGTTTACGTTGTCCAGAACCGGTGATGATGTTACATCAAGCCATTCGTAAATCTAAGTCTGGTGATGTGGTGGAAGTATTTGCAACAGATAATTCAACTTCTTGGGATATTCCTAAATTCTGTATGCATCTTGGTCATGAATTGCTGTTGCAAGAAGAACGTTTAGATGACAATGGGAACAAAGAATTTCATTATTTGGTAAAAAAAGGTTAGCCCGTCGTGAATTAACGGTTGAAACAATTCATATCGTTTAAAATTGATTTTTTCGTGTACAATTTGGGTTAAGAATATCTAAATAATAATGATTAACTCATTTTGACATGAAGAATTTCATCAATAATATTCAGCGTACGATTGAACAGCTCGGTCTAACTGCCCAAAACAGAGCCCTCCACATCCAATTCAGTCATTCACAACTGAATAGCCAAGTCTTCCTACAACGCATTGATGGCAGCCATGTCCTTAACGAAGGCGTGCAAGCAGAACTCATCTGTCTCTCGACCAATGCCTTAATTCCACTCAAACAATTCATCGGCACACAAGTGGCCGTCGATCAAGTCACCGATCAAGGAACCCTGTTTAGAACCACTGGCATCATTACCGAAGCCTCACAAGGACAAAGCGATGGGGCACTGACCCTCTACAAACTCACGCTCAACGATGCAACAAACTTGTGGCACAAACGCCGCAACAGCCGCGTATTTATGAATAAATCCGTGGTCGAAGTGGTGGAAATCCTCTTTGAAGAATGGCAAAACAAAAGCCCACTCTTTGCCTCGAGCCTCAGCCTAGACCACAGTGGACTACAACAACAATACGACATCCGACCCTTCATCATGCAAAGCAACGAAAGCGACTACGACTTTCTGACTCGCTTACTCCGCAGTGAAGGCATTAACTGGCTCATTGATGAAGCCCAACCGATTGTACCGAGCAACAACAGCCCGATCGAAGCACAAAAGCTCCGCCTGATTGACGACAACAGCCAATACCAAGCCCTTAACCGACGCAACATTCGCTACCACCGCAGTGATGCGACAGAACAATTTGATAGCATCACCAGTTTTATTGGACAACGCAGCCTACAACCCACCGCAGTCCACCTACAACGCTGGCAAGCCACAGCCCTCGAACAAGAAGAAGGCGCAGGCTCAGTCCAAAGCAAACACCAACACAGTGACCACCAAGACAATGCCAGCCTAGGCCTCGAACAAGCATGGCACATCAGCCCTGCATGGATCCAAGACCTCAAAGGCGAAGACCAAGCCACCGCCTCAGGCAACAGCCAAGTCGAAAAACTCAACCAACACCTCAGCGACTACTACGCTGGACAAAGCAAACAATTCATCGCCAAAGCCAGCGTCAGAGACAGCCAAGTCGGCTACTGGTTCAAACTCGATGGACACCCAGAAATCGAACAACACAGCGGAGCTGACCAAGAATTCCTCATTGTAGGCAAACGCTACTACAACCAAAACAACCTACCCAAAGACTTAGACCAACAGGTCCAACAACTGCTACAACGCAGCCAATGGACGCCAAAACACAAGACAGACACCAACCAAGCAACCCACACGGACCAAGAACGCCAAGCCAGCGAACTCATCCTACAACGACGCAACATCAAAACCGTACCCGAATACAACCCACTACAACATCGACCTAGCACCCATCCGCAACGCGCCAAAGTGGTGGGACCTGCAGGAGAAGAAATCCATGTCGATGAATGGGGACGCATCAAAGTACGCTTCCTAT
>NZ_JBWYIV010000006.1:0-171328 GCF_056779895.1 Acinetobacter sp. ANC_7553 | reverse complement strand
TTAAAATCAATAGTACATATAGTGTACCAATCTTGGCTCATCAATTACTGACAAAAAATTTGCTCAAATAAACTTCGAGAAATTTCTACCAATCATCAATGATAATATATATCGATCAATCAACCAGTAAAAATCCACACAAGTTGTTCTTCATAATCTCTTAATGATCTTCTTAATGCTTCGTCAGCATCAAGCTAGGTCGGCTATATTACCCTTTCTTTTCAGAAAGTCAACTAGCAATGTTAATTTATTTTCTAACTCATTCTCAAAACCTAGATCCAACCTATTCAGCTAAATCCTTGTTTTTCAACAAGTTTTAATCAACATCACCGCCGATGGATGTGCATTCTACAGCATTCCTCCCCCAATGCAACCTCTTTTGTAAAATTTAATTATATTTTCTTAACAAGTGATTATATTTTCTACAAAATCACTCTTTTTTCACGGTTAATTCACATTTTTTGTGCAAATATACTTTAGTAAACTGCTTTCAACTCTCGCTATAATGGCGTTATTCTGTTCGTACTTACTATTTATTTAATAAGACTAATATTCAGCTTTTATTCTAGGATGTTTTTATGCAGTACTCTCAACTTCTTTGGGTCAGTATGTTAAGTATTGGTTTAGCTGCACCCGCTTACGCCCAACAACCTGAGATTGCAGGCAATAAAGTTGCTGACGATACTGCATTATCTACATCTGATGAATTGTCTGCCACAAATGATAATAATCAGCCTTCAGACAACGATACTGCTAACGCCTCAAACCCTGCTTTAGAAAATTCAGTTAATACCAATGGATCTATCAAAGATTTAAAAAATTTAAAAATTGATAACTTCAAAGTCAATGCAACAGCAGCATTACCTGAAAATGAAAAAGATCCACTTCAACCTTTAAACAGACAAATCTATGCATTTAATGATGTTGTCGATCAAAATGTCTTGCGCCCTATAGCTGTGCAGTACGCTGATAAAATTCCAGAACAAGTTAGAGATTCAGTACGTGGCTTCCGAGACAATTTGGGTGAGCCATGGAATGCTGTAAATCAGGTTGCTCAAGGTCGCTTTAAACGTGCCGCACAAACGTTTGGTCGTTTTACATTAAATACAATTACAACGCTTGGTTTCGCTGATCCTGCACGTCGCTTATCTCTTCCGATGGAAGATGAGGATTTTGGAACTACTTTAGGCTATTACGGTGTCCCTTCTGGTCCTTACCTTGTTCTACCCTTTATGGGCCCAAGCACCTTCCGTGATACTGTTGGCCGCGTAGTAGATAGTCAAGCACGCCCTCAAAAATACCTACTCGATGGTCATGATCGTATTTATTATAGTGACTGGGCACTTAGCGCATTAGATACACGTGCTCAACTTTTAGAGATTGAACAAGTCTTGCAAGGTGATAAGTATGCAGCAATGCGTGATGCCTACTTACAACGAAAAAACTATGTTATTGCTGAAAAACGCGGTTTAGAAACTGGTTCTGGACTATTTATTGAAGATGATTTTTCAGATGATGAATCCTTCATGGATGAATCTATCGAATCTGAATAAAAGCCATATGTAAGTTAAAGTCTAAATCTTTTGTTTTTAGACTTTAACTTGGCGTTCGATATAAGTTCGTCTAAGATAGTTTTATAAATAAAGCATTTAGGATTGATTCTTTCATCTATGTATTTCATTCAACCCACTCGTGACATCCATCTTCTAGATAGCGTTCTAGAGGCTCTGCCGAGTTTACAAATGATTCATATAGATGATCTTCATCTTTACGATTCAACCATCATTGCCATTAGTGATGTTAATGATTTTCTGCAATATAAATGGACCCTCCCTACGATCGTGATAGGTCATGCAGATGAGGGACTTCAACTCTCGCAAGCATGGGAACTTGGCGCACTCGCTGGCTGGATTTGGGACCGTCTTCCAAAAGATCTCGCAAAATCGATTGCTAAAATTGAAGCAAAATACAAACGCAATCAGGACAGCCGCGACCTGCCCTCTGCAGCTGAATTACAAAAAAAACTATTACCCAACCCAATCGACCTACTTAATTATAAAGTCGAGACTTTATTTCAACCGTCAGCTTACTTATCTGGTGATTGGTATGATTATTGGAAACTCAGTGATCGTGAAATCTTATTTTATCTCGCGGATGTTTCTGGACATGGTGTAACAAGCTCACTTCTTACCTCTTGGATGGCTGCATTTCACGGTAGATCGAAAACCCCACGAGAACTTCTCAAAAAACTTAATGGCATGCTTTTGCAAGAGAACATTGAAAAGCATATTACAATGATTGCAGGCACATTGAATCTAGAGACCCACCAACTTAAGTGGTCCAGCGCAGGGCATTACCCTCCAGCAATTATCTTTGAACCTAATCAGGATGCTCGTATCCTCAACACCAGCAGTTTCCCCTTAGGGCTTACTGAAGACCTCGAAATTGAAGAGTTTGAATGTACGTTGAATCGTGGAGCTCGTTTTATTATTTGCTCAGATGGTGCGCTTGAACCTTTTGATGGTGGTTTGAATGAACAATTCACCCAATTGGTCTATCACTTGCAAAATCAATCATTCGAAGTTCCTGAACATGTTGCAGATGATATTGCAATACTCAGCTTCCAACGTCTAAATTAAGTTAATAATCAATAGTGTAGCTGTTTAGAAATCGATCTACGACTGAAGACTACTTGAGTATCGACTTGCGCTATGTGATAATTTTAGCATCCTTTCTGCAAATGGCATTTATATGTCAACAGGTCATGTTGAATATGCAAGCTTGGATGGTACGCACATTTTCAAACTTATTGGAGAAGTGCGCGCTCAATCTTGTATAAGCCTTGATAAATTATTATCTCGGATTGAACAACAACAAAACGTCGTAGGCGCAATTGTTGATTTAACCCAAACTACATTCATAGACAGTACTGTGCTTGGAATCCTCGCAAAACTAGGATTAAAGCTCAAACAAGTGCATCAAGTTCAAGCTGTTATGTTATCTACTAACCCAGATATCACTACACTTGCGAACAGTATGGGTCTTGGTCAGGTTTTCGTAATTTTAAACTATTGCGGAGATCCGAATGTGTGCACGCGCGCTTTATTGGACGAACACATCACACATAATGCAATGCTTTCAACTGTATTAGATGCTCATCGTACATTAATGAAATTAAATGCTGATAATCAAAATATGTTCGAGCCTTTGGTTAAGCAATTAGAACAACAACAAGATACCATCGATCACAGCATCTGATATTCTCTTAAGCATACTGAGCGCTTAAGGAGAACCTCATGACAACCTTACTTTCTGTCACCCAAATGAACTCCCAAAATGATATTGAAAATAACTTTCAAGTCATTGAATCATTGTTAGCAAAAAGTAAGAATCAAGGGGCCTCCTTGATCGTTTTCCCGGAGAATTTCGTTTGTTTTGCGGCAGGCAAACAGCGTGAGACTGCTGAACGATTTGAAGAAATACAATCTCGTTTAGAACAACTTGCTCATCAATATCAAATGTGGATTGTTGCTGGGACACTCCCCTGTCCTTTTCGCCCAGACGGCACCATTGTGCCAGATAGTCGTGTCAGAACAACCAGTCTTTGTATTAGCCCTGAAAAGACAGAAGCACGTTATGACAAGATTCATTTATTCGATGTTCAAGTCGGTGATGCGGTAGGTGGATATCAAGAATCTAAGTATTTTGAACCAGGTGATCAAACCGTCATTGCTAAAACTCCATTTGGCAATATTGGTTTAATGGTCTGCTATGACCTTCGTTTTCCTGAACTTGCTTTAAAGCTGCGCGCACAAGGCGCAAATATTTTAACAGCACCTTCTGCTTTTACTTACACGACAGGTCAAATGCACTGGCAATTACTTTTACAAGCTCGTGCCATGGATAGTCAATGCCAAGTTTTAGGCTCAGCTCAACAAGGGTGGCACGGTGAAAAAAGACAAACCTGGGGTCACTCTGGTGCTGCGAATTCTCGTGGTCAATTGTTAGATATCATCTCTGAAGAAGGTGCTCAAATGATTACAGTTCCGTTTGACATCGATGCACAGAAAAAAATTAGAGAATCGATGCCATTAATTCAGCATCGTAAACTTATTCAGCTTTGACCTGCTCAGACATAAAAATTGAATACCAAGCTTTACAAAATTACCGCTTATCATTCCTTTTAAATCAGAGAGTATAGATATTCACCTATACTCTATCTGGAAGGAATCATGTCATTAGAAAAAGTTGTTTATACCGCACATGCAAAAGCTACTGGTGGGCGTGATGGTCGTGCTACATCATCAGATCAAATTTTAGATGTTCAGCTCGCTGTACCAAAAGAAATGGGTGGTCCCGGTGGTGGAACAAATCCAGAGCAATTATTTGCTGCTGGTTATTCTGCATGTTTCTTAGGTGCGATGAAATTTGTTGCCAACCGCGATAAATTGAAAATCACACCAAATGCTTATATTGAAGGCGAAGTGAGTATTGGTCCTATTCCAACTGGTTTTGGAATAGCAGCCACTTTAAATATTCATCTGGAAGGCTTGGATAAAGAGGAAGCTCAAAAGCTGGTAGATGCTGCTCATATCGTTTGCCCATATTCAAATGCAACACGTGGCAATATTGATGTGACCTTGAATGTGATTGTTTGATCCAGTTGTTTCAATCCTAAAAATCACGCTGATATGCATATGCATCTCAGCTTTTTTGTGGTTATAAGTTAATTTCAACTTAGAAAAAGAAATTTTATATTAGGTGGGATCAAGTAGATTTATGTGTATCTAAAGGAATAATGACTCTTTGCCTCAGCTTGCAGTAATCAGTCCTGCAGCTTAATTTAAAGAAAAATAGTGATTTGGAGATACCTCCACTAACTAGTTCAGTATCTCCAAAATTTCCGTCTTCAACTATATCAATTCAAAAGTACATATGTCTTTTTGACTATTACTCTTTTAATCTAGCAAGTAAACTATTTAAAAAGTATTGCTAAGTCAATTAAGGCGGGCGTTGTAATTGAGCCGATCATTGACTTCATAACACTAGGCGTCCCATTAACGGAAATAGCTGGACGTGCACGAGGAGTTGTAAGTGCTGTATCGCTATTTAGATCTATACGGTATAGGATAGAAGCACCATTATTGTTGCTTATCGCCGCTAGAGCTAATCCATTATCACCACCAGCAATATCGAAACCATCATTCAAGCTTAAGTTCACGCCAAGACTACCTAATCTCACCAATGTTCCATCATTGGGTGGAACTTGCTTCGTCAGTAACTGATTGGCCTGATCTAGATTAAATAATTCGGTGCTAAGAGCTGAAATAGGTGTTTTAAAACTGTTGGTATATGCCGCAGCGCTAATCACTGCATTTGTGATCCCATTAATTTTGCCATCTTGAATGGTTTCACCCGTATCGACATTGATTCGCAGATTTTGCCCTGAATTACTGATGACTCTTAAACGGTCAGCCGTTGGATTGAAGTCAACAGCAAACTGTGTGCCGTCTAGAGTACTAAAGTTACTACCCGTGCCTGCTTTAAGTGCAGTCACAAGTGTTGCAGCACCAGAATTTGGGTTAATGGTATACAAGTTTGCTTGATTAGTTAAACCATATAGTGTATCGGATTTATCAGTAGCAGTACGTAATCTAAAATCAATACCTACGAATTTTTCATTGACCAATACGCCTGTAATTTTTTGTTCGGTCGTATCATTTGGACTATTGATTTCAAATCTAATTAAAGAATTATTATTGGTCAACCCAATTCCTTTTGAAGTGGTTTCTTCTGCTCGATTAAGCGCAATCCCACGAATGGAGGTTTGACGATATTCGTTAGGCAAGTCGCTTGTCTCAAAAATAGCGTTATTGGTCGTTCCGACTTGAGCAAGATTAACTTGAAATAGTTTATATGCACCCGAGACTTTTAATGCAGCAAAACCAATATTATTTATTGGGTCTATATCAAAACCACCGTTATTCGATACATCCTGACCTAAGGGTGCAGAGATACCTAATGTTCCGGCATTTGCATTTTGCAGATAAATGCGATCTGTCGAAGATTCGATACTGTATAATTTTGTACTTGCCGTTCCAGCAAAAGCATTGGTATAAGCTGCGGCACTTACTTCGGTTGTAGCATCACCAACCCGACTAATTTCTCCATCGGTGATGGTGAGACCTGTATCAACATTAACTCTTAGGTTTTGACCATCTTGACCAATAATTCTTAGACGATCCGCAGCAGGGTTGAAATTCACGCTAAGCGCATCAGGATTGGAAGTAATTTTACTAAAAGCTGCATTACCATCTGTCGTATCTGCTGGATCAGCTGTCATTTTAATAACGAATTTTGCTACTCCAGAACTTGGATTTAACGTGTAAATATTACCCAACAAACCTACTGCATATAACTTTCCATCACTTGGACGATGGTCCATTCCAACCAGTTGATCCCCAGAAACTAAACCTGAAATTTTAATATTTGAAATCAGCGAACTAGGTTGGTCATGATTGAGTGAGCTAATCATACCGTCACTGGTCAGTACCAAGAGATTACCAGTAGCATTTGTTGGAGGAATAGGCTCAGATGAATTTGAATCATTACATCCAACTAATCCGATACCACCGAGTACGGTGAGGGTGCAGATGAGTGTTTTGAGTTCCATGTATAATTTTCCTTAATTACTGATATTTGATTTTGAAGAACTTCTGATTACACGGTTCAATATGTAAAACAACTCAGCTTTGCTGAGAAACACGTCGAGGTATCTTTAGACTTGGAAAGGATCATTCTCTATAGTTAAGCATGTAGAATACATAGAAATGTAGATCTTCAAGTTCAATGTCTGTCGCATGTTAATTAACCATATGTTTTTATTATTTTTTAGTAAATATATGTTTTATAGCTATTGTTTTGTATTGTTAGATCTATTTGGTAATACTTCACAGATTTTTCACATTATGTATGAAACCAAATGCAAAATTAAATTATCACATTGCAAAATCTAAATATTACATAATCTTTAATTTTGTAAAATAATTTTAGTGAGATGTCTTACAGTAATGGCGTTTTGACATAAGATAATTCATAAATATTCCTATAATTGACCTTATAAACCTTATTCAAAATTATTTTTATTTATGAATGTAATTCATTACCTTATGCGAATGCGAAATGCCCAACTATTATAATTGGGCTCTTTTGTTGAATCCTCAGCTTTCGAGCTTACTTTCAAATCAGCGCTTCTTCGTTTTATCGAGAATTATTAAATAATCTCTGAATCACTCCGCCGCTTCATTTGTTACTCGAAGTACTTCCTCTAATGTACTCTTACCTTCAAGCACCTTTCGTAACCCATCATCACGTATCGAACCTGACTGCTGACGAGCATAGTTTTCAACTTCAAACTCTGCAGCATTCCCATGAATCAGACGGCGCATTCCATCATCAACAGGGACGATTTCATAAATGGCGGTACGACCACTAAAACCTGTATGCGCACAATGTTCACATCCCTCTGGTTGAGGCAGATTGAGTGCAGTACCATCATGGACATTCTTAAAAATTTCTTTTTCAAAATCATCCGCGGCACGCCAACTATGACAATGCGAACACAAAGTACGAACCAATCGTTGCGCAATCACACCAATTAAAGAACTCGATAGAAGGAATGGCTCAATTCCCATGTCTTTTAAACGCGTCACTGCACCAATCGCAGTATTGGTATGCAACGTCGACAATACCAAGTGACCCGTCAAGGATGCTTGCACAGCAATTTCTGCAGTTTCTAAATCTCGGATCTCCCCCACCATTACCACATCTGGATCTTGACGAAGCATCGCTTTCAATGCACGCGCAAATGTCATATCCACTTTAGTGTTAACCTGAGTTTGTCCAATACCTTCAAGTTGATATTCAATTGGATCTTCCGCGGTCAAAATATTCTTAGATCCGTCATTTAAATCCGAGAGTGCAGCATAAAGTGTCGTCGTTTTACCAGAACCTGTCGGTCCGGTCACGAGAATGATACCGTGAGGACGATGCACTAATTGGGTTAATCGCTCGTAATCATCTTTCATCAGACCCAAATGGGTCATATTTAAACGACCTGCTTGCTTGTCTAAAAGACGCATTACTACGCGCTCACCATGTGAAGAGGGTAAAGTCGAAACACGGACATCCACCTCACGACCTGCCAGTCGTAAAGAGATACGACCATCCTGAGGAATTCGCTTTTCAGCAATATCAAGTTTTGCCATTACTTTAATACGTGAAACTAACAATGGGGCAAGTTCACGACGTGGTTGCACGATTTCTCGAAGTTGCCCATCAACACGTAAACGAACCGATAACTTTTTTTCAAAAGCTTCAATATGTATATCTGATGCACTCACTCGAATGGCTTCGGACAATAATGCGTTAATCAATCTAACAATCGGAGCATCGTCTTCCTGATCCATCAGATCTTCTGCTTCAGGTACTTGATCGGCTAAACTTAACAAGTCAGGATGATCTTCTAAACCAGCAGCCACTTGCTGAGACTCGCCTGTCTCGCCAGCATAACTTGAACTGAGTAACTGACTAAAATCTTGTTCAGTCGCCAATTGATATTTGGCTGTATGCCCCACGTAACGGCGTGCTTCTTGCAAAGCAACCAAAGCAGTATCTTGACGACGGACAATAAAAACTTGATCCCCTTCATAACGCAACAAAACGCCATGCTTTTTTGCAAAACTATACGGTATTTGTATTTGTTTAAGTACTTGCATAAGGGATGATAATCATGATTAAAATTACCTCGAGTGTACTCTAAGCATTTGACAGCGTGAAGACAGTTTTTTAATGAATTTATTTAAGGATATTCCCTATTGTCACTAGATCAGAAACTTGAGCAAAACCCTTCGACTTTAAGATGGTGGGGTGAGCAGCATTTTGAACTCAATCAAGTGCGTGCTTGGCAATTTGGTTCATTGCTCTTTCGACTCACTCGTGGCTTACAAGAATGGCGCATGGAGTACTACCGTCCTCAAATTCAATACGACTACGAACAAAAGTGGCAGGAAATGGATGACCCCCATTTTTCATTTCCTCGTCCAGTACATGTTGAACGTTACATGTTCAGGGAAACTCACCCTAAAATTCAATTGATACCACGTCTTGCAGATCGATCTGTGGTGATCCGTCCTGTAGACCCAATATACATTCCAGCTGGTCAACGTGGCACGCTTTATATTAGTACCCCTCTGTGGCTTTCAGGTTATGTCGAAAGTCAAAAGACCCCATTATTCGATATACCGGTCATTATGCCTAAAGATACATGGTTCGGACCTGATCAACGCAGTGGTGAAATGTGTTACGCCACTTCAGTTGATGGTCGAACAGAACTCAAACAACTTCGTCCACGTGCATTTCGTGCAGTCACTCCAATTGACTTTCACAATGTCAGTGGACATCAACTCCGTTTCGATCGAATGAATGTACCTGTTCCTGCCCTGCCTTTGTTTTATAGTGAAAGTACAGAGCGATTATGGACGTCACAAATTAAAGTCATTCACGAAGGGATGGATCGACCAGCACGTATTCGTATTGAAAATCGCACCCCACCATTGGCTGGTGATGTAATTTATGTCAATCCAGCACGTGCCCCAGGTAGTACTTTATTTAACATGTTTGATTCATTCTTCTAAGGGGGGCATATGGCAGATAGTCTTACCGGCACCATTGCTGATAGCCTCAAAAGTATATTTACCAATATCAATACGGATCGCCTAACTGAAATTATTATTGCGATTGTGCTTTGCTTTATTGGATTCCTTTTTGCTCGAGTCGTTTCCAATACTTTTGTGAGAACGATCGGCGCCAAATTTAATGCTCATCAGCGTTTGGTATGGCGGCGCGGTATTTTTTATTTTATTTTCCTCATCTTTGTGATGGCGAGTTTAAAAGAAGCAGGTTTTAAATTAAGTGTATTTCTAGGTGCCGCTGGTATTTTGACCGTAGCACTGGGTTTTGCATCTCAAACCTCTGCGACGAACTTGATCAGCGGTTTATTCTTGATTGGTGAAGGTTCTTTTGAAATTGGTGACACCATTCAAATTACGTTAATTCGTGGACATACCATCGAAGGTGAAGTGATCTCCATTGATTTACTGTCTGTCAAATTACTGACTCAAGATAATGTCTATGTCCGTTTACCTAATGAGCAATTAATTCGTGCTCCCGTACACAACCTTTCTAAATTCCCGATACGGCGCATCCCCATTACACTTGCAATCAACTTTCATGAAGACATCATTAAAGTACGAGAAGTTTTATTAAAAGTGGCAAACAGCTATCCTTTAGTGTTAGCAGATCCCAAACCTGCTGTAACGGTAACCGCATTCCGTGAATCTTCAATCGAATTGTTATTCGCCATTTGGTGCCAACAGGAAAACTTTTTAAAAGTGCGTGATGAAATGCAAGAGCGGATTCGAAACGGTTTTGTTGATCACCATATTGAAATTCCTGTACCTAAAATGGGTTTTGTTGATCGCCCTCCACAACCCTCGTTAACAGATGAGGAAATAGACCAATACGCCAATGCTAAGGAAATCAAAAGAGAGCCTAAATTATAATGAATTAAGGTTAATGCTTGATCTCAGGATCAAGCATTAGTCTCTTCTACTCGTTTTTGCTCTGGCGCTGGAGCGATGTACGCAATAATCAACATTAATCCTCCCGCGCCTAAAAATGATAAAACTCGACTTAGAGTGCCGATATGGGATAAATCTAACAACACCAACTTAAAAGTCACGATCGCCAAAATACTTGCACCAAACATCCATACCACTCGATTATGGTTGATAGCGGCATATTTCATCACAATGAATGCCATGACCACCCACAATAATGTCAACGCCAATTGCACTGCAGAATCTTGCCAAATGATCCACTGGTTATAAGGTGTAGCAAAATAAAAATGTAAGGCTCTAAGAAGTACATAACTACTTACCCATAGCACAGCGAGTAAGATCAAGAATGCGCCAAGTGTTCGCTCTAGCCCCATTCTGATTTGACTGCGAAGCACCTGAATAAGCACCCACAAACCAGTCAGACTGACGAAATCAATAGGGTTTAAGATTGGGATAAAATATTTCCAAAAGGGTTCTACCACCCAAATTTGTGAGCTGACAATCCAGCACAACAATAAAATGAGGCTAGTCTTAGTTAACCAAAGCTTATTCAAGTCTGTTGTTTTAGAAACACTATAGCCATAAAGTATCAAAGGTAAAAGGACAGCTCCCATCATAGGTGACATTGAAACTACACCCACGCTGGCACAAGCTAAAGAAGCGAGTCCACCAAAGGCGATCCATTCATTTTCATACTGAGCATTTGAAATTGGTTTTAACCACAGATAGCTCAGGCCCAAACAAGCCAAGATAAACAAGCCTTGCGCACCAAATGACTGCCAGACGATGACTCCTTGAGTGTATTGATCGATCAGCATAATAGCTGCGAACACTACAATAGGAATCAGCCCCAACCATTTTGGTAATAACCATGACCATGAGACTACTTGGCGCGGTTGTAAGACTAAATTAGCAGCAAAATAAATCGCAGTTGTGAATGCAAGTGTGTAGATTAATCTCATCGGTTCACTAAAACTTTCCACACCTTGATAAAGCAGTAAAAGACTCGCAAAAAAAGAAAAAATAGACAGGAAAATTTTATCTGACAGTGTCAGCTGTTTTTGATAACGCATAACAACATTGGAGACCGCAATCGCAAGGATATAACTTAGACCTAGTAACCATGGGATGATATTTGGAATTGATGCTAACTCGATCAAATAGTATAAATACGAAAATAATCCAACTGCTAACAACGCATAACCTAATGTTCGCCCTACCCTAAACTCACGATGCAAGCCCCACATTAAAATAAGCAGTCCTTCAATGATCCACCCGATCACACTCCATGCTTGTGGAATCAAGATCGGCGGGATAAAACTTAGAAAAATAAAACCTAACATTAAATAATTTTGTTTAATCGCCGTATCAAATTTTGCGTGCTGCACAACTTTAAAAATCGCAAAGTGAGTCAATGCAAAACCCAAACACAAGGCAATTTGAACCGATGTTTGATCTAAATACATGAGATGTAAAAATGCATATGCGACCAAGGGACTGACATAAATCAATGCGGAGTCAATAATACGCTGACCTAAATGAGCCTGATTTTGATGTGTAGCGAGCTGGTTAAATCTGAAACCCAACCAAATAAATACACTCGCATGTGCAATAACTAGACAGGATAAAACGAATCTCTCTGCAACACCGCCATTCAAAAAGGCATAACCACCACCGATAACAACAATGAGCAGCAACGCTATTTGAGTGAGTATTTTCCATGGATGTAATGTACAAATTACACCTACAACACTATTGACCGCTAGATAATAAGACAGTAATTGAGCTGAGGAAAAATCTGCATGAGGTAATGTGAACGGTGCAATATAAGCAACCAAAACTCCCATCTGGGAAAGCTCCACTGACCGCTGTTTTAAAATCAGTATGACCAACGACAGCATGCTCAAGCTGTAAAGCGTAATCGTATTAATGAGATTTAACAGATCATAGTGATAAGCAAATAGAATACTTAATAACAATCCCGCAAAACCCAGTCCTTGTAAAGCAAGACCAAAGCCGCGGTTTTTTTTCTGTATATGATAACCAAAGGCAACACATATGACGGCGATGACAGCAACAGCCAAAAGTTTGATTGAAAGACTTAAGGTCCAATGTTCAACCATATATCTCAATAATAAGACGACCCCAATCACTAGGACGGTAATCGCAACTTTGAGAACAGGATTACCATGAAAGATCCATCGTCTGATTTGCATCCCAAAACCCAAATCATGCTGCTGATTTGTCTGGATTCCCTCTGAATCTTGTAAAATACTTGTGGTGCTGGTCTGATCGTCTCGATCTAGTTTTATTAGCTTTTCCTGCAAAGCACCGATTTGAATTAATCGACCCTCAAGTTGTCGCAACCAGTTTAGAAAAAAATAAATCCAGAGTGTTAAACCTAATCCAACCAACCATGTCCAATCGAACAAGCTGCCAATTAGTGCAAGAAATGACGAAATATATAAGGGCAATCGTGATGTATTCTGTTTCGAATAATGAGTCTGTTGCTCAATGTTGGTAAGCGGTTTTTCAATATGATGGGCATATTGCATAACACTTATGAGGAATGCAGCAACACATAAAAACATAATGATCGGCAACGCTAGAACCCAAGTACTGATCGCTACTATGATGAGTAGCATCAACCAAATCATTTTTATTTCACTATATTGCTTCAGCATACACATCATTCCTTTTTAGCTAGATTGATGATACCTCAGCAAGAATTGGCATTTTGCGTTTTTCATCGCATATTCTGTACACTTGATTGCAAATCTTGTATCAGCGCAACTGCTGAAAATCACGTACAATGAAAAAGTTAATTGGATTAGGAACGTTTCAATGCCACCATTTGTCTTGGTCGATGGGTCATATTTTTTATTTCGTGCTTATCACGCACTACCACCGCTAACGACGTCAACAGGTTTACAAACCAACGCAATTCGCGGAGCTATTTCTGCTATCCAAAAGTTAATGCGTCGTGTTCAACCTACACACATGGCTGTCATTTTTGACACACCTGAACCAACTTTCCGTCATCAACTTTCCCCAATATATAAAGGGGATCGACCGAGCATGCCTGACGAACTCGCTCAACAAATTCCGTATTTACATAATTTAATTCGTGCTTTAGGTATCCCACTCCATGCCATACCTGGTGCGGAAGCCGATGATATCATAGGTACGCTGGCAAAACGCGCAGAAAAAGAAGGCTATCAAGTCTTGATTTCCACAGGCGATAAAGACATGGCTCAATTGGTCACGGACAAAGTAACACTTGAAGACAGTTTTAAAGACAAGCCCATGGATGTGAATGGCGTTTTTGAAAAGTTTGGTGTTTGGCCGAACCAAATTATTGATTATTTAACCCTCATGGGAGATGCCTCTGACGGCATCATGGGCGTTCCTGGTATCGGGGCAAAGACTGCGGCTAAACTGCTGAATGAATATGGTTCAATTGGTGGCATTCTTGAAAATGTCGATAAAATTAAAGGCAAAGTAGGTCAAAATATTAAAGACAATGTAGATGGTATTGCGCTAGATCATCAGCTAGCAAGTATTGTTTGTGACTTAGACATGAATCTGACCTACGATGATCTTAAACTCCGAGATCCAAATGTTGCAGAGTTACGTCAGCTTTACACCGAACTTGAGTTTAGAAATCAACTTCAGTCTTTAGATCATCCCAACAATCCAAATAATGCTGCGTATAAACAATCAAGTCAAGTTGTCGCAAAACCGAGTACTGCAACATCGAAAATCGAAGACCAAGCGGTTCAGACTAGTGTAGATGATCAGCTTGGCGAGGCAACTTACCATACCGTTTTAACACCAGCGGATTGGGAAAAACTCTTTCAAAGATTGACTACTGAGAAACGTTTTGCTTTCGATACTGAAACCACAAGTTTAGATTATCGTGTTGCAGAGATGGTAGGCTTCTCTGTGGCATTTGATGCCCAAGATGCATATTACGTTCCGCTTGCTCACGATTATGAAGGTGCTCCAGAGCAATTGGATCGCGACGCTATTATTGCGCAAATCAAACCAATTTTAGAAAACGCTGAGATTGAGAAGATTGGTCATCATTTAAAATATGATGCTCATATTCTCGAAAATCATGGAATTCATTTACAAGGCTGGTACTTTGACACCATGCTTGCCTCGTACGTGCTCAATGCTGTGGCGACGCGCCATGGTATGGATGACGTTGCGCGCGTTTATCTTAGCCACTTAACCACTACTTACGAACAAGTGGCGGGCAAAGGTGCTAAACAAAAAACCTTTAATCAAATTGAAATCGAAACAGCAGCTCATTATGCCGCTGAAGATGCCCATGTAACCTATCGTTTGTATGAGGTATTGGAGCGTAAGCTTAAAGAAATCCCAGAGCTTCTCAATATTCTTCATCAAATCGAAATGCCGACAGCTGCAGTTCTGACGACGATGGAAGAAAATGGAATTCAGCTCGATTTGAGTTTCCTCGATCAATTGGGTCAAGAATTTTCTAATACAATTCTAGAGTTAGAAAATCAGATTATTGAAATCGCGGGTCAACCTTTCAATGTCAGCTCACCTAAGCAGGTGGGTGATATTCTTTTTGATAAGTTAGGTTTAAAAGGTGGTAAGAAAACTTCAACAGGTCAATACAGTACCAGCGAAAGCATTCTTGAGAAAATTGATCACCCGATCGCTGCACTTATTTTAGAATATCGCGGCTTGTCTAAGTTAAAAAGTACCTATACTGACGGTTTAATCAAACAAGCCAATAACGAAAGTCATCGTGTTCATACCAGCTACCATCAAGCTTTAACCGCAACTGGACGATTATCTTCTACTGATCCTAATCTTCAGAATATTCCAATTCGCGAAGAGATCGGTCGTCAAATCCGAAAAGCTTTTGTTGCACCTGAAGGTCGGGTTTTACTTGCTGCCGATTACTCACAAATTGAACTACGTCTTATGGCACATTTTTCACAAGATGAGGCTTTAGTTGACGCGTTTAATCACGGCCAAGATGTTCATCGCCGTACTGCAGCAGAAGTATTAAATATTGCTTTGGATGATGTAACCAATGATCAACGTCGCCAAGCCAAGGCCGTCAACTTTGGATTACTTTATGGCATGTCTGAGTTTGGTTTAACACGTCAATTGGGATTCACACGCGAAGAATCTCAAAATTACATTAAACAATATTTCCATCGCTATCCTGGCATTTATGAATATATGCAACGCACACGACAAGTCGCATTAGAACAAGGCTTTGTTGAAACCATTACAGGGCGACGCTTATACACACCAGATATCGATGCGCGCAATATGATGATTCGAAAGGCAGCTGAACGCGCTGCAATTAATGCGCCTCTTCAAGGTTCTGCTGCGGAGATTATCAAAATGGCAATGATCGAAGTAGATAAAATTCTACCTAAAGATCAGGCCAAATTATTATTGCAAGTTCACGATGAATTAGTGTTTGAGGTAGATGAAGCGATCGCTGACGAGATCGCTATTAAAATCGCAGATGCAATGCAACGTGTTGTTCAACTCTCTGTGCCACTTGTTGTTGAAGTCGGCAAAGGGAAAAACTGGGGTGAAGCGCACTAATTTCTAAGATTCTTAGATTGTAAAAAAGGACTCAAATGAGTCCTTTTTTATGAAATTGTTTAAATCCACAATTTAGATTTAACCAATTGATTTCAACATGATTTCAGCAATATAAAGTGTAAAGAATGCAAGGATTGGAGAAAGATCAATCATCCCTAAATTTGGCATTACTTTACGGAATGGTGCCAACATCGGTTCAGCTAATTCTTGAATCACTTCAATATAAGGTGAACGTGTTTGTGAAAACATTAAAATCCAACTACAGATAATGTAAGCGAACAGCAAATATTTAAGAATTGAAATTAATGCCTGCAACATTGAAAGTACTGTTGAACCAATAAAGTACAATGCATCGCCTGTTGGTAAGGCATTTAAATATTTATAGCCAAATACCTTAAGAAAATACAACAATACGATCAGCACTAAAGCTGCTAGATTTACACGCCCCTGTGCCACAGTTGGCAAGATTCGTCCAAACACATCTACAATTCTAGTTGCTTTCACTGTCGATAGCACAACAGGGTTATATGGACTGACTGCCGCCAATTGCATTAAAAAACGGAAAAATACCAATAAAATCGCAACATTAATGATAATGTCAAAAAATAGCGCAGAGTTCGCACCCATACTTCAATTTTCCTAAAATTTAGTTATTTAGAACTATCACTTAATTCCTGAGCGAGCTCCTGACTGCGTTTTTTTGCAGCCGCAAGAGCAGCCTGAATATTCTGTGAAATTTGCGCTCGATCAAAAACTTCCAAGGCTGCTTGAGTTGTACCATTTGGTGATGTCACATTTTTACGCAGTTCAGATGGCGTATTAGAACTGGTGATCGCCATTTGCGCAGCACCGAGAGCTGTTTGTAGCGTTAAGGCTGTTGCAGTTTTCTCATCCAAGCCTAAATTTTTCCCAGCACGAATCATACTTTCCATCATATAGAAGAAATACGCTGGACCTGAACCCGATACCGCAGTTACTGCATCAATTTGCTCTTCTGAGTTTACCCAAAGTGTTAAGCCTGTTGCAGCTAAAATCTGACTTGCCAATTCACGCTTTGCTTGATCAACAACGTCATGTGCATATAAACCATGGGCACCTGTTTGAACCAATGCAGGTGTATTAGGCATGACACGAACGATAAACTCCGTCCCCGTTAATGCAGCAATCGTTGCAATTTCAGCCCCTGCTACAATCGAAACAATTAACTTATTCTCAAATTTACCTTTTAACGGTTTAAGGACTTGTGCCAGTACTTGTGGTTTCACCGCCAGAACAACAACATCAGCATTTTGGATCGCGTCTTCATTATTGTCTGTAACTTGAATTTCTTTTTCTTTTAATAACTCTCTCACACGTTCTACAGGATCGGAAACTGTAATACGCGTTGTTGGTAAACCACGACTAATCAACCCTCCAATTAGGGCTTGAGCCATATTACCACCACCAATGAAACAAATATTACAGTTTAACGCAACACTCATGAACGACTCTCAACCTTGATTTTATAGCGATGAAACTAACTTTGGCTGCCAACCACCGACTTCACAATACTCTGATTCAGCCAGCCAAAACCCTTTTGGCGTGAAAACACCAAGCATAACATTATCTAAGCTTAAAATTTGAATAGTATGACGCTTCCATGGAAAAATTTGTGCCTCTTGAATTGCTTTTTTTAATGGCCATTTCCCCACACGTCCATGCAAATGGACTTTTTCCCCACCTTGACGATAATGCAATGTCAAAGGCTGATTTAAAAGTTCTATACGCAGACCATACTCTTCCTGATGTTGGCAGATCTTAAATTGACCCGAAGCTAAATTTACAACATGCTGGATTTCAAATTTTATTTCTGAATCAGTTGTATTTGATGCTGCTAAGTATTCATCCTTAGGAACTCGATATAAGATATTTTGGAAACGAACATAATATTGTCCATTCCAATGCAATGCTGCTTGTGCATCAGGTTTCGCCAAAATAACTTCTTCAGTCAACCGCTCTACCATCTCAAATGCAGGACGGTATTGGTCTTGTCCTTTCATCCAATTGGATAAAAGTTGTCTTCTTCTTGCTAAACTTAATTGATTGAGTTGTCGTAAATCTAGATGATCATCATCGCCACAGAATGCCAAATCCTGTTGTAAAACCTCTTGCAAAATTTCATTCGCATCTTGCATCAGCACACTGGTTCTCACAATCGCCTGTTGCATTTTAGGGAATCGGCTTTGCAAAATATTCCAAAGCTCATGACGACACCAAGCTCGATCATAATGCGTATCAAAATTGGTCGGGTCATCCACGTAGGGCAATTCGAGTTGCTCTACCCATTGGCAAATCTGCTCACGACTTAGATTCAATAATGGTCGCCAAATAATGATGTCTTCACGTGAATCTAATAATTTCATCGCGGACAACCCCTGTATTCCAGCACCAGAGAACAAACGTAATAATACGGTCTCAGCTTGATCCTGCTGATGATGTGCCAGTACTAAAATATCTGTGTCGGATAAATGATGTTTAAAAGCTTGATAACGTGCTGCTCGAGCTTGCTTTTCCAAATTCCCTTCAGCAACTTGAACTGTCTCGAGAACCACAGGGATGTGCGCTGCCATACAAAATTGATGGACGAATTCAGCCCATTCCTGATTTGCAGATTGCAACTGGTGGTTAATATTAATCGCACGGATTTTTTGGGGAATTAATTGAGACATGACATACAGCAACAGCATGGAATCCATGCCGCCACTGCATCCCACTAAGAACGTGTGTTCATCACCAAATTTGGCAATTTGTTTTAAGAAGCTAGACCTGAATTGTCGCTGCCAAACTTCATTAAACGTTGGTAACGTGCTTCGCATCTTGCATTTGCATCCATTGGAACAAGCTCATCAAGTGCAGCTTGTAACACATGTTTTAATTTATCCATGACTACGTCTGGCTGAAGATGAGCACCCTCACCTTCATCTACAACATACTCAACAATACCAAGTTCTTTCAGTTTATCTGCAGTGAGTGCAAGTGCTTCACTCGCTTGCTCAGCTTTTTCAGCAGTTTTCCAAAGAATTGAGGCACAACCTTCAGGTGAAATCACAGAGTAAATACTGTGAGAAAGCATAATCACACGATCTGCAACGCCAATGCCTAATGCGCCGCCAGAACCACCCTCGCCTAGAACAGTCGCGATGACAGGTACTTTTAAACTTGAGAGTTGAGCTAGACTCGTAGCAATTGCTTCTGCTTGTCCACGCTCTTCAGCACCTACACCAGGGTATGCACCCATGGTGTCAATAAATGTGAAAACTGGAAGATTAAATCGTTCAGCCATATCAAGTAAACGCTGAGACTTGCGATAGCCTTCTGGATTACTCATCCCAAAATTATGCTGTAACTTTTCACGTGTACTACGACCACGATGTTGACCAACCACCATCACAGCCTGACCATTAAAACGTGCTAAACCGCCAACCATTGCACCATCATCACCATATAAACGGTCACCATGAAGTGCATCAAATTCTGTAAAAATTTCGCTCACATAATCTAAAAATTGTGGGCGATCTGGATGACGCGCAATTTGAACCGTTTTCCATGCTTTAGATTGAGCAGCTTTATTTTTCATAAGTCGATGAATATCCCTAAATTAACTATGACGTAGTTAACTAATAAAATTCGCTTATCAGCTTCTGTTAGCCAATAAATTGTTCCGACTGAATATTCAAAACGATATCCCAATGTTTAAATTGCACCTGCTCATCATGCAGCTCTGCAACCAACAAAGGCCATTGTTTTGCATCACCAGAAACTTTCAGTTGCCATTGTTGCTCATCTAATATCTTTAATTCAATGGCAGGAAGCATCTCATCGCTTCGGCTGTGATTCAGCAAAATTGCGAGACGAAGGAGCAAACATAGATAGACAAGTTTAATTCCACCGACTTTCGTCACATCATTTTTTGCTTCAGCACGCAATTTACGGCGATGATGAGCGACCAAATGTGACAAATGATTTTGATCAATTTGTGAAAAACCAGCAATGTCAGAATGCTGAAGCAAATATGCGCCGTGACGATGATAACCACTATGACTAATCGCTAAACCTATTTCATGAAGATAAGCTGCTCGACGTAGCAAATCACTATCGTCATTATTTAGACCAAGCGTTCCTGCCACGCTATCAAATAATTGTCGAGCCGTTTCAACAACACGCTCTGCTTGTTTTTGATCAGCACCATAACGCCCCATCAAGGCTTGTACGCTACGATCTCGAATATCTTCATGCTGGAAACGCCCGAGTAAATCGTACATTACACCTTCTCGTAAGGCGCCATCTGAATAGACCAGCTTATCAACTTGAAGAACTTCAAATACAGCGTATAAAATCGCAATACCCGCAGGTAGGACTGCACGACGATCTTCCTTAAGACCCTCGAATTCTATGTCTGAAATATGCTTGTATTTGAGTAACTTATCTTTAAGTTTTTCCAAGCCTTCTCGCGTCAAGTTTTCCTGATCATCGCTCCAACCCATATTTACCGCAATTTGACGACAAGCTTTAATGGTTCCACTTGAACCAACAACAGTATCCCATCCTGCCGCACGGTAAGTAGTCGCGATACCCGAGATTTCTTTGCGTGCGGCAGTCACCGCACGATCGAAAGCTTTTGGATTAATATCGCCGTCTGCAAAATAGGCCTTCGTAAATGCAACGCATCCCATTTGCACGGATTCAGTATGAATCGGCTCAAACTCTTCACCAATGATTAACTCGGTCGAGCCACCACCAATATCAATGACCAAACGGCGACCGCTGTTCGCCATAGTATGTGATACACCTAAATAAATTAAGCGTGCTTCTTCACGACCAGCAATAATTTCAATAGGTTTAGGCAGAATTTCAGCTGCTTTTTGAATGAATTCATGCCCATTTTTAGCTTGGCGCAAAGCATTGGTGGCCACAATTCTTAAACGATTCGATTGGACTGAACTTAGGCGCCCTACAAATCGAGCCAAGCATGCTAAACCACGTTGTTGAGCAGCTTCTGTCAAATTTTTATTTTCATCTAAACCTGCGGCCAATTGGACCTTTTCAGACATCGATGCGACTTTTTTTACCTCACCATGATCAACTCGAGCAATCGCCAAGTGGAAGCTGTTTGAGCCCATATCAATGGCTGCAAGGAGTTCTTCATCAATCAAAAAATCAGACATTGTTGCGCTAAGTTCAACCAGAATTGTGCCTAGATTAATTCACATAACTGTAATTTAAAAGCCATTTATTTAGTCAATTTAACGACTATTTAAAAAATCATCATATATGACAATTGTGTTACACCGATCATGGAAATCGTGAGCATCAATTAGACATTTACAGAATTTAGTCCGAAAATAAACCCTATCCCCTACTTTGTTAAAGTGGTCTATGTAATACTTATATACATAGATAGACCGTTTTCAAAAAATTATTCGGAGCAAATTCCATGTCTGCTAATATCGTTAATACAACTGATGCTAATTTTGAAGCTGACGTTTTAAATTCTGACACGCCAGTTCTTGTTGATTTTTGGGCAGGCTGGTGTGCGCCATGTAAAGCTATTGCTCCTGTACTTGAAGTTTTAGCAACTGAATACGAAGGTAAAGTTAAAATCGTAAAAGTTGACGTAACTTCATGCGAACAAACTGCTGTAAATTACAATATTCGTAATATCCCAGCTTTATTGATGTTCAAAAATGGTGAAGTTGTTGCTCAACAAGTTGGTGCAGCTCCTAAATCAAAACTTGCAGCTTTTATTGAAGAAAATATCTAATTCTTTCAATTTTAATGGCTTTGAAAGCGTCAAATTTTTGGCGCTTTTTTTGACGGTAAAATTGACAAAGAGCCATATCTCACTTATATTGCATGATCAAGAAACACTTGGACAATTTCTCCTCGTTTCTTACAATACACAAAACATAAGATCGCCGCTCGGCTAAAGAAATTGTTTACACATTTCTCCTCGAAAGAACTTACTAGATTCTGAGTTTGTTATTGTGCAAATCAATTGCTGCTCTTTTCTTGCACTGCGGATGTCTTTTGCTTCTATTCTATCTGTGTTCCACACTTCCTTTTAATTCAATCGACCATTTATGAACTTAACTGAACTCAAGAAAAAACCGATAGGCGAACTCATCAAAATTGCTGAGTTCATGGGCCTTGAAGGAATGGCACGTAACCGTAAGCAAGACATTATTTTTGCCATTTTGAAACGCCATGCTATGAATGGTGAAGAAATTTTCGGCGATGGTGTTCTTGAAATTCTGTCTGATGGTTTCGGTTTTTTACGTTCTGCAGCAGGGTCTTACCTTGCGGGTCCAGATGACATTTATGTCAGCCCTTCTCAAATTCGCCGCTTCAATTTGCGCACTGGGGATACGATTACAGGTACGATTCGTCCACCAAAAGAAGGCGAACGTTATTTTGCACTTTTAAAAGTGAATCAAATTAACTACGACACGCCAGAAAACTCTCGCAATAAGATTCTTTTCGAAAACTTAACGCCTTTATTCCCAACTGAACAATTAGTGATGGAGTTAGGAAATGGTTCGACTGAAGATTTAACTGCGCGTGTTGTCGATTTAGTTGCTCCAATTGGTAAAGGTCAACGTTCAATTATTGTTGCACCACCCAAAGCTGGTAAGACAATGTTGATCCAAAACATTGCTCAATCTATTGTTCGTAATAATCCTGAATGCTTCCTAATCGTTCTTCTCATTGATGAGCGTCCAGAAGAAGTAACAGAAATGGAACGTACCGTTCGTGGTGAAGTTGTTGCTTCAACATTTGACGAATCACCTGCACGTCACGTTCAAGTCGCTGAAATGGTGATTGAAAAAGCTAAACGTTTGGTAGAACACAAAAAAGACGTTGTTATTTTGCTTGACTCAATTACACGTTTAGCACGTGCATATAACACGGTTATTCCATCATCAGGTAAAGTTTTAACTGGTGGTGTTGATGCCCACGCTTTAGAACGTCCAAAACGTTTCTTCGGTGCTGCACGTAATATCGAAGAAGGTGGTTCACTTACGATCATTTCTACTGCTTTGATTGAAACTGGCAGTAAAATGGATGAAGTCATCTACGAAGAATTCAAAGGTACAGGTAACCAAGAGATTACGCTTGATCGCCGTATTGCTGAGAAACGTGTATTCCCTGCGATGAATATCAAGAAATCTGGTACACGTCGTGAAGAACGCCTCATGGATGAAGATAAACTACGTAAGGTTTGGATTTTACGTAAGCTTCTCCATCCTATGGACGAACTTGCTGCGATGGAATTCTTACTTGATCGCATGAAGGAAACCAAGACCAATGATGATTTCTTCGATCAAATGAAACGCAAAGCTGCCAACTAATACGCAAAAGGCCATCATTTATTGATGGCCTTTTATTTGGGTTGACTCCATTTACATAAATACACAATACTAACTTTTGAATGTAACTTTTCTTGCAAGTATGTGATTTTTATCATTTTGTATTTTAATTCCCTTTATTTTTTAAGTATTTACTTAGTATTTCTCCAATTCAAAATGCAAAAATGATTGTAATTTTCTGTTAAAAATAGGGTCAAATTTCTCATTTTTTAAGCATTTTTTCATTTCGCCTAGTAGTAATTCAAAATACTCAGTGATAGCATGTCGGCATACCAGTTAGGCTGCTCCATGCGTTATTAACCTTACTAACGTTAGGAATAATAAAAGCACACAACAGACTAACCGGGTTTTTTGTCTCAATTTATTTTAATGAGAGTGATGCCATGTTATTCAAAAAAATTGCTATTGCTGCTGCCGTTGCTACTACTTTAGCTTTCGTTGGTTGTGCTAAAAAAACTGAAGAAGCTGCTGCTGACGCAAACGCTGCTGCATCTGAAGCTGTAGAAGCTGCTTCTGAAGCTGTTGTAGCTGCTGACGCTGCTGCTGTTGAAGCTTCTTCTGAAGTTGCTGCTCAAGCTGACGCTGCTGCTGCTGAAGCTACTGACGCTGCTGCTGAAGCTACTGACGCTGCTGCTGACGCTACTGCTGCTGCTTCTGCTGCTCAATAATCTAAAGTTTAGATTATTCGAAAAAAAGAGAACCTTTGGTTCTCTTTTTTTTTATGCGCTGAATTTTATGAATACGCATAAAGTTAAGAGCATAAAAAACCTGAGCTGAGCTCAGGTTTTTTAAATGTTATTTGATCAAGCGATTAATCGACTTGCTCTGTCCCTACACGCTGTCTAAACTTTTGACCAGCACGGAAGGTCACTACACGGCGAGCAGAAATAGGAATCTCCTCACCTGTTTTTGGATTACGCCCTGGACGCTGACGCTTGTCACGCAGTTCGAAATTACCAAAACCCGATAATTTGACATGTTCACCTGCAATTAATGCCTGGCTAATTTCATCAAAAAACAACTCAACCATTTGTTTAGCTTCACGACGATTTAAACTCGTCAGCTCACTCAAATGATCAGCCATTTCTGCTTTTGTTAATGCTGTCATGAGGCCCTCAATGTCGCTTGGTAAGTGTTTTCTAACACTTGTAAAATATTATCCATACCAGATTTAATTTCAGCATCCTCAAGCGTGCGACTCGGATGCTGCCATAAAAGTGCAAACGCCAATGAACGTTTACCCTCTTCTACACCTTGACCCGTATACACATCGAATAACCAAGAAGAATCAAGTAACTCTCCTCCAGTTTTTTCGATAAGTTGCTGAATTTCACTAACATTAATCTTATCACTAATTAAAACTGCAATATCACGTCTCACTGAAGGAAATCGTGATAATTCTGTAAAATTAGATACATAAGTTTGCAAAACAGACGATTGATCGAGTTCTGCTACCCATGTCGTTGCGAGATCAAGCTCATCTTCAAGCGATGGATGTAAACGACCAATATAACCAATCGATTTTCCGTCCACTAAAATTTCAGCAGATTGACCTGGATGTAACCATGAACGCTCTGAACGCACATATTCTACTTGAACTCGCCCAGCCGCCAATACAGCCTCAATTTCACCTTTAAAATCGAAGAAATCCATTGGCTGAGGTTTAGCATGCCAAGATTCCTGATTCTTCGCACCTGTTGCCACAATCGCAAGTGTAGGTATTTGCTTAAGATCATGAATACTGGTTGCTTCTTGATAATCAAAACGTAAGCCAAGCTCAAAGAAGCGTACGCGACTTTGTTGACGATTAACGTTGTATTGGACACAAGGAATTAAGCTTGAAAGTAAAGTCGAACGCATTACAGCCAAATCACTTGAAATTGGATTTGCTAATGCCAAAGGATTTACACTTGGATTTAACTGTTTTTCAAGTTTTAAATCAGCAAAACTAAAGCTGATTGCCTCTTGGTAACCAAGTGCAACCAAAGTTTGACGTAATTGTGCAACTTCAAATTGATCTTGGTATTTTGCAAGTTTCACATCAATCACAGGCAAGCTGATTTGAATGTTGTCATAACCATGAATACGCGCAACCTCTTCAATTAAGTCTTGGTAGATTGCCATATCATAACGATGTGATGGCGGTACGACAGACCATTGACCTTGTGCTTTAATTGTTACCTGACAACCTAGACGTGTTAACGCATCAGTAATAAAGTCAGAGTCAACTTTATAACCAAGAAGTTGATCAACTTGCGCCTGCTCAAGCTCGATTGCTTCGCGTGTTGGCAATACTGTTGGATTTTCTGCTACAGTAATTGGACCAAATTCACCACCTGCAAGCTCAGAAATCAACTGAGATGCACGGTGCATTGCGATCATTGGAAGTTCGAAATCCACTCCACGCTCATAACGCTGAGACGCATCTGTATGTAAACCGAAGCTACGCGCACGACCCGCAATATGAAGTGGTGCAAAGAATGCTGATTCAAGGAAGATTTCAGTCGTTGCGTCTGTCACCGATGAAGACAAACCACCCATGATGCCTGCAATTGCTAATGCTTTTTGGTCGTCTGCAATCACCATCACGTTGTCTTGCATTTCAACTTCTTGCTCATTCAATAGAACAAGTTTTTCACCTGCAGTTGCTTGACGAACGTGTACCGCACCTTGAACTTTACCACCATCAAATGCGTGAAGCGGTTGACCCAACTCCATCAATACATAGTTGGTAATATCAACCAAGATACTGTGCTGACGGATACCAGAACGAGCCAGTGCACGCTCCATCCATTCAGGAGTTGGCGCTTTAGTGTTGACATTTTTGATCACACGACCTAAGTAACGTGGGCAACCTTCAGTAGATATAACGACCTTCTTTTCATCAGCAATCGTTGCAGCAACTTCTTTAATTTCAGGCGCAGTCACAGGAAGTTGGTTAATCACACCAATTTCACGTGCAATCCCACGAATACTGAAACAGTCACCACGGTTTGGTGTGATACTAATATCAATCACGTTGTCATCAAGGTCCAGATATTCACGTACGTTTACACCGACTGGCGCGTCCGCAGGAAGCTCAAGTAGACCATCGATTTTATCTTCTAAATCAATTTCAGATGCACCGCACAGCATACCTTGTGATTCAACACCACGAAGCTTACCTTTTTTGATTTTAAAATCACCCGGTAATACTGCACCAATGGTCGCTACAGGTGCTTTCATACCTGCACGTACATTTGGCGCGCCACAGACGATTTGTAATGGTTCACCCGAACCAATGTTGACAGTCGTTACACGTAAACGATCTGCATCTGGGTGCTGTTCTACCGTAAGTACTTCACCTACAACCACACCTGTAAATGGTTTTGCAGCAGGAGATAAATCATCTACCTCAAGGCCAAGCATGGTCAGTTGGTCAGATAAAGTATCGCTATCGATGGCTGGGTTAACCCATGTGCGTAGCCAATTTTCGCTAATTTTCATTGATATAAAACCTGTAATTCAAATCTCTAGAATCCTCCCTCTACCCCCCTTTGCTAAGGGAGAGAACCCCAAATGATTCTGTGGAGTTCCTCAAGTTAGGAGAGGATTTAATAAAAAGTTTTAAGCAAACTGGCGTAAGAAACGCACATCATTTTGGTAGAACATACGCAAGTCGTTTATGCCATAACGAAGCATTGCAAAACGTTCAACACCTAAACCAAATGCAAAGCCTTTGTACTTATCTGGATCAATACCCGCTGAACGAAGAACATTTGGATGCACCATGCCACAACCTAATACTTCTAACCATTTTCCTCGCTCATCCATGATGTCGACTTCAGCACTTGGTTCTGTGAATGGGAAGTAAGATGGGCGGAAACGTACTTTCAAGTCTTTTTCAAAGAACTCATTCAGCAAATTAACCAATAATCCTTTCAATTCAGCAAAGCTCGTATTTTCTGCAACGTACAAACCCTCAATTTGGTGGAACATCGGAGAATGTGTTTGGTCTGAGTCACAGCGATACACACGACCTGGACATACAATACGAATTGGTGGTTGCTGTGTTTCCATCGTACGAATCTGTACACCAGAGGTATGCGTACGAAGCAAATGGTTTACATCGAAGTAAAAGGTATCGTGCATTGCACGCGCAGGGTGATGACCCGGAATATTTAATGCCTCAAAGTTGTGATAGTCATCTTCAACCTCTGGACCAGTCGCAACAGAAAAACCTGCTTTCGTGAAGAATTGACAAATACGCTCTTGTACTTGGGTCACTGGGTGGATACTACCCACCTGTTGACCACGACCAGGCAACGTGATGTCTATCTGTTCACTTGCTAATTTTTGTTCTAGTGCAGCTTTTTGTAATGCAGTTTGACGCTCAGTTAATGCGCCATTAATCGCTTCTCGAACTGAATGAATCTGCGCACCAAAGACCTTACGCTCTTCCGGATCCATTTTACCCAGTGCTTTCGATTGTTCAGCAAGCTGGCTTTTCTTACCCGTAAATTGCACTCGAACCTGATCGAGTGTTGCAAGGTCTTGAGCTGCTGCAATGGCAGCGAGCGCTTCAGTGGTCAGGGCTTCCAGTGACATAGTAACTCTCAAAGCAACAAATATAAAAAATAATATAACTGCGCATTCTAACAGCTTTTATAGCTCCGTATGAAGATCAGCAAGTGTTAAAATTGGATGTGGAATTAAATTGGAAATTACATTTATAAAAAGTTTAAGATATGCGCAATGATCATTGAGAAGATATGTCATGGCATTAGATCAAATTTGGAAACAACAGCTCACACTCGTGACTTATGGCAATGAGTTTTTAAGTCAGGATTTAAGTTTTCAACACTGGAAAAATCATGCGATTTTTAATCAGCACCATTTCCTTTTTCGAGATTTAAATACACAACACTTATTGGCACAACACTTCCAAGTTTGGTTAGAAAGCTTAAAACGTCAGGGTGTCACACGCTTAAGCCTACATAACTCAAGTTTATTAATCGATGAAAAAAATCCCAATCCAAATGTTGAACTTTTACCATATCCCCATTTCATTGTCAGTCATCACCGTAATGTAAAAACAGCATGGATCTGTGGTAAAGAACTTGCCGAATGGTATAGCTCTGAACAAGACTTCGACATACCAAACAATCAAACACTCCCTGCACGAATTGAAACATTTTGGCGTTTTGATCTATCCACCCAACATATCAAACGTGTTGAGGCAGATCTTCAAGCACCTAATTGGAATGATATTCACGACTACACAGAGAATGAGCTGTTCGATCGCGCATTAGCACAAGGGGTGGAATCCGTTAAACGTGGTGCAATCTTTTATGGTACTGACGATCAATCACCCTCCAACGCTGGAGCTGCCTTACCATTACTGCCACAAGATTATGCAGCACCTTATGCCAATGAAACCTTAGTGCGTTTCATGCATCTAGAACAACATTTAAAGATTCAAAAACGAAAGCTTTTGGAGCAAGATCATCAAGAATCTCTTGAGGAAGAAAAACAACTGAAGGTATTTCAACAAAAGTTAGATGACCTGAGTGCAAAATTCATTACTAAAGTAGCAAATCACTATAAAACTGCTCATTTAAAAAGCCCCGAAATTCACTCCCCTTTGGATGAAGCCTCAACACATACTCAACATGGAAAACGCTTTTTCAACAATGATTCCAGTTCTCACCAACCCACACCTAAAACAGGTAAATCAAATGTGTTTGCCCTCATTTTAGTCACTGCAATAATCTGTTTCTGCGCTTACTATTTTGGACTGTGATGTTTTAAAAATTCATCTAATTGTTCAGTTTTATGAAAATGTAGCCACTTTATATGATGATATTGAGTGGCATTCATCATCTGCAAATATTTAAGTCTATTTTTCCCATGTGTTTGGACTACCCACAATATTATTGAGTCTTTACTTAATAATTTCGCCCAATGTTCTCTATTGTTAGAATTTTTCCATATTTTCTTTTGGCTAATCACACGGTATAGCGACCTCTTAATCACACGATAAAGATTTACGCGTAGTGAAAAATCCAACCACATCACAGTGTCGATCTCATTTAAGATTAAATTTTGAATCAGGGAATAATTACCATCAATCACGAAGCCCTTATTCACAGACCTAACACGATTTATAAATTTTTCTTGAAATTGTATTGAAGCTGACTTGGTCCAGTTATCCAACCAAAAGAGATTATCAAGTTCAATATGATCGACTTGCAGTTGAGCAGCCAACTTACGTGCAAAGGTTGTTTTCCCAGATGCTGCTGTACCGACGACCATAATTTTATTCATACTAATCTCTTGGCTTTATTTAGTCGTAAACAATGAAAATAAAAAAAGACCGCTAAAAAGCGGTCTTTTTCTCATCTACGATGATTAAGCAGCTAATGCGCCTTTAGCTTTTTCAGCTAAAGCAGCAAATGCAACTGCGTCATGCATAGCGATGTCAGCAAGTACGCGACGGTCGATGATCACTTGAGCTTTTTTCAAGCCATCGATCATACGGCTGTACGACAAACCATTTTGACGTGCACCAGCATTGATACGCGCAATCCATAAAGCACGGAATTGACGTTTCTTTTGACGACGGTCACGGTAAGCATATTGACCTGCTTTGATTACCGCTTGGAACGCTACGCGGTAAACGCGTGAACGAGCACCATAGTAACCTTTAGCGCGAGCAAGAATTTTTTTGTGACGGCGATGAGCCTGTACACCACGTTTTACACGAGCCATTTATAATCTCCTTAGATGTACGGGCACATACGACGAACTGAAGCAACGTCACTTACGTGAACCATTACACAGCCGCGCAATTGACGAATACGCTTAGCAGATTTTTTGGTCAAAATGTGGCGTTTGAACGCTTGTTTACGCTTAAAACCGTTAGCAGTCGCTTTGAAGCGTTTTGCTGCACCACGGCGAGTTTTCATCTTAGGCATAACAACCTCTTTTGAACACCTGTTCGGCTCGTTTGCACCATTACAATACGACCTGCAGGTAAGGGAGCGAGTATTCTATAGCATCTTTGCGCAAAACAAAAGCACCGTTAATCTTGATTCAGACAAATTAATCTTGATGAGTTTTACTCTACGAAAATTTAGAACAAACCAAGATACACCCAGTAGATAAATAGATATCGACCTGTTTTCGCTATACCCACCACGAAGATAAATTTCCAGAATTTTTCTTTCAAAATTCCTGCAATTAAGGTGATTGGATCACCAATGATAGGCACCCAACTTAAAAGAAGTGACCATGTACCATACTGCTGATAAGCCCGTTGAGCACGAATCATTTGATCTGACTTAAATGGAAACCACTTTTTAGTTTTAAACTGCTCTATTTTTAAGCCCAACCACCAATTGACGCATGAACCCATCACATTCGCTACACTTGCAACAAAAATAAGCATCCACGGCGAAAATTGTTTTAAAGCAAATGACCCCAACAATACTGCTTCGGACTGTAAGGGCAATAAAGTGGCGGCTCCAAAGGCACTTAAAAACAATAAAATCAGATTCATTTACTGGACTTGTTCGCCGCTAAAAGTTTCTGCGTTTTGCGATATTCTTTTATCGACCAAGCAATTGCCAACACTACTATGATGGCACGTAGCACCGTATATTTATTCGTTATCGCTGGAATCACCTGTTTTAATTGATCCCTAGAATCTGGTTCGATTGCTGCAATGATATTTTGCACATGAAATATTTCGACGATATAAGAAGCAACACAGAGTAAAATACCAGCAATAATTGCCCAGTATACTTTTGAATTAGATTCAACAATTTTGCTGAAATTTAAAAAAAAATCCTTCATGGCAGTTCTCCATAAAAAAACCACCAAATGGTGGTTTAGATGTATAGAGTTTAGCACACTTAAATCCGTGATCTACTTTAGTAGTGCAAGCGCCTTTTGTACCGCTGGTCTCTGTTGGATACGTTGAATATAAGCTTCCACTTCAGGAAACTCTGCTAAATGAATACTTTGCCACTCGTGCCGCATCAACCAAGGGAAAATTGCCATATCCGCAATAGAGTACTCACCAGCCACATAGTCTTGCCCAACTAACTGCTTATTGAGCACCCCATATAATCTTTTAGTTTCTGTAATGTAGCGCTCGATCGCATAAGGGATTTTCTCTTTAGCAAATTTAGCAAAATGATGATTTTGACCTAACATCGGTCCTAGACCACCCATTTGCCACATCAACCATTGTTCAACCTGAATCCTCGCGATTTCGTGCTGAGGATAGAATTGTCCCGTTTTACGTCCTAAATATTGCAGTATTGCACCAGACTCGAAAATCGAAATCGATTGATTATTCGGTCCATTTTGATCAACTATCGCAGGAATTTTATTATTAGGAGAGATCGCAAGAAAGTCAGTTTGGAACTGATCATTTTCTAATATATTGATTGGATAGATTTGATAATCTAAAGCCATTTCTTCGAGTGCAATTGTTATTTTTAATCCGTTGGGTGTTCCCCAGTAATATAAATCGATCATTACAGTTCAGGCTCCATATGCCCTTTGTTGATTGATTTATCCACCATAAATCATTTCAGACCAAACAACAAGGATAGAAATTCTTTATTTATAAGTTATAAAAAATCAATTATTTATAAAATATTTTAAAAATTTTTTGAATTTATTATTGAAAAATTTCGGTCTGAACCTATATAAAAACTTGCCAGATTTATGATGATCATCTGGTTCTGTTGATGATAGTCATGACAGAACAACATTCTTATTTTTATGACTTTGCTGACCTCAGGAGGTTTTAATCATGAGTAACTTAAATCTTCATCCATTGTTTCGTCGTAGCATTGGTTTTGATCGTTTAAACGATTTTATTGATTATGCAATGCAAAGTGATGCTCCAAACTACCCACCTTATAACATTGAAAAAAAAGGTGAGAATAAATATCGCATCGTGGTCGCTACTGCAGGATTTAGTCAAGATGAGTTAAATATCAGTCTTGAAAATCAGCTTCTCTCGATCACAGGAAAACCAGAAGCTATTCAATCTGAACAAACCGAATATCTTCATAAAGGAATTGCGCGTCGTTCATTTAAATTATCGCTTCGCTTAGATGAACATATTGAAGTTCAACAAGCAGATTATGAAAATGGCTTATTAGTGATCGACTTAGAGCGTATCATTCCAGAAGAGAAATTACCTCGACAAATTCCAATTGGCAAAAAACTTCTGTTAGAAAATACAGAGTCTACTGAAAAAACAGTTCATGTCGAATAAAGCATCTAACTTAATGAGTCACAAAAAAAGCCGATGCAAAAGTATCGGCTTTTTTTATAAATCAAATCTACAGCTACTTTGAGCAACGAATTTCCTGATGTGCTGATGTGCTGATGTGCTGATGTGCAATATAAAAAATCCTTTTTGGGTCATCTTTCAAGACAGTAAACACTCTAAACCTATTCAGTTTTACCATCCATCTAGAATTTTCTATGCATAAGTCCGAGTTTACCTGTCGAAATAATTACATTTTTTACTCAAGCCACAAAATGATTCGAGAAGTTTAAAATATAAGTTTATTAGACTTCACTAAAGTACTGCCTGATGGAAATATTCAACTGATGATTTATACCCCAACTACAGTCGTTCCTCTCTTTACTAACTCAGGATGTACCTATATCCCTTCAATCAACATATAAAAAAGCCCTGCATGTGCAGGGCTTTTTCTCTAAATCGGTTTTACTTTTTCTTTTTAGGACCAAGTAACATACCCATTTGACGGCCTTCCATTTTTGGTGCTTGTTCCACTACACCGATTTCAGCCACATCAGCTTCAATCTTTTGTAATTGAGCAAGACCCAATTGTTGGTGAGCCATCTCACGACCACGGAAACGTAGAGTAATTTTAACTTTGTTGCCTTCTTCAAGGAATTTCAGAATAGCACGCAACTTAACATTGTAATCACCAACGTCTGTACCAGGACGCAACTTGATCTCTTTAACCTGAACTTGATGCTGCTTTTTCTTAGCATCTTTTTGCTTTTGCTTCAGATCAAATAAATGCTTGTTGTAATCCATGATTTTACAAACAGGCGGCTCTGCATTCGCAACGATCTCAACGAGGTCAAGATCAACTTCTTCTGCAGCACGCAACGCTTCAGCAAGTGAAACGATGCCTTTTTGTTCTCCGTCAGCGCCAACGAGACGCACTTCTTTCGCACGAATCTCATCATTTAATGCAGGACGATTGCTTTTAGCACCTTGTTGTTGGTTACGGTCAGGCTGTTTAATCTTTCTTACTCCACAATATACCGGCCGCGTTCGGCTACGGCTACTTTCACTAAGTCAACGAATGCATCGATAGACATAGTACCTAAATTTGTTCCAGAGCGAGTACGTACATTCACTGTACCTTCCTCTACTTCTCGATCCCCAAGCACCAATAGGTATGGAATACGCTCTAAAGTACGCTCACGAATCTTAAAGCCGATTTTCTCATTTCTCAAGTCTGAAATCGCTCGAATGCCATTTTCTTGCAATTTAGCGACGACTGACTGACAAGCATCTGCTTGAGAATCGGTAATATTCATCACACATGCTTGAATTGGTGCCAACCATGGTGGCATAAATCCAGCGTAGTGTTCAATAAGTATACCAATAAAACGTTCAAAACTGCCAAGAATTGCACGATGAAGCATCACAGGATGATCACGATCGTTGTCTTCAGTGACATAAGATGCATCTAAACGTAATGGCAAGTTAAAATCGCATTGGATTGTACCGCACTGCCAGATACGACCTAAACAATCTTTCAAAGAAAATTCAATTTTAGGACCGTAGAACGCACCCTCACCAGGTTGTAAATCCCAAGCGAGACCTGCTGCATCCAGTGCGTCAGCTAAAGATTTTTCAGCAACATCCCAAAGCTTATCATCCCCTACACGCTTTTCTGGACGTGTTGAGAGTTTCATTTGCACTTCTTCAAAACCGAAATCTTTATAAACATCTAAAGTCAGTTTGATAAAGTCAGCAACTTCTTGACCAATTTGCTCAGTTGTACAGAAAATGTGTGCGTCATCTTGGGTGAAACCACGAACACGCATAATCCCGTGTAATGAACCCGATGGTTCGTTACGGTGACATGAACCAAATTCAGCAAGACGAATTGGTAAATCACGGTAAGATTTTAAACCTTGGTTAAACACTTGAACATGACATGGGCAGTTCATTGGTTTAACGGCATAGTTACGGTTTTCAGAATGTGTAGTAAACATGTTTTCTGCATAGTTTGCAGCATGTCCTGATTTTTCCCACAGACTAAAATCGACCACCTGAGGTGTGCGAATTTCTTGATAACCATTGTCCTGTTGAACTTTACGCATGTATTGTTCTAAAACTTGATAGATTGTCCAGCCATTTGGATGCCAGAACACCATGCCTGGTGCTTCTTCTTGCATGTGGAACAGATCAAGCGCTTTACCAATTTTACGGTGGTCACGCTTTTCAGCTTCTTCAATACGTTTGATATAAGCAGCCAACTGCTTCTTATCCGCCCAAGCCGTACCATAAATACGTTGAAGTTGTTCGTTTTTCGCATCACCACGCCAGTAAGCACCTGACATCTTCGTCAACTTAAATGACTTTAAGAATTTAGTGTTTGGTACGTGTGGACCACGACACATATCCACATATTCTTGATGATAATAAAGACCCATTTGAGTCTCATCTGGCATATCTTCGATGAGGCGTAATTTATAATCTTCACCACGCTCAGTGAATACTTTGATCACTTCATCACGAGGTGTCATCTTTTTAATGACATCATAATCTTGATCGATGAGCTTTTTCATACGCTCTTCGATGGCAGCCATATCATCTGGTGTAAATGGTTTTTCACTGTAGATATCGTAATAGAAACCATCTTCAATGACAGGTCCAATCACCATCTTTGCTTCGGGGAAAAGCTGCTTCACTGCGTGACCAACTAAATGGGCACAAGAGTGACGAATAATTTCAACACCTTCATCATCTTTAGGCGTAATGATCTGCAACGTGGCATCATCAGTGATTAAGTCACATGCATCAACTAGATGGCCGTTTACACGACCTGCAACCGTATTTTTTGCAAGACCTGGACCGATGCTTTGAGCAACTTCCATGACAGAGACAGCTTGATCAAATTGTTTTTGATCGCCGTTTGGCAAAGTAATAATTGGCATAAAAAATCCTTAAGGAGTGATGCCCCGTACAATGGAGCATGTCACCGCGAGATTATGATCGAGGCGAACCTCAAAAGATAAAAACGGTGGATAAATAAAATCGCTAGAGATTTTACACGTGTCACGTTGTTTAATAAACCGTTAATCGAGCATTAGGCGATAGCAGTTTTAATTGTGACAAAAATAGTTAAAATATATTCCCAATTTAATATTTAAACCAATATTATCCCAATTATAGAAAAATAATCTTTTATACTTTCTATTAGATGATCAACATACTTTTAAACAAATAAATATAACCCACTGAAATCATTAGGCAGGTCATATGAAATCTCACCCACTAATTGCTTGGTCTACACTCCAACCGCTTAAACCCGCATATGCTTTAGCAGCCAATGTGGATCTTGTTGTTCTTCGTCTTGAAGATCATGATGAAGAAAAAGTCGTTGTCATGTATGGTCGTTGTCAGCATCGCGGAGCACTCATGTCCGATGCCCATATTCAAGGCGACAAAATTGTATGTGGCCTTCACGGCTCTCATTACCTCTATAAAACTGGCATTAACCCGAGATATCTCAATAAAAATCTGCAAAAATTTAAAGCTTGGATTCATGATGATCATGTCTATGTTGACTTAGAAGAAATCGAAGCTTGGGAAAAAAGAAATCCACAGCAATTCAATCGTGATCGTTATCAAGGACTCTACGCAGATTCTCAGCCTGCTCCTGAAGAGCCACACAATAGATTCATCTTAGAATTAGCTCGAAATGGTCTAAAAAATTTCGGTCATCATGGTCCTACCGCAGCCATGGGTGTGCCTTTTGACAAACTTCCAAAATGGGAAGATATTCAACTGGTCACAGCTCAACTTTGGAAAGTTCCTCTACTGGATGATGCCCCCGTTGCAAGCGAAGTGATTATTGGACCAAATGCAAAAAAACCATTGAGACTCAATATTCCATTATTTGTTTCCGACATGAGTTTTGGAGCTTTATCGCAAGAAGCAAAAACTGCACTGGCAATGGGTGCGGAAATGGCAGGTACTGGCATCTGTTCTGGTGAGGGTGGAATGTTAGATGATGAACAAGCCTCGAATTCACGATATTTTTACGAACTGGCCTCTGGTCGTTTTGGCTATGACATTGAAAAAGTAAAAAATGCCAAGCTTTTCACTTTAAAGGTGGACAGGCAGCAAAAACAGGAACAGGCGGACATCTACCCGGGCATAAAGTGGTCGGAAAAATTGCAGAAGTACGTGGTTTAGAAGAAGGACAATCTGCGATTTCTCCCGCAACCTTCTCGGATTGGACTGAACTTTCACAGTACAAGGAGTTTGCAAACTATATACGCGAGCAGACAGGTGGTATTCCGATTGGCTTTAAACTTTCTGCACAGCATATCGAAAAAGACATTGATGCTGCGATTGCGATAGGTGTGGACTACATTATTTTAGATGGTCGTGGTGGTGGTACAGGTGCAGCACCAACATTATTCCGTGACAATATTTCAGTGCCGACCATTCCTGCCTTGGCACGGGCACGTCGTCATTTAGATCGTTTAAGACGTCGTGACATTAGTTTGGTCATTACAGGTGGTTTACGTGTCCCCGCTGATTTTATTAAAGCCTTAGCGCTGGGTGCAGATGCCATTGCCCTGTCTAACTCTGCCATGCAGGCAATTGGTTGTTTGGGAATGCTCGCGTGTAATACAAATGAATGCTCTGTCGGTATTGCAACACAAAAAGATCATTTGCGTCGAAGACTCGAAATTGAAAAATCAGCACAGCAACTCGCCAACTTCTTCAATGCTTCAGTCGAATTGATGCAGGTAATGGCGCGTGCTTGTGGGCATGACCATTTAAGTAAATTTAATTTGGATGACTTAACCACTTGGAAAAAAGAAATCAGTGAATTAACGGGCATCCACTACGGCGGTATCCAATAAATTTCAAACCAATGCTAAAAAGGGATGATTAACTTCATCCCTTTTTCTTTTAATCACTACTCTCTAAAATTTTCCCAAGGTTCAAATCTACTCGTTTCCAAATCAGATGAATTCCACTCATTTTCTTTTCGATAAAGGTACGTGCGATTGAACTGCGGGATGACCACCTCACTCTGGCTCGGTCGAATAATTACATAGTCATCAGGATGGATATCAATTTTACGATCGACACAAATCATTTCCTGATTGGTGCTTCGTCCATACAATAAATGAGGATGAGATTTTGCTGGATAAACATATTGACCCATCCAATAGCCACCGTAGATAAAAACCGATTGATGCTTCTGAAAGAATTTTATTTTTTTAAATGAAGGCATTCCTGGCAATGAAACTTGGTCTAAAACTTTCAGTACGGGACTCGCTATATATAAAGCAGATTTAAGTGAAGAAAGATATTCAGAATCAAAATCGCTGGGCTTAAGCAACATTGAGCCAAATGACAGATCATTACACACACTATGTTTCACGTGAAAACTAAAGGTTGGACTTCCTCCTCCGTTAAAACACAGCTGAGCATGATTTAAATCTGGGAATTGGTGCTTTAAGATGTGCTGATAATTTTGATAAATATGTTGAGATTCAGCATAAGCTGTTTCTGCACGCTTCACCACCTTAGGTAGTTTAGTGACATGCGCATCGTAGCCCATTAAGCCACTCAAATTTAGCGTTTTTTGATGCTGCTGAATATAATTGAGCATTTGTATAAATTCAGCAGAATTTTGAACGCCTCCACGATGTAATCCCACATCAATTTCAAGATTGATATTGAAGCTAAGTCCCAGTTGATCAGCCAAGGCATGATATTGTTGCAAACGAGCAAAGGAATCAATTAACCAATGTATCTTGCATTGGATTGGCGTGTGATGGTTTTGATAAAACCTTTCTACTGCACGAATTGGCATCGGCTTGCCAAAGAGTAAATCAGCTTGATCAAAATGATTGAACATCAATTCTAAGTGATCAATATGGAACACCATAAAGTGTCGGGTGTCTAATTCGAAACTTAGCTTTTTTAACAAAGGCAAACAAGCCAAAGATTTAACGACCAACCGCGGTTTTAAGTGCTTTGCTGAAGCTAGCTGCTGTTTTACATAAGCAATATTAAAGTTTAATGCATCCTCATCGATCAAGAGCATAGGTTGACCTAAACCATGTGCCCGCAGATCATCATTCATTTGATTAAAAAAACTATTCATCTCTCATCCATGTTGCCCAAGTAATAGTTTTTCAAGATAGGGATTGAGAAACTTTCGATGGGGATCGAGCGCTTCTCTGATTTGCATAAATTCATTCCATTTCGGATAAAGAGCTCGAATCTCTTGGTGAGACAGTTGATGCATCTTAGCCCAGTGTGGACGGCCTCGATATTTTTGAAAAATCGGCTCAATAAGATCAAATACTTTTTGAGGTGACTGCTTATAATATTGATGGATTGAAATCGAAATACTGTCTTGCTGATAGAAAGGACTTAGCCAAATATCATCCCCTTTGACCACGCGGAATTCGATAGGGAAAAAAGAATTTATTTGATATTTTCTAAACGTTGCAATCACTTCTTTGATGCATTGAATACCATTCTCAATTGGAATTTGATATTCCATTTCATTGAATTTGGTATTCCGAGGTGTTGCAAAAATATCACCCGACCAATCAATGAATTCTGTTGGCTTCACAAAAACACCGACTAATTTTTGAAGATATTTCGTCAAAAAAGGGGCTTTTTTAGAAATTTCACAACACCATGTTAAAAGTTGATCCTCAGATGGCCAAGAAGTTTCTCTTGGCTTCACCTCACCCTCTGTAACATCAAGTGTTTTAAAAATTAACTGATCTGTAAAAGGGAAAATAAAATACTCCAAATGCCGATGTTGGTGCATCAATTGGAGAAATTGATCAAGGCTTTCTTCTACAGGGGCTAAATGAATTTTCTCTTCCAATTTATATCTAGGGCGGTTTTGCATGGTTATTTTCGTTAATATCCCGAGTGATCCCAACGATACTCTCCCTGCCTGAAAAATTTCAGTGTTCTCCGTCTTGGAGCATTGGATTAACTCCCCGTTTGCCTGTAATAGCTCAAAATCTTCTACATAGCCTGAAATAGAATATAGCGCTGCACCTGTCCCGTGTGTTCCTGTAGACACAGCACCAGCTAAACTTTGTTGATCAATATCACCCTGATTCATAAGCGACTGTTCATAAGGAGCAAGATGCTGGCCTAAATTGAATAGTCGAGTACCTGCCCATAACGTCGCTTGGCATTTAGCCTGATCAGCATTTAAGACACTTGAAAATCGGTCTAAAGAAATAATAGACGCATCCGTTTTTACCAAAGGAGTAAATGAATGCCCTGCACCAACCACACGAACTTTAGGATGTTGAATCACAATATCCTGTAATTCATGTAATTGATCTGGATATAAGATGTGTTGCGGGTTTGAGTGGCAATATCCCGACCAGTTAGACCAATAATGATGTGTCAGATTACTCATGTTGCCAACTCCTTTTGTGCAACGGCGGTTTGAACATTTCCCCGATTGGTTCTTTTCTCTAATTCTTTTTGAGGTACTGCTTTAGGTACGCAATTTGATAATTGACGTTGTTCAGGTGGCAAACAAATCTGTTTAGCCAAATGTTTAAAATAGGTTTGAAAAGCTGCCAAAGTCCATTGACCAAATAAAGTGTGTCCACCTTCATAGGCTTGTTCTTGATATTCTTCGAATGTCGTGACATAGCCCATATAGTCATTACAATAAGATGCAAACCAAATTTTTGCGTTAGGAAATGTCGGTAATACACTTTTCTGAATGGTATTTAATACGCGCTTACCTGAAGTTGTTGTAAACTCTCCGGGAGCACATACCAAAAAAAGTTGACCGATTCGAATGAGCTGAATTGGCACAATATGTGGCACTAAATCGCTCTCTTGAATTGCGCCAGCGTGAACTTGAGCATTCATTTCAGCAATGAGTGGATCTAAAACACCAGGAAGTGAACCTAATTTTTTTCCTAATATCCGATGCTGACCCGATTCAAAAATAATATTTTTGGGTCCTTGAGCATGATAAAGCTTCTGATAATAAGCACTTTCCGCTGGATCTTTTGAATTCAATTTACTTCGTTTGAATTGTTTTGAAAGTAAATTCATAGCCATGATCAATGGCTTTGCAGCACCCACACCATCGACTGGTGTGCCCGCAATAAATGCTGTCCCATGACAAGCTTGGCTTGTTATCGCATTGCTATATCCACCTGAAAACTCTGGATCAGCCACAGTATTTGCCATATCAACATACTCGAGTACTGCATCCAAATCTTGATATTGGATGTTTTGATTCTGTTGCTCAAGTAAAGCGGCTAAAGCATACTCACTCTGTATACGACCATTGTTTCTCGCATAGATGTATTCTGCTTCTCCTTTTATCTTTTTTCTGATCTTAGTCTGATTCTTTCCATGGAAGTGTGGTGACACATCGCCTGCTGTTGCTTGCGCAAATATACAAACTGGTCCATCCACCCCAGCAGCACTTAAGGTCTCTTCCGAAAGTGTTGCGGCATAGCCTTTATTATCACCATCATGAGCGTCTAATTGATTGCCCAAACATGTCGCATGCACACCAAACAGTGACAACAGAGAATGAAGCTTTTCCCCACGATAAAAGCCAAGGACTTGCATTTGTCGATTGATTGCTTTGTAAGCTTCAGATTCACCGACGAATGCAGTATCGAGATTTCGATTATACGCTTTTATCGAGCGATTCCATGCCACAGGGACTTGCTCAGGAATGTCAATTGTCGCTAACCGAATCTCTGTAAAATCGCGATTGGATAATGCCTGTTGAATACTGGATTGCACAGCATCCACAACTGCATCAAGGTGCTCAGGCACAAATCCTGGTGTCGGCATATTATAAAGAGCTTCATAACCACAACCGCCTGGACCTGAATGGGTATGCGTTGCCATTAGAACCAAACGATGTGGATCGAAACGATCGCTCAACGTTTCATTCAAGCGTTGGATTACAGTAATTCGAATTGCTGAAGTAATACAGCCAAAATCTAGACAACATAAAATTAATGGAGCATCTCGATCTTTTTGAATGGTCACTGTTCTCGCATACAGCGCAGTTCTTTTTTTATAGGCACGGTGATGCCACATCCCATAGCCAAACATGGCATAGCCTTTGGGTTCGATGTTAATTTCATCTTTCCCCCACCCAACAATATACATATGCAAAATCCTTTTGCTTTTATTATTCGATTTTGAAACTTAAAATCTGTTTAAAATTTACCCTATTTCTAGATCAATTACATTAATCAGCACAAATAAATATCACCAACTTCACGAATAAAACGCAATAAATTGAAATTAAAAAATATGAATTTTCGCCTAATTGACAAAATGTCACGTTTGCTCGACTAAAGGATAAATGTATTCCGTTTCTTTTTTGCTTATCTTTTACTCAGGATTATAAAAATGAAGATGGATACTAAAATGAATTTAAGTCCGTATGACGAACTACCTAGAACGCCGGCAAATTTTGTTGCCCTTTCTCCACTCAGATATTTAGAGCGTGCGGCCTACATCTACCCTCAGCAAGATGCAATTATTCATGGTACACGCCGGATTAGCTGGAAAGAAAAGTACCAACGTTGCCGTCAATTTGCCGATCAGCTGCAAAAGCTTGGTATTCAGAAAAATGATACTGTATCAGTATTACTTCCAAATATTCCAGCCATGATCGAAGCGCATTTTGCAGTGCCTATGGCAGGCGCTGTACTCAATACATTAAATACGCGCCTAGATGCAAAAACACTCGCATTTATGCTTGAACATGCTGAATCAAAAGTACTTTTAGTTGACCCTGAATTCTCAGAATTAGCACAGGAAGCTTTAGCACAAGTTCCTCAGGACATTTATGTTATCGATGTTGCAGATACTGAATATGAATTCAATGAACAAGCGCCCCGTATTGGAAAAATTGAGTATGAATCTTGGCTTTCACAAGGTAATCCTGAGTTTGAGTGGCAATTACCACAGGATGAATGGGATGCCATCAGCTTAAACTACACCTCAGGCACAACTGGGAATCCAAAAGGTGTGGTCTATCATCATCGTGGGGCTTATATTAATGCAGCAAGTAATATCATTGCTTGTGGTATGACACCCCGTGCCACCTATTTATGGACTTTGCCTCTGTTCCATTGTAATGGATGGTGTTTCGCTTGGACCATGGCCGCCAACGGTGGCACAAATGTTTGTCTTCGAAAAGTTGATCCAGCACAGATCTATCAATTGATCGCGGATCATCAAGTCGATTACTTCTGCGGTGCACCAATTGTATTGTCCATGTTGATCAACACACCAAAAGAGCAACAACGCGAAATTAATCATCGAGTTGAAGTGATGGTTGCTGGTGCAGCGCCACCAGCTGCCATTATTGAAGGTATGCGAAATCTAGGAATCAATGTTACCCACGTCTATGGTCTCACTGAAACCTATGGACCATCAGCGCTATGTGCTTCGCAAGCAGGCTGGAGTGATTTAAGCATCCAAGAACAAGCTCAACTACATTCACGTCAAGGTGTACCTTATCCACTTCAAGATGGGATGAAAGTACTAGATCCTGAAACGATGCTGCCTGTACCGAATGATGGTCAGACCATGGGGGAAATTATGTTCCGTGGCAACATTGTCATGAAAGGGTACTTGAAGAATCCTGAAGCCACCGCTGAAGCATTTGCTGGTGGATGGTTCCATACTGGCGATCTTGCCGTATGCCAGCCTGATGGTTATGCCAAAATCACAGATCGCTCGAAAGATGTGATTATTTCTGGTGGTGAAAATATTTCTTCACTTGAAGTGGAAGAAGTACTGTATCAACACCCTGCCGTGCTGACAGCTGCAGTTGTTGCAAAACCTGATCCACGTTGGCAAGAAGTTCCATGCGCATTTATTGAATTGAAGCAAGGGCAACAAGCTACACCTGAAGAAATCATTGAATACTGCAAACAACATCTTGCTCGATTCAAGGTACCTAAAGACGTAGTGATTACTGAAATCCCTAAAACTTCAACAGGTAAACTGCAAAAGTTTGTGTTGCGAGATTGGGCAAAAGATCGTGCTGCACTCTAAATATTAAGCATCTAAGAAATAAAAAAGGTCTGAAACATCAGACCTTTTTTTTGACCATTAACGATCAGAGATAAGTGCAACTTGCTGAACGTAATTCAGCAAATTTAACTTAGATTGTGCAACAGCATCCTCACCTAAGTTTTTTTGAATATCACGTTCAATACGAAGTAAATGCTGACGTATTGCATGATGCTCTGCAGCATTGTAAGTCTTCATAAATTCTTTAATAACAGGCTCACCTTGTGCAATCATACGATCGACCCAGCGGTGCAATTGTGCTGTCTTTTTCGCCCCTTGTTGAGGTGTCAAATAAGATAAGATCATGCTCTCGTCTTCATTGCGTAATAATTTACCAATACGCAAAAATTGACGACGACGAGCCTCACCTGATGTTATCAATTGAACATCCAATAAAGCTTCAATTAAGCGCTCTTCCACAGGAAGGCTTTCAATCTTTTTTTTGGGTAACTCAGCAAGTTGAGCCCCTAAAGCAGCCATACGTTGTACAGCTTTCTTTTGTTCAGTTTTACTTGCACGTCCTTCTAAAGACTCAAAATCATCTTCAGTAAAACGTTGCGATCGACGTGCCACGATTATTCAGCCTCGTAAAATTTTGCTGCGAATAATGCTTGAACTTCAGACAAAGCTTTCTCTTCATCTGCCCCTTCAATCACTAGTCTTAATGTAGTTCCTTTGCCTGCACCGAGCATGAGCAAAGACATAATATTTTTGGCATCGACTAATTTATCGCCCTTACCAATTTTAATCGAACTTCGAAATTTGGTAGTGACCTCAATGAGCTTGCCTGACGCACGCGCATGTAATCCTAATTTGTTAATTACGTCAACAGTTGTGTCAATCATGACCAGTGCTTCATTTCTCTATGCAAGACCTGAATAGACCATTGTGCCTCAAGCGCCTTTTTGAGTCTATCCACAATAAATACAGAGCGGTGCTGACCACCTGTACATCCTATCGAAACCGTAATGTAATGGCGATGCCCTTCTGCAAAGGCAGGCAACCACTTCTCTAAAAACTGCTTTAAATCCTCAAACATCATATTCACTTGGTCAAATGATGTCAGGAATTTTTCAATGGGCTCATCTAAGCCCGAATATTTTCTAAGCTCTAAATCCCAATGTGGATTGGGTAAATGCCGCACATCAAAAATAAAATCAGCATCCAACGGAATACCATGCTTATATCCAAAAGACTGTAAAATAACAATTAAGTTATCTACCTGCCCTAAGCGGGATAATAATGTATCTTTAAGATCATGGACACTTTTATCTGATGTATCAATCTGTACAGTTGCTCTTAATTGAATCGGCAACAGTAATTGTTTCTCTTCTTGAATGCACTCATTCAGACTTTTAAAACGATTCGCCAGTGGATGAGGTCGACGCGAGGCACTAAAACGAGCAATTAACTCTTGATCTTTGGTCGTGAGATAAATGACCTCGACTTCACCATGTTTTTCCAGTTGCTGATAAACTTGCTCAAATTCTTGCAAATCAGCGCGTGTACTCCGAACATCAACCCCTAAAGCCAATTGTTCTAAATTATTTTCTTGATCTAACTTTCCAACGATCTCAGGAAGTAATGCTAGCGGCAAATTATCGATACAGTAATAACCTAAATCTTCGAGAACCTGCAATGCAGATGACTTCCCTGAACCGGATTGTCCTGTAACAATAAGAATTCGCTTCATGCACCACACCTGACGATCATCATCGAGTTTAATCCTGTTTTAAAGACTGATTTGTAAATTGTCGATCAAGCGTGTCGAACCAATTTTCGCAGCAACAAATAACACAATATCTTGGTCAAATTGCTCTACTGCCTGCAACATTGGATTACGTGCTTCAACATAATCCACGACAAAGCCAGCATCACTTAAAGTTGATTTTATCTCAGCAAGAACCTCTGTAAGCGCTTGACCTTGTTTTAAATTTGTTTCAGCAGTTTTTAAAGATTGATAAATGACTGGTGCAATTTGACGATGTTCAGCCGAAAGATAACCATTACGTGAACTTAATGCCAAACCATCTTCAGCACGTGCAATTGGCACACCAATAATTTCAATCGGCATGTTCAAGTCACGTACCATTGTCTTAATCACAGCCAACTGCTGGTAGTCTTTTTGACCAAAAAATGCAAAATGTGGTTGTACGATATTAAATAACTTCGTTACTACTACCGCAACACCATCAAAGTGCCCCGGACGTTGAGCACCACATAAATCATTGGTAATTTGACCGACACTAATGTTTGTTAAGCGAGGTTGACTGCCATACATTTGCTCAACTGAAGGTGCAAAAATAATGTCACAACCCTCTTCAGCCAACAACTGACTGTCTTGATCAAGTGTGCGTGGGTAACTGTCATAATCTTCATTTGGGCCAAATTGAATCGGATTCACAAAAATACTGACCACAACCACATCACATAATTTACGTGCTTCACGTACTAAATTTAAGTGACCTTGATGTAGATTCCCCATGGTCGGGACAAAACCAATAGTCTTTCGTGCTTGACGAGCAGCATGAAGTGATGCGGTTAAACCATGGATTGTTGTTTCAGTTTTCATGATTAAAGCTCAACTTGGAACGTATGTTCTTTAGCAGGGAAAGATTGATCTAGTACAGCAACATGATACGATTTGATTGCATCAAGAATGGCCGTTTCACCAGACTGTTCTTTCATAAAATTACGTACAAAACGTGCAACACGACCGAAGTTTAATCCCAGCATATCTTGAACAACCAGAACTTGACCATCGGTTTGTGCTCCAGCACCAATACCAATCACAGGTACATGCGGAAATAGTTCTGTAATTTCTTGACCCAATTGTGCAGGTACACACTCTAGCAATAACACTGCAGCCCCAGCCTCAACAACGGCTTTACAATCAGCAATCAGCTGATCCGCAGCTTCACGCGTTTTGGCTTGTAATTTATAGCCACCAAATACATGAACGGATTGTGGCGTTAGTCCAAGATGGACACACACTGGAATACCATTGCGAGTCAATACTTCTACCGTTTCAGCAAGCCAAGCACCACCTTCAAGCTTGACCATTTGTGCGCCAGCTTGCATCACTTTTTTCGAGTTTACTAGTGCATCATTGAGTGTGGCATAACTCATAAAAGGCAGATCAGTTAAGATGAAAGCATGGTTATTTCCACGACGTACAACTGAGGTGTGATAGACCATATCTTCCACATTCACAGGCAACGTTGAATCATGGCCTTGAATAGTCATCCCAAGCGAATCACCAATTAAAATGGTATCTATTTCAGCAATTTCCATTGCCTTCGCCATACTGGCGTCATAACAAGTCAGACATGAAAATTTTCGACCTTGCTGTTTGAATTGTCTTAAATCGCTCAGACTGATCATAAGATGTCCTCTAACACAGTTCCTTAGAACATTTTAAAGTTTAAATATTGATCCAAGATGAATCTGCTAAAACATCCAATTGGCTGTGTTTTGCAATATTCGTTTCTCGAATTTTCTGTCCATGAATTTCTAATTCGACATCCAGATCTAATAACGGCAGTATGACAAAATCTCGCTCAAATATCCCGATATGTGGAACAGTTAAGCGATCATTTTGAATCGTTTGATCACCATATAACAATAGATCTAAATCGAGTGTGCGTTCACCCCAACGACGTAAACGCACCCGCCCTGCTTCATTTTCTATTTTTTGTAATTCATCTAATAATTCAAGCGCCGTTAGACTCGTATCTAAACGAACGACCGCATTGTGGTAATGTGGTTGGTCTTGAGGACCCATAGGTGGACTATGATAAAGCCTTGATGCTTTCACCACACCCAGCATTGCCAGTTTCGTATAGGCTTCTGCCATCAACTGCTGAGAATCACCTAAATTACTTCCCAGTCCAATATATGTTCGTACTGTCATTGGATAGGACCAAACACCACTGTATTTAAATCACGTTTAACACGTTTACGCTTCAAAATAGGATGATCAGCTGCAATACCATTATCCAAAGCGATACTCGCATTTTGCTCTGTTCTTCGCTCATTCGCTGAAGCGGCCTTACGACTGCGGCGGCTACGTGACTCCGTTTCTTTAACTAGCGGTTCAATCTGCTGAGGCTTTGTTTCCGCAACATCTTCGATCACGGCAACTTTACGTCGTGATTTAGTCCGTTGACGATTGTACTGCGCAATCACACGCTCTTTTTCGTCCAAAGACATCAACTGATAAGCATCCCACCATTGACCCATGCCATTGGTCGTCTGATCTCCAGACTTTTCACGCAGCAACATAAAGTCAAAACCTGCTCTAAAACGAGCATGACCTGAGAGTGCTTCAATTTGCTGAGGTTTTGGGTTCAACAAACGAGTTTGCATTTCCCAAACTTCACGAATAAAGGTTTCTGCAAAACGCGGGATAATCGTGCGTGTCGCTTGGCGCTTCAGCACATCTAAGCCAGCTTGAGCACGTGCTTCAGCTGCCACAACACCTTTATGCATATAAAAATCACAACGCTCAAGGAATGGTTTCCACAACAATACCGCATAGAAAAATGCAGGGTTGATCGTTTTACCAATTTGAATTCGCTGATCTGTATTTTTCGCTGCACGTTCAATAAATGCATCAATATGAGGAGGAATATCTGCAAATAATTGTTTCCAGATTCCAAACTCAATCAACATTGGGAGCACACGATTCAAATGCCCCATTGTGAATAACTTTTGAGATTCATCATATAAACGATGGGGTGATACATCACGTAAAAGCAAGGCTGCTTCAGGTGTAAATACATCTAAAATTGCAGGATCAATTTTAAAGTTAAGTTTCGCAGCAAATCTCAGTGTTCGTAACATACGAACTGGATCTTCTTCAAAACGTAACTTTGGATCACCCAATAAACGCAATGTTTTTGTTTTTATATCATCAATAGCGTTACAGAAATCAAGAATGATACCCTTACGCGGTTGGTAATACATCGCATTGATTGAGAAATCTCGACGAGCAAAATCTTCTTCAATTGAGCCCCAATTATTATCTCTTAGAATCATCCCTGCAGCAGAAGTCACTGCTTTTTTAGGAGGAGCTCGGAAAGTGGCCACTTCAATTAATTCACGACCAGAATAGACATGAGCCAACTCAAAACGACGACCAATAATTCGGCAACGACGACCAAATACTTCTTTAATTTGTGAAGGTGTCGCATTGGTTACAGCATCGAAATCTTTAGGCGCAAGTCCAAGCATCAAATCACGGACACCACCACCGACGATGTAAGCTTCATAGCCGGCTTTAGTTAAAGAATCAATAACATCTAAAATGGAAGAAGGTAATTGTGCAGTGGATAAACCGCACTTTGACGCGTGCAAAGTTTGCAAAAGACGCTGTCTCCTACGTCAGAACGTAAAATCATAATTGTGCTAATCATAGCTCTAACACAATCAAAGGGCAATTTTATTCTCCAAGATTCACCGTCAAAATTGATTAAATTTCAACACCCCTTAGTGCCATTTGACCTCTATAAAAATGTGTTAGAGGGCTAACTGGTTGCGATTCTTTTCGATAAACTTTGGACCTATTCCTTTGACATTTTGAAGTTCATCTACTGACTTAAAACTGCCATGCTTTTGCCGATACTCAATAATTGCAGCAGCTTTCTTCTCACCCACTCCTTTAATCATTTGTAGTTCAACCATTGAAGCCGTATTAAGACGAACTTTAGTTGATTGCCCGACACCACCAGCTGATTGCTTTGATGATGTATTTACGGCTGGTCGAGATAAATAATGGTTCGCACTTTGCCGGTTAAGTCGTTGATCATGAGCTTCTTGCTCTGCTTTCCATTTTAAGTAAGATTGATCAAACTGTTGTGGATATGCCGAACTGATTAAACTCACACATGCAGTAAATATCAGAAGAAGAAAAGAAATGATGCTATTCATGTTGAACCTGAATGTTATTGTTATGTTGCTTTAGATACACTTTTGCCTGACCCCACAATTGGTCCATTTCTTTGAGACTCATATTTTCAATGGGCGTATTTCTATTTTTTGCCTGCAACTCAATGTATGAAAAACGTTGTTTAAATTTGTGGATGGTTCCAAGTAGAGCCATCTCACTTGAAATGCCGATTTTACGTCCAACATTGATTAAAGAAAATAAACAATCTCCAAACTCCTCTTGTATTTCGTCGGAATTTTGATGGTTGAGCGCCTCTCTCAATTCAGATAACTCTTCATCTAACTTTTCATACGCTTGCTCAACATTTTCGAAATCAAATCCAATCTGAGCTACATTTTTTTGAATTTGTTCGGCTTGATCTAAGGCAGGACCCGCTTTAATTTCATCTAAACGTGATTTAGTTTTGTCTTTTTTCTCTTCAGCCTTAATTTTTTGCCAAAGTTCACTCACCTGCTGTTCATTCAGTTGTTCAAATTGAGCCGATTGAAAGACATGAGGATGTCTTCGAATCAACTTGTCGCACAACGTTTCCACCACATCATGAAAATTAAATGCTCCTTGCTCACTATACATTTGCGCTTGAAATACAACTTGCAGCAGAAGATCTCCTAATTCCTCTTTTATATGCGCTGTATTTTGTGATCGAACTGCTTCTTCAACCTCATAAGCTTCTTCAATCGCATAGCGAGTCAAGCTTTCAGGCGTTTGTTTTTGATCCCATGGACATTTCGCACGAAGCTCTTGCATGATATTTAAAAGTTTTTCCATGAAAGTTGATCTCTAGTGAATGATGAGTTTAAAGATATTGTTGATTCAATGAACAATCTTATGCTCAACTAGGAACATAAAATGATGTAAAACAACAAGGATTTTCGATGACATCTAGTATTTTTATCAGTGGCGCAGCACAAGGGATTGGCGCAGCTACCGCAAAACTATTCTATCAGCAAGGTTATAAAGTCGGTATTTATGACATCAATCTCGAACAAGCTGAACAATTGGCTCAATCTTTAGGGCCAAATGCTAAAGCGGGTTTGCTAGATGTTTCCCAATACGACCAATGGCAAAGTGCTTTAACTGAGTTCAACGAATGGGCTGGTGAAATAAATATATTATTAAATAATGCTGGCATCTTATATTCAGGGGCATTCGAAAATACAGATATCTCATCGCATCATCGAACATTTAATATCAATGTTAACGGCGTTCTCAATGGCTGTCATGCTGCGCTCCCTTTCTTAAAACAGGCCTCCCACGCACGTATCATCAATATGTCCTCTGCTTCTGCTATCTATGGTCAAGCTGATTTAGTGTCCTATTCAGCAAGTAAATTTGCTGTTCGCGGCATTACAGAAGGTCTTGATGTTGAATGGCAAAAATATGGAATACGCGTATTAGACATCATGCCATTATTTGTTCAGACTGCCATGGTAAAAGGCATGGATGCGGGTACGATTCAAAATATGGGAGTCAGTCTCAGCGCCCAAGACGTTGCTCAGGAAATTTACCGTGTCGCACGTTTAAAAAGCCATCACTTAACCGTGACTCACCATACTGTTGGCATCAAAACTGAACTAATGTATCACCTGTCAAGATTCAGTCCTCAATTGATCAATAGAGTGACAAATTTAATATTAAGTAAAAAGAAATGACAAATTAGTCACATTTGTGTATATTCTCTCGCCCCAACAGGGGCATTTATAACAATGCGTTACAAATGAGAATATATAATGAAAAAAATTTTAACTTTAGCTATCGCTACTGCTTTAACAACGACTCTTGCTCAAGCTTCGGGTGAACTACCAACGAAACAACACTCAACTGCTGAACTCAAGGCAATGGATTGTGCAACACTAGCTGTTGAAAAAGCCAATGCTAAGCGTAACTTAGAAAATGCTGATAAAAATATTGCAGCTGCTGCAACCCAAACGCCAGCTAAATCATTGAGCAAATGGGCGGGTATGGCAGGTAATGCATTATCTACTTTCGGTGGCAACTCAGAAAAAGCAACAAAAATGGGGCAAGTTGCAAACTCTGTAGCGGGTGAAAGCGATACTTCTGATGCTGCAAATATTCCATTACAGCAACAGATCAAAGCTGCATCGCAAGCAAACATCGATAATATTGGAATCTATCAAGGTTCTAAAAAATGCAAAATCTGATTTAACTCTATTTGAGTGATCAGTCATAAAAAAGCCTGCTAAAGCAGGCTTTTTTTTAATTTCCTTGAACCAAACGTCTTGCGCTAATGATGCCTGGTTGCTGTTCCAATCGAGCCAACAAGCGAGACAATTGAGCCAAACCTTTGACCTCAATCAATAGTTTCATATTGGCAATACCATCCGCTTCCGAAATAGTATTCACTTGGCGAATATTAATCTGATCTGAAAAAATCACTTGGGTTAGATCCTTCAGCAGTCCTCGACGATCATAAGCCTCAACCACAATTTGGACACTCTGCCCTCTTGTGGGTTGCATTTCCCAATCTGCTTCAACAGCGCGTTCAGGTTCTTGGCTGATCATACGCACATAATCCGGACAAGCCACCTTATGAATACTCACGCCACGATTGAGTGTGATATATCCAGCAATCGACTCACCATGAACAGGCTGACAACATTGTGCAATATGTAGTTCAACATTATCCAAACCGTCAATCAGAATCCCATGCGCTGATAATGTATGACTCGCCCGTGGATTTAATGCTGGCTTCAGCACTAACTCAGGCTCATCTTGATCCAAGTGCATATGACGATTGACTTGATTAATCAATGCATGAAGACTGATATCTCCACTCACCAAGGATACAAGAATGTCCTCACCTGTTTTAACGTTAAAGTGAGCACAATAATCACTCAAATCAATACTTTTTGGGTGAATTGCAAGACGTGATAATTCCTTGGTGAGAATCTCTCGACCGACTTCTAAGTTCTTACTACGGTCTTGCTGTCTGAACCAATGGCGCAACTTGTCTCTTGCACGTGCTGTCTTGATATAACCTAAAGAGTTCACCAACCAATCACGATTTGGCTCACGATCTTTCTTGGTCAGAATCTCGACTTGTTCACCTGTTTTTAATGTATAAGTCAGTGGCACATAACGTTGGTTCACACGTGCTGCATAACACTTATTACCAACCTCAGTATGCACATGATATGCAAAATCTAAAACGGTTGAATTACGCGGTAATTCTTTAATGTCACCATCACGACTAAAAACATAAATTTTTTCAAAATCTTCAAAATCTTGAAGCTGATTGAAATTTTCAGTTTCGTCTTCATTCGGATGCGCACCTGCTTCATTTCGTTCTTGATAATGTTCAAGCACGGAACGTAAAGAGTGCAAACGATGATTAAATGAATAATCTGTAGTTTTCGCACCTTCTTTATAATTGAAATGAGAACAAACGCCTAACTCAGCTTCTTCATGCATTTCAGTGGTTCTGATTTGTATCTCTAAAGATTTATTTTCAGCAATCACTGCAGTATGTAAAGAACGGTAGCCATTGGCTTTTGGGTTAGTGATGTAATCATCAAACTGATGGGGAATATGACGCCAGATTTGATGTACGATCCCCAAAGCGTGATAACACTCAGATACATTCTGAACCAGTACACGAACAGCTCGAATGTCATATAGCTGATCGAAACTTAAGTTCTTACTTTTCATTTTTCGATAAATCGAATAAATGTGTTTCACACGACCTGAGATTTCAGCCTCAATGCCATGCTTCAACAACTCACTTTTCAGCTTATCGACCACGAATTGAATATATTGTTCGCGCTCTAAGCGTTTTTCATTGAGTAAAGATGCAATTTCTTTATAGCGCTCTGGTGCTAAATAACGGAACGCAAGATCTTCAAGTTCCCATTTTAACTGCGCGATACCAAGACGATGCGCCAAGGGCGAGTAAATGGTCAAAATTTCTCGTGCGACACGCTCTTGACGCTCTTTTGGAGAGTTTGCCAACTCACGCAAAGCCAGCGTACGCTCAGCCAACTTGATTAATACAACGCGAACATCCTCTGTTACTGAGATCAACATCTTGTAAATCCCAGTTAAATGTTCACGCTGATTATTATTGAAGTGATCTTCTAAACGTTTATTTTTTTCGATCAGCTCTGACAACTTACCCATTGCCAAAGTGCCTTTCACCAAATTGTAGACACTTTCACCAAAGCTTTTACGAATCTCCTCAAGCGACGTCATGCCCTCACGCACACTACGATAAAGCATCGCTGCTGACAAAGTATCTTCATCAACATGTAGGTGAGCCAAAATATCTGCCATACCTAAGCCAGTCGCGAAGGTATTGGTTTTATGATGGTGATCAGAAGTCAGTTCTTTTTTTAAAACACTAAGAGCGACTTCTTCTAATTTTTTAAGTTCTGCACCGTCTAAAATAATCCGCGCACGGTCTAGCCAAGTTGCTAAACCAAGTTGCGCTTCAGCGGCATGTTCTACAGTCGTTTCCTCAGACAACTCAGTCAGTCGTCCAGGTAACTGCTCACGTACTGTGACCATACCCTTCTCCTTTTTTAAATCTAATCTTCATTTTATTAAATCAACACTTAGCACTAGCTTTTTTCAAATAAAGCAATAGATTCAACATGGCCTGTATGACTGAACATATCCATCACACCAGCTTTCTTCAACTGATAGCCATGTTGTACTAAAATCCCTGTATCACGTGCTAATGTAGCAGGATTACAGGAAACATAGACGATTTTTTTTGCACCAAAATTTGGCACATAGTGCATAATTTCTTCAGCTCCAGCGCGTGGTGGGTCTATTAAGAGTGCATCGAACCCTTGATTTGCCCAAGAATGTTGCGAAAAATCTTGCGTTAAATCCTGAGCATAAAATTTTACGTTTGTGATGCCGTTTTTCAGTGCATTTTCTGTCCCACGCATCACCATTTCCTCACTTCCCTCCACCGCGACGACCTCACCCCGTGTTACAGAACGTGCAAGTGGCAATGAGAAATTCCCTAGACCACAGAATAAATCAAGAACACGCTCATTTCCGCTCAGGTCAAGCAATTCACATGCCAGCTTCACCATTTGTGGATTAATGGTGGGGTTCACCTGAGTAAAGTCAGTCGGTTTAAAACCAAACGTCACGTTAAAATCAGGTAGTGAGTAATGTAATCGCTCAGATAGGTCACCATCCGCACGATGAACACTACTTACACCAGCTGGTTGCAAATAAAGCTGCCATGATCTTTCTAACGCAAATTCACGCAGTTGGTTGACATCATTTTGCGGTAATTTGTTGGTATGACGTATCAAAAGTGCAACCTCTTGATCTCCTTTCGCCAATTCAATATGACCTATATCTGCTTTTGCTTTTAGATTTTCAAGGAGTACCTTGAGGTGAGGTAACGCAGCATCTAGCTCTGCATCTAAAATTTTGCAGGTTTTAATTTCAGTAAGCTGATTAGATTGAGCCTCACGAAAACCCATGACTAATTTATTTTTTTTAGCAATGTAGCGAACGCCAATACGAGCCTTGTGACGATAATCTTCACGTAACGAACGCAATGGTTCTAGCCACGACTCTGGAAGAGCACCTGCAAAGTGGGTGAGATGCGACTCTAAAACTGATTGTTTTAAACGAATTTGTTCATCTAATTTTATGTGCTGCATATTACAGCCTCCACATTTTCCAAAATGTGGACAAACTGGCTGTGTACGAATTGGACTCGGCGCCCCAATCAACTGCACACAATCAGCTTCTTCTAATTTTTTTGCCTGATGGGTAATTTGAGCTTCTACTGTTTCTCCTGGCAGTGCAAAACGAATAAAAACCTTTTTACCCAATTTGTCTTGAGGATGTTCCTGTCCTTGAAAATGTGCGATCCCTCGCCCTTCATGTGAAAGCCTCTCAACTGTAAATGTATAACGAGGAAGTTGAGATGAGCGATGTGCGGCACGTTGTTTCAAAGAGATAACCTAATGTTGAGTTGATTTAAAATCAGAAGCGGTGAAGTCAGTTTTTTCAGCAGTTTCTTGCCAAATACGCAAAAATTCTGTTTGCTGGGGTTGACCTTGAAGATAATGAATCGTCGCTTGAATCCACAGACGATGATCTTCAGGGAAAATCTGTCCTTTTAACAATACATAGCGCAGATAGACTAACCATGTGTTTAAAACATCCCCTTCACAATAACTGGTTAATTCTATCCAATTATTGTTACGAACATATTCAGGGATAAAATAACCTGGTGTTCCGCGCTTACCCGGGTAACCGAGCATATAGGCGACATCATCCAGTTTTTGGAAGTGACGCGCATTAAACATTGCCATAAAATCCATCAAATCAATATGACGATGATGGTAACGATTCTGGTAGTTATTATAGCGCTTTTGCGTATCAATTTCGCCTTGATCAAACAGACTTGGCGCAGACAACCCATGATACATTGCTCTATACATAATAACAGGCAGATCAAATTGGGAGCCATTCCAACTGACTAAAGTCGGATTACGTTTATCAAAAATTGATAGAAATTTTTGTAAAATTTCAGGTTCTGAATAATGTTCACGACTGAATGAAAATAATTTCATTCCTGCCTTTTCATCAATCCATAGTCCTGAAATACAGACAATTTCATGTAAAGCAAGTCGCTGAAAGTCAGTGCCCGCTTCTTGACGTCTTAACTTACTCAGCGCTTGTTCAATACTATCTTCTGGTAAATCTAAGCCATATAGATGCGCTCCTGATTTAAGATCGGTCAATGTTTCAATATCAAACACTAAAACAGGTAAGCGCATATAGATTTACTCGAATTTATTGTTCATCTTCTACAGAGAATAACCCCGTAGAGAGATAACGATCACCACGATCACACACGATACATGCAATCACAGCACCAGGATGTTGTTCAGCGATTTTTATTGATGCCCAAACTGCACCACCAGAAGAAGTACCAGCACTAATTCCTTCCTTACGTGCCAATTGACGAGCCATTTTTTCAGCTTCAATTTGTGGAATATCCATAATTTGATCAACACGAGAAGCATCAAAAATCGTCGGCAAATATTCTTGAGGCCAACGGCGAATACCTGCAATATTCGATCCTTCAGATGGCTGTAGACCAATAATTTGAATATCTGGATTTTGTTCTTTGAGGTATTTTGAAATCCCCATGATGGTTCCCGTTGTTCCCATCGAACTTACAAAATGCGTAATTTTACCACCAGTTTGTTGCCAAATTTCTGGACCAGTTGTCAAATAGTGTGCTTGGACATTGTCTGGATTACCAAACTGATTGAGCACCAAACCTAGACCATCTTTTTCCATTTGCAATGCGATATCACGAGCTTCTTCCATATTCTCGGATTCAATAAGCTCAGCACCATACGCACGCATTGCATCTTTGCGTTCTTGACTAGAGCTTGCAGGCATAATCAATTTCATTTTATAGCCACGCATTGCCGCAACCATGGCTAATGCAATACCTGTGTTACCGCTAGTCGCTTCGATCAGCGTATCACCTGGCTTAATGTCACCACGTTTTTCAGCTTGCATGATCATGTTATATGCTGGGCGATCTTTGACAGAGCCCGCTGGATTATTCCCTTCCAGTTTTGCCAATACAGTCGCTTGAGTATGACTTGCCAGACGCTGTAACCTAACCAATGGGGTTTTACCCACATAGTGGTCTAATAAAAAATCGTCTGATTGAAAATCTACTTGTGTATTACTCATTATTTGCACCCATATTGAGGTGCAGGTATTGTATGAAAAAAAGTATCTCACTGCATCAATTTCAAAGGCTTTTTAATGAGGGTGATTAAAGCACCATCATTTTTTTAAAGCGTGCTAATATGCCCAACATGGGGAATGAGTCACTCTGCACATGTCGAATTTGAATAAAAAAATCTTCAATCGCTTAAAACTAAACCATGCTTATGGGCAATTGATTGCCCTCATTTTTGTACCCATTGCGGTACTGGCAAGCGTCGGCTCTGCACTGGTGCTCACAGAAACGTCTAATTCCGCAAAATCAGAACAACGCTTTGCCGCAAATGCAATTTTAAGTCGTTATAAATACACGACAGAAAACCTACTTATTGCGCTTGAAAAAAACCCCTCACAAGCGCAACAAGACCGCGCTAAAAGCATCTTACAAAAGATGTTTAATGAAAAGTATTTACTCAGTGTCGCAGTCCTAAACCAACAACAAAAACCTTATTTTGGGTTAGGCTATCGCAATGAAAAACCTTGGCCTAGCTTCCCGACCAATGTACAAACATTTGGTCCGATTAAAGATCAACATAATCATATTTATGGCTTAGCATTAAATACGCCTGATCAAAGTAAAAAATGGCTTGTTATCGAGCTAGATAATCAACCTCTCGCCATCTCTCAATATCGTGTTTTCATTGTACTGATCACGACGGGTTTGTTGACACTTTTACTCTTATTACTGTGCTTGAACTTTTATTCACGACGTTGGATTGCACCTATGTACGAAATACGTATGCAATTACAGCGACTCAATGCAGACACACTCGACCAACACATGGTCATCAATAGTACTGGCGAGTTAAGGTTACTCCAACGCGATATTGCGAATGTCGTGAAGCGTCTACATTTCAGCTTTTTAGAGCTGAAGGAACATACCGAGCAGACCGAAGACGATTTAAGACGTACGCTTGATACACTTGAAGTGCAAAATATTACTTATAAACAAGCACGCGATCAGGCCATTTCATCCAATCAGGCAAAATCTGTTTTTCTTGCCAATATCAGTCATGAGTTGCGTACCCCGCTGAATAGTATCGATGGTTTTATTCACTTGTTATTGCGCCAAGAGAATCTCAGCAATGATCAAAGCCTGTATTTGCAAACGATTCGCAAATCATCAGCACATCTTTTAGCACTGATCAATGACGTCTTGGACTTTTCAAAAATTGATGCCGGTAAACTTGAACTAGAAACCGCATCATTTGATTTAGAAGAAGCGATCTTCGATGTTATGGACATGTTGTCGCCATTAGCCGCCCAAAAAAATATCGATATGGCCTTCTACTATGCCGATAACATTCCAAAGTATGTGATTGGCGATGCTTTACGTTGTAAACAGATTTTGACTAACCTGATTTCAAATGCCATTAAATTCACCCCTGATGGTGAAATTATTGTACGTGTTCGAATGGAGCATGACGATCTAGAACATTGCCTATTGCATTTTAGTGTTCAAGATAGTGGTATTGGGTTAAGTGGTACAGACCGAAAACGGTTATTTGAATCATTTTCTCAAGGCGATGCTTCCGTCACTCGTCAATTTGGTGGCACAGGTTTAGGCTTAGCAATCTCAAAACAATTGGTTAATCTGATGCATGGCCAAATTGGCTTTGAAGATAACCAAGAACGCGCCCCAACTGAAAAGGGTTCAACATTCTGGTTTACTGCGAAATTTGCGGTTGATGAATATGAAATTATTCATCCGCAATTCCATGACATGCGTGTCATCTCCTATTTAGCCCACCCTGCAACTGCGAATGTTTTACGTCATTATTTAGAAAATTATGGTGTTGAACACACAGAAGCTCAATCCATTCTAGATTTATTCAGCCGTCTAAATGGTTTGACACATCAACCTGAAAATACGTGGTTGATTGTAGATCACAGTGGTGATCCAGAGGCTTTATTAAAAGAGATTCGCGGACGTTATCAAGGTCACTTAGCCGTATATGGCTATCAGATGGCGCTCGACCTCAACATGTTGAATGAATACAAAGCGAGACCACTGTATCAACCTCTGAGCCGTTCATCATTAATTCAGCTTTTGGAAAATCAGCCAATATTTGAAGTAGAACCTCATGATAACTTTAAAGCCCTTAATTTACATGTACTTGCAGTAGACGATCATCTACCAAACTTAATCGTTTTAGAAGCTTTGCTCGGCGAAATTAATGTTCAAACAACTAAAGCGCAAAGTGGACAAGAGGCACTACAAATTTTACAACAACAGATTCAAAATGATGAAAAGCCGTTTGATCTGATATTTATGGACATTCAAATGCCAGTGATGTCCGGCATCGATACGACTCGTGCGATCAGGTCACTAGAATCCACCATCGAGGGACGTCACACACCGATCATTGCACTTACAGCACATGCTTTAGCAGATGAGAAACAAAAGTTGCTTAAAGTCGGCATGGATGACTATGTCACCAAACCAATCCAAATGGATCAGATTATTCAAATTCTGACCCATTGGAGCAGTGATAAGTTTATTCATCCAATTAAATCCCAAGAAAAAACTTTACGTATCGAAACCTTAGATCATCAGGTTTTAGATTGGAAACAGTGCGTTCAATTGGCAGCGAATAAAGAAGATTTAGCACAAGATTTATTGAAGATGCTGGTAGATAGTTTCCCAAATGAACTTGCTGAAATAGAACAACTCATCGAACTTGAAGATTATCCGCAGCTCGAACATGTATTACACCGTTTATATGGGGCAACACGCTACGTCGGCACTCCGAATTTACAAAGCATCACAGGTGAATTTGAACAGTTCGTTTCAACGCTGCGTAAAGAGCGTAGAAAAGCAGATGAGCAATTTATTGAAAATGTGATGAAACGGCTGGATGAATTAAAAGATGCGATTGTACAAGTAAAAGAAGCAGCCGAGTCTATTTTGAATCATTAATAGACGATCAACGCACTGTATTAGGCAATACGTGATGACTCTACTGTCACGACAGTCTATTTTGGACATGTTATGCTTAAAACAAGAAACAATAAACTCGAGTCACAATAATGGCTGTAATACGTGTAGAAAAAAATAATGGAATTGCGACGGTTTTTCTGAATCGTCCCGACAAACGTAACGCGATGAGCTTTCAACTTTTGAAAGAGTTGGTGCAAGTCGCAAAAAAAATTAAATCTGATCGTACTATCCGCTGTGTGATTCTCACTGGTGAAGCCAACGTATTTAGTGCAGGTATTGATTTAACAGACCTGAATAATCCACAAAATCGTGCTTATGCCGCATGGGAACTCATTAAGCCTGGTCAAAGTCTATTTCAAAAAGCTTTTTTAATCTGGCAAGAACTCCCTGTTCCAGTCATTGCAGCTATTGATGGGTATTGCTTCGGTGCAGGTATGCAATTGGCTTTAGCGGCTGATATTCGAATTGCTCACCCCAATACCCAAATGTCGATCATGGAAACCCGTTGGGGCTTAGTTCCAGATATGGGGTTAACGCGCTCAATCAAAGGTATTATTGGAGTCGACCTAGCCAAAGAATTATCATTAACAGCACGTGTATTTGATGGTGAATATGCCAAAGTAATTGGATTGATCACGCATGTTGATGACAAGCCGATGCAAAAAGCTCAACAGCTTGCCGAAGAAATGTTGCAACGCTCACCAGATGCCTTAGCCGCAGTCAAACAAGTCTTAGATGCAATGGAACACGCACCCCAAAAATCACTTCGTCTTGAGAAAATTTGGCAACTCAAATTACTCCTGGGCAAAAACAGTCAAATCGCGCGTAAAAAAGATAAAAATCCAGATTTGGAATTTTTACCACGTCAATTTAAATAAATTGGTTTTCAAACTTAGATCAGGGATTAGCTTCAGTAATGATTAACGATCAAACTAAAATCGCGTTCTTAGGTATGGGTTTAATGGGTAGCAGAATGGCGACTCGATTGATACAGGCTGGGTTTTACACTGCTGTCTGGAACCGAAGTCCAAACGCATGTGAGCCGTTAATCCAGCTTGGGGCACATCCCCTTCAACTCTCTGAGATAGCACAATTTGATCTGATCCTAACTTGTTTAGCCGATGACAATGCGGTAGAGGCTGTTTTTTCTCAAATTGAATCACTGATTCAACCCGAGCAGATTATTGTGGACTTCTCGAGTCTATCTGTGGATAAAACTAAAAATCTTGCACAACGTGCAACTGCTAAATCAGCGCATTGGATAGATTCTCCTGTGTCAGGTGGAACAGCTGGTGCTGAAAATGGCAGTTTAGTTATTTTTGCTGGCGGACCATCGAGCATCATCGAATCTTTACAACCAATGTATCAAGTTCTTTCACAACGTGTAACCTGTATGGGTGGAACTGGAACAGGACAAGCCACCAAAATTTGTAATCAACTCATCGTTGCTGCAAATAGCACACTCATCGCAGAAGCTGTTGCTTTAGCAGATCAGGCGGGTGTTGATACTCAACTGCTTGCACCTGCCTTAGCAGGTGGATTCGCCGACTCTAAACCTTTTCAAATTTTAACACCACGTATGGCAACGCACGAGTTTGAGCCTGTGCAATGGAAAGTTCAGACCCTGTCTAAAGATTTAAATAACGCCTTGAGTTTGGCTCGACAATTTGACCTTAATATTCCTGTCGCTCAACAAGCCTTAGAACAATTGAAAGCGCATCAATCCAACGGCTTTTCTGAATCAGACCTTGCCTCAGTCATTCTGCAAGTTGAACAAAACAATAAATAGGTCGCATTCAATATGAAGCTCGCTGTCAATTTATCGATGATCTTTACAGAAGTTCCACTCATTGAACGCTTTGCGCTGGCTGCTGAATATGGGTTCCAACATGTAGAAATTCAATTTCCATATGAGCTGAGTATTAATCAAATTCAGCATGAACTCAATGAACATCAACTTAGCTTGTGTCTCATCAACGTTCCTGCCGGAGATTTAATGCAAGGCGGATGCGGATTAGCAAGTAGCCCAAGTAAAACTGATGAATTCAAACAAGCTGTTGACTTAGCGATTGAATATGCATGCTCACTCAATATACCTCGAGTGAATATTTTGGCTGGCAAGCAACCAGATAATGTTGAATATCAGGTCTGCTATGAAACCTTAGTCTCAAATCTTAAATTTGTCAGCGAGATCTTCACAGCGCATGGGATTCAACCCGTTTTTGAGATGATTAATGGCTTTGATATGCCCAACTTCATGATTCAAACAATGCATCAAGCCAAAGAGTTACTGAAAGACGTTAATCATCCAGCTCTAAAAATGCAATTCGATTGCTATCACATGGCTAGAATGCAAGAAGACCTGATTCTGTCACTCAAAGAAAATATGCAACACATTGGGCATATCCAATTTGCAGATGTACCAGGTCGACATGAACCACTCACAGGGATAATTGACTATCCCGCTATTTTTGAATGCATTGCAAATAGCATGTATGAAGGATTTGTCGCAGCCGAATATCGCCCCCAATCTCATTCAACAGATTCTTTCGAATGGAAAAATAAACTTCTTTAATATCATCATATTGTGGTATAAAATTTGTTCAAAGTTTGAATTTTCAAGCAGAAAGCGCTATAGTGAAAGATGAGTTATAGTCAGGAAAATACACTTCTCATGAATTTAGAACCATCGCCCGGCGCTTCTAATTCTCACGAACTCTCTTTGAATTCTCCAAAACAAGACGTTCAAGCTTGCTTAAAAGTTGTTCAAGAAGCATTGCTTGACGTTAAAGCAAAAGAAATCACAACGATTGATGTTAGCGAAGTGAGCAATGTTGCAGATGCAATTGTCATTGCTTCAGGTACTTCTACACGTCACGTGAAAGCGCTTGCAAACAACGTCGCTGATGAAGCACGTAAAGCAGGTTTTCGCCCTATCGGTATTGAAGGCGAAAGCGATGCAGAATGGATCCTTGTTGATCTTGGCACTGTTGTAGTACATCTGATGTTACCTACAGCACGTAAGTTTTATGATCTAGAAAACTTATGGCGTAATGCTTCAACTACAGATTCTGTAGCATAAACATATTAAAGCGACCTTCTTGGTCGCTTTTTTATACTGTGCATTTTAAATTTATAACAATAAAGCCAACAAAAAAGAACTCACTAATTTGGTTTACCTTGATATGACCATGATAAAAGCCACAAGAACAGATCACGATGCATTAGTAGAAACATTAATGCAATCCTTTTGGAACGAAGAGTTTTGCAACTGGGCGATCCAAGCTGAAAAACTGAGTTTCCAACAAAAACATGAAAAACTAGAGCAATTCTTTAGTATTCAATTGAAAGATATCGCTCAACCATATGATGAAGTCTATACCAATCCCGATCGCTCAGTTGCTGCACTTTGGATTCCGCCAAATCAGTGGGATTTAAACCTCATTCAGCAGGTTAAACTACTCCCTCAATTAACGAAGATTATCGGTTTAAGACAACTGGTGAAATTTATTCACATCATTAATCTGGTGCAGAAACATCATCCCAGTGAGGCGCATTATTATTTACAACTCATAGGTGTAAGTCCTGACCACCAAGGACAAGGCTTAGCCAGCAAAGTCTTAACACCTATTCTCACAAAGAGCGATCAACACGGTATCCCATGTTATTTAGAAACTGCAACACCAAGCAATGTTGGACTCTATCGTCATTATGGATTTGAAGTGATCTTTCACCTTCGCGATCTGCCCTACGATGCACCTGAAATTTGGGGAATGTGGCGAAAACCTACACATGAAAAATAAAAAAACCACCCGAAGGTGGTTTTTTAAAAACAAGCTATGAATTAGTGACCTGTACCGTTGATGGCTTTGGTCATATCTTCAACAACTTTCTTCGCATCACCAAAGATCATCATTGTTTTGTCGTTATAGAACAAGTCATTATCAAGACCCGCATAACCTGTCGCCATAGAGCGCTTGATCACCATAATGGTACGAGCTTTATGTGCTTCAAGAATAGGCATACCATAAATTGGTGAGTTTGGATCATCTTTCGCTGCAGGGTTAACGACGTCATTCGCACCGATGACCAATACCACATCTGTTGCTGGGAAGTCTGAATTAATCTCATCCATCTCTAAGATGTCTTCGTACGGAACATCTGCTTCAGCTAAAAGAACGTTCATGTGACCAGGCATACGACCAGCCACTGGGTGAATCGCAAAACGTACTGTTACACCTTGCTCTTTCAATAAGTTTGCAAGCTCTTTCACCGCATTTTGAGCACGACCTTGCGCCATACCATAACCCGGGACAATAACAACACTGTCTGCATTTGACATTAAGAAGCCAGCATCGTCAGCAGAACCAGAACGGTAGTTGCGTTGAACTGCTGCACCAGCTGCTGCTGTCGGTGCTGCAGCACCACCCATTGCACCACCAAACAATACGTTGATGATTGAACGGTTCATTGCTTTACACATAATATAAGACAGAATTGCACCTGACGAACCTACAAGCGAACCTGCAACAATTAACATGTTGTTTTCAAGCGTAAAACCAATCCCTGCTGCCGCCCATCCAGAGAATGAGTTAAGCAAAGACACCACAACTGGCATATCACCACCACCAACAGGCGCAATCCATACCCAACCAAAGGCTAAAGCAAGTGCTGTCATTGCCCAGAACGAGGTCATGTCACCCGTCAAGAAGAAGTGAACCCCTGCTGCTAGCATCGCAATAAAAATCAAAGCTTGAACAGGTTTAACCCATGCACCTGAAATCGTTTTTGCCCATTTCTTTGCCGCCAATTTACCATAAGCAAATACCGATGCAGTGAATGTAATGGCACCAACGAAACATCCTACGAATAATTCGAATAAATGTACGCGACTCATTTCATGGAAGTTCACACCATTTGCAGCCAGTAAGTCTGGCCCAAGCTCGACGAGCTTGTTGTTGTGAATAATTGCAGCGATCGCAATTAACACTGCAGCAAGACCCACGAGTGAGTGCATGAGAGCAACTGTTTCTGGCATTTGTGTCATAGGCACTGTACGAGCTCGAGCAATACCAACAATCGCACCCAATACCATTGCACCGACAATCATCCATACCACAGGATTATCAGCAACAAAGAAAGTTGTTAACACGGCGATTGCCATTGCAATCATACCGTAACGGTTACCTGCAATTGCTGTCTTAGGACCAGACAAGCCACGCAAAGTTAAGATAAAAAGAACGGCACCGATTAGGTAAAACCAATCCGCATACTCACGAATAAATTCCATGTATTAACCCTCTTTTTTCTTTTGCTTTGGCTTAAACATTTCAAGCATACGAGCGGTTACAGCGAAGCCACCGAAAATATTAATGCTTGCTAAGAAAACAGCGATCGCACCTAATACACTCACCACATTGATGGTTTGAAAATCAACAGCCCCCTCAACACCCATAACAGGTAGACCAACAGTTTGGATCATCGCACCGACAATAATAATTGAAGACAATGCATTCGTTACGGCCATCAGCGGCGTGTGAAGCGCAGGTGTCACTCCCCAAACAACGTAATAACCTACGAAGATTGCGAGGACAAAAATTGTAATAGTTTCAACCATGATCAGTCTCCTTAACCACGCTTCAACAGCACTTGACCACCATGAGTGACAAGCAATGCTTTTTGGATTTCATCTTCTTGATTAATGCTGTAGTTTTTATCTTGATCAAAAAGCGTTTCAACAAAGTTATAAACGTTACGTGCATATAGCGCTGAAGCTTCTGTAGAAACGGTCGCTGGAATATTTGGAATACCCAAAATTTTCACGCCATTATCAGTCACAACAGTTTCACCGCATTTTGAGCCTTCAACGTTACCGCCAGTTTCAACTGCCATATCGAGGATGACTGAACCTGGTTTCATTTTGGCAACTGTTTCAGCTTTAATTAAGCGCGGTGCATCACGACCTGGTAAAAGCGCCGTCGTGATCACGATGTCAGCATTCGATACCGCTTTGTCTACAATTGCAGCTTGGTCTTTAATATATTGTTCACCAGGCATCCAACCATAACCATTTTTTGCAGCTTCATCGGCACGCGCTTGCTCTTCTGCTGACATTGGCACGTCTAACCATTTACCGCCTAAAGATTCAACTTGATCTTTGGCTGTTGGACGTAAGTCTGTCGCTTCAACAATAGCACCTAAACGTTTGGCTGTTGCAATCGCTTGTAAGCCTGCTACACCAACACCCATAATGACTACACGAGCTGGTTTAACCGTACCCGCCGCTGTCATTAACATTGGGAACATACGTTGGTACTCTGCCGCCGCAAGAAGCACAGATTTATAACCTGCCAAGTTTGCTTGTGATGACAACACGTCCATATTTTGGGCACGAGATAACGTACGTGGTAATAACTCAAGTGCAAATGCAGACACTTGCTGAGCAGCGAATTGATCAAGTTCCGTATTACGGTACGGATCAAACATCGCAACCACTGTGGTGTTTGGGGCTAATTTTTGTATTTCTTCGCCTTTAGGTGCGCGAACTTTTAAAACCAATTGACTGCCGGTATAAGCATCATCAACAATTTTTGCACCAACCTGTTCATAGGCACTATCAATATAAGCAGCTTTAACACCTGCATTACGTTGGATAACGACACTGTGACCAGCACCAATTAACTTCTTTACTGTTTCTGGTGTCGCAGCTACACGACTTTCACCAACTACAGTTTCGGTAGGGATTCCGATCTGCATGAGCATTCCTCAAGCTAATTTTTCTTAAAGTAGATATCGCATTCCTGCGATATACCCCTGGATGTATTCATGTGAATTTTTTGGATTCTAATTGAACTTTTTTAAATTACCACCCAATATTTATTTAATAAATACCCTCATTTTGAACTCATGATTCACAATCATCACAAAATTTCATGGTATTTGATCTATCATTTTCATAAAAAATAGTTCCAGATTCGTTCAATTTTCGATCCATTTTTTAACAAAAAAGAAACTTTTTTCTAATTTATCGTCAGTATAGGGAGCTTGACTTTATTAAGCTTTGATCATTCTGACATTTTTTAGCTTTCTTTTTATCCCTTTTGATTGTGTTAAAGCGCCGTGCATGTCACATTTTTAGTTGCTTCTTTCATTCTCATAAATCTCAATTTGCCGAATTGACAAAAAATCAGACTAATCGATTCAAATTCTCACGACATTCTTAAAAATTATAAATAAGACAAAATTTAGATAAATCTTGGTTTTAAAATTGAGCTTAAATTTTGGCTGAACATGAAATACAAGCTGACTGATTCTTGAAAAGAATGCTTACAAACCGTGCAAAAAAAATTTGAAATATTTTTTTGATGTATTTTTTGGGTTGATAGACCACTGTTTTTTTCATATTACGCACCACAATGATGCATTTAAACAAAAAATCAAAACGCCTTATATCGCTAGGTAGGTGATTTAGCGAAAATTAGAGATTGAATTTTAGAGCTTACAATAAAGATTGGCTTATACTTCCATTACTTAAAAATTGATTTTTAACATTTATGGTACTTAAGCTGACTCCCACTCAGTTAGGGAGTTTATGTGCGCTGTTGGCAGCATTCTTGTTTAGTAGTAAAGCGATCTTAATCAAACAAGCTTATGCAGTTTCTGAAGATGTTGATGCAACATTGCTTGTTGCCTTAAGGATGCTCAGTGCCTTACCCGTTTTTCTTTTTATTTGTTGGTTGAACCGACACCGTAATCGCGGATTTTCAGCGCAGGATTGGGCCCTACTCCTCGTTGCTGGTTTGATTGGATATTATTTTTCAAGTTGGCTCGATTTTATGAGTCTGATGTACATCAGTGCCTCTTTGGAGCGTATTATCCTATTTCTATATCCCACCATGACAGTAATTGCATCAAGTGTAATTTTCAAACATCCTCTTTCAATGAAGACTATTTTTGCGATTGGACTAAGTTATGGCGGCACGCTTATAGTGATGCTCCAAGAACAAAGCAATGTGCCTCATGAAAGTAATTTTTGGCTAGGTGTGAGTTTAGTTTTCGCAAGCGCGATTTGCTTTGCGAGTTATCTATTGATGACTCCAAAATTAATCCAAAAATTTGGATCGTGGAATTTTACGGGCTTAGCAATGTCTATCGCCTGCTTAGGGACGATTCTTCACTACTTTATTGCTCAGCCAAGCCCTGTATCCAATATCCTTGAACAATCCATGGAAGTAATCGGATATGGTGTTGCATTAGGCATTGGGGTAACGGTGATTCCAACTATTCTCATTGCGCAAAGTATTGCTCGTTTAGGTGCTTCTCAAACAGCCATGATTGGTTCACTTGGTCCAATTCTGACCATTATATTGGCAACTATCTTTTTAGGGGAATCAATGAATATGATTCAATGGTTTGGTTGTGCGCTGAATATATTGGGTGTGATGATGATTACGCTTTCCAAAACTAAACTGAAATAAAGACAACATTAACCTCACAGTTCAAATTTCAAAATAATACTTCACGATGAAACTTAGTCTTCATAGTGAATTTCTATTTTCCCTTGATCATCGTCAAATTTAATGTCGAGTGGAACAAAGTGGGAACCCGACGATGTAGACCCCATTTGATCATTTTCATTTCTTAGTGGGCATTCAGTTAAAGATAAGCACCCACAACCAATGCACCAATCCAGTTGTTGACGAAGTTGAAGCATATTTAAGATTTTTTGATCTAAAATTTTTTGCCATGCACTCGATAATGCGGTCCAATCTGATTTAGTCGCGGTTTTATTCTTAGGGAGTATGTTAAATGCTTGCTTCACTTCAGAGAGTGAAATCCCAACCTGCTGTGCCACTTTGATGATGGCAATCCTTCTCAGCATATATCGTGGATATCGCCGTTGATTTCCTTCCGTCCGCACACTCCAAATAAGAGCTTTGTCTTCATAAAATCTGAGTGCTGCGACCGATACACCACTTCGAGCAGCTAACGCGCCTATACTGAGCCACTGTTGTAATTTTTGTTCTTCCATGCTCTTGACCTCAAGTTAAGTTGAGCTTTCATAATTCTTTTCTAAGCTTAATCCAGAGAAGATAGAATGACAAAACCAAATAAGCCACCATTTAGTTTAACAACTAAAAATCCACCTCAGCTTTATTCCCCAAGGCAATTTGGATATAGCCACATCTGTGAGGTCAAACACTTCAACACAGTCGTTCATATATCAGGTCAAGGTGGTGAAAATGCCGAAGGACATTATTCCACTGATTATTCAGAACAACTCAACCAAGTCTTCGAAAATCTCAAAATCGCTCTCAGCTATGCACATATCGACTTTTATAACATTGCTGTTCTAAGCGTATTGATTGTCAATTTTGACCAACAAAAACATCACCTGTTAAATCTGAAAATGAATACAATATGGAAAGATCAAAATTTCCCAGCATGCACACTAATCCCTGTGTCTCGCTTGGCATTAGACGCCATGCAAATTGAAATCGAAGCCACAGCTTACTGCTCCTCATCCACTGAGCCATTTATTCATGTATAACGATCTTGACGATTTAAATAAAAAAGACATCACGAATGACACTGCTTTACTTTGGTTGATGGCCATTGCTTGTGGTATTTGTGCAGGCGCTAATTATTATTCGCAGCCCTTAATTCACTCTGTTCAACTTTACTTTAATGCCCCTGCAACAGATGTGGCATTAACTGTTACTTTGGCTCAAGTCTCTTATGCTGTCGGACTACTTTTTATCGTACCACTTGGTGATATTCTCAATAAAACGAAATTAATCCCATTTTTAATGTTCTTTGCAGCAGTGGGATTATTTATTTGTGCTTTTTCGCTCAACCTTTATATGTTATGGGCTGGCACAATTATCACTGGGCTTTTCTCGGTTGCAGCACAAATTTTGATTCCGTTTGCCACGATGGCGGTTCGACCAGAACGAACAGGCGAAGTTGTCGGGTTACTGATGAGCGGATTATTGGTGGGTATTTTGATTTCGACCAGTTTAGCTGGCTTGTTATCCAACTTATTTAATTGGCAGCTCATTTATATCGTCAGTGGAATTTTGATGTTAATGGTCGCTGTAGTACTCAATATCCGTCTGCCTTATATTCCTAGCTCTAAAATTAGTTATTTTGCTGTGTTTAAATCCATGGGGCTGCTACTCAAAGAAGAGCCTCGTTTAATTTATCGCTCTATCATTGGTGCCTTTGCATTTGCAACGATGAGCATCCTCTTCTCGACCATTTCTATTTTACTTAAATCCTCTTTTTCTCTTGAAGATGTCATGGTGGGTTTAGTCACTTTGGTTGGCGTATTTGGCGCCTTGTCCACCAAGAAAATTGGTAAGATCGCCGATCGTGGTTACGTCAAACAAATCACTTGGTTTGGCATTTTAATCCTAGGTAGCGCATGGATATTCCTTTATTTAGGTGCATTCTATTTAAGTTGCTATATCATCGGTTTTGGACTGATGAATCTCGGGCTAGCATTGGTGCATAGTAGCAACCAGAATGTGATTTTTAATTTAAGACCGGATGCTAAATCTCGTGTAAATTCACTTTATATGACCAGCTATTTTATTGGTGGCGCAAGTGGTTCCGCGCTAGGAATTTATGCTTGGGATCATGGTGGATGGGCAATGGCGTGTATCGTAGGATTAATTCTGGTCAGTTGTACGGCACTATTCACACTAGTGGATCAACGTTATCATCGAGCCCAACTCAGCTAGCTCATAAAATATGCATGTTAAGCCTCTATAAATGGAGGCTTTTTCAATAATTTAGCCTCTGCAGTCATCATTCAGTCCTCTAAAGCTGTGTATCTCTTGTGCGTAATCACACACACTGTTCACTATCATTATAAAAAATATTCGTGGACAAGAATGAAAGCTGTTGTATGTCATCAAAATGAATTAACACTTGAAGATGTCAGCCATCTAACACCATCACAAGGACAAACTTTATTAGAAGTTGTGCGATGTGGTATTTGTGGCAGTGATTTACATATGCAACATAGTTGTGACCACATGCATGAACTTACGGCTAAAGTGGGTCTAAAAGGTGTTGCAAAGTCAACAGACCGTTTTGTCATGGGGCATGAATTTTGCGGTCGTGTTCTAGATTATGGTCCTAAAACTAGAAAAAAATTTAAAATAGATACCTTAGTTTGTGCGATGCCACTATTGAAAGTTGATCAGTGGTGTTATCAAGCGACTGGTCTTTCCCCTCAAGCTTCTGGTGGTTATGCCGAACAAATCTTGGTGCAATCTCAACTCATGTTTGCGGTGCCAAATGGATTACATCCCGATCTTGCGGCAATGACCGAGCCAATGGCGGTTGCTTTACATGCAGTACGTCGGAGCAGAATAAAGAAATCAGAACCTGCAATTGTTATTGGTTGTGGTCCAGTAGGCTTAGGTGTCATTTTAATGCTCAAAGCGATTGGTGTTAAAAAAATTATTGCCAGTGACTTTTCACCAAATCGCCGCCGGCTGGCTCAACTTTGTGGCGCAGATGTCGTCATTGATCCTAAACAATCATCGCCTTTTGAGAGTTGGAAAGAATACGGTTTATTGGGTGATGCTTCTGAAGCGATTAACTATGGGATCGGTATTTTTGAAAAGATTCAGTCTATGCATATTCCATGGTGGCATGCGTGGCGTGTGGCTGACAAATTAGGTGCTTTACCCAAACGTCCTGTGATTTTTGAATGTGTCGGGATGCCAGGCATCCTTCAACAGATTATTAACGGTGCGCCATTATTTTCTAAAATTATCGGTGTGGGTGTATGTATGCAATCCGACAGCATCGAACCCGCTTTGGCTTTAAACAAAGAAATCGAAATCCAGTTTGTGATTGGTTATACGCCACTGGAGTTCAGAGACGCGCTCCATATGATCGCTGAAGGTCAAATTGATTGTTCTCCTCTGATAACGGGCGTTGTAGGTCTTGCAGGAGTTAAAGATGCTTTTCAGGCCTTAGGTGATCCTGAACAACACGCTAAAATTTTGGTCGACCCCAAAAAGATCGGATCTGATATCAGTGCACTTTAGATATTCTTTAGGTTCTATACGATATCAGTGCTCATGGAATTTTAACTAGAAGATTCAGACTTCATCAGATTCCCTCATTCATCCTGCATGATACTCAATCGAACTTTAAATTTTTAATTTCATCTATGAATAGATCTTAAATAAGGAAGTTTTATGTCAAATTTAAATCACATGCCTTTCAATGTTGAAGCAAGTTGTTCTTGTGGCGCAAATACTTTTCGCTTTTCTCATGCACCCATCGCACATTTTATTTGTCACTGCCAAGTTTGCCAAGAATATACAGGTAAGGCTTTTTCAGATGTTTTGGTATTTCTAAAACAAGATGTTTGTGATTTGAATATTGAACAGACTATTTTTAAACGTTTGAAGTCACCACCCAATATCCGTCGTGGGATATGCAAACAATGTCATTCCCCTTCTATTGAATTTGGAATATTAGATCAGTTGGTATTTATTCCTAAATGGAACTTAAAAGACTTCTCGCAAGTTCCCCCTGAAAATATGCATATTTTTTACCATCGTCGTGTGCAAGATGTAGCTGATGATTTGCCAAAATATAATGGTTTTATCCAGAGTCAAACTCAAGCAGCTAAGTTTATTTTAACAGGGCTTAAAGAGCGAATATTCTCTTTAAATGAACATTAAAGTTTAGATTGGCTTTGTTGCACAAAGATTTGAAAGGCAAAGCGCCCCTAATTGAGCCAAATTTAAGGCGTAACTTGGGTAAGTGGTCGACCTAATTCCGTAAATCTGTTGAGGACTGCTACACGTGCATGAACCTCATTGACTTGGCTATCAAAGCTCCTTGCACTGAGTTTATCTCCTAATAATTTGATGCAGTGCATTTTAGTCTCAACCAAACTTCGGCGATGATAGCCTGACCATTTTTTCCATAGTGTCCTACCTAAACGTTTAACTGTTCGAAGTAATTCATTTCGCTCTAGCGCGCTGCTCTTTGTATCTTTCCATGGTTTCGCATTTTTTCTAGGTGGAATCACCGCATGCGCTTGCCGATCTGCAATGGCCTGACGGCATTACTTGGTGTCATAAGCTCCATCGGTATAAACAGAGTCAATCAGCTCATCTTGTGGAATCTGATCAAGTAAATCACCAAGTACCTGTGAATCACTGATATTATTGGTTGTGAGCTGAATAGCACGTATTTGAAGAGTTTCAGCATCTATAGCAATATGTAGCATACGCCATTGGCGACGATATTCAGGTCCATGTCTTGCGTTTCCATTCGCCCTCACCTAGAAACTTCAAGCCTGTAGAGTCCATGAGTAGATGCAGCCCATAGCTACTTTTTTGGTAGCTGATTGCAATATCAATATACTTTTGTCTTCTACAAAGCGTACTGTAATCTGGCGCTGTCCAATTTAATCCGCAAAGTTTAATCAGACTTTGCACAAAGCCAGTGACCATACGTAAAGACAGATGGAATAAGGATTTAATCATTAAGCAGCATTGGATGGCTGCGTCGGAGTAGGTTTGATTTCGTCCTTGTTTGCCTTTTGATGGAGCATACCATTGCGTAGTAGGATCAAACCAAATGGCAATATTTCCGCGATTAATGAGTGCTCGGTTATATGCGGACCAATTGGTTGTGCGGTAGATTTTGTGTGTAGGCTTCTTCATTTGAAAATTATATGGCTGAAGAAGCCCTTAAGAATAGCTTTGTGCAACAAAGCCTTATTCATATAAAAAGATTTATATAACAAAGCCAAAACTTCTGATAATATTTAAATTAATATTGAAAATATCCAACCGCCTATAACATTGATATAAGAAAAAAAATACCATCTAATTTTAAGTAGATTTAATTCAAATAAAAAACTAAATATCCAAAAAAATATATTTAAAGCAAAACATATACAAAAATAAGTGAGAATTAATGTTAGTTCCCCAAAAAAAGAACTCTGATAGTGATCAAACAACAAGTCAATACTGAGTACAAATGGAAGCGAGCCAATTACAATATTCCAGTTCAATATCTTTTCTCTTTTCTCTTTTAATTGCCAACCAAAGAGAGTCAATGTAGCCTGAAAAATAAAAAAATATGCCAAAATGAGTAAAAAGTCTCCTGGGTTTTTAAAACCGCTCATCATTTTGAAACCCCACATTTGGCTTCATAGCCCATATCCACACATCCTTTATCTATTCGATCTTGGACATTTAAAATATTCTCGATTTTTGCTTTACCTTGCATAATTAATCTTAATGGAGGTACTAATTTAGAAACATATTTTTCATGAATAGATTGTAATGCAACCTGTTCATCTACCAAACGCTGGATACTCCATTGCTTTAAATCTATTGTTTGGTAATTTTGATAAACATTTTTAAAGTCTTCATACCCTAATTTCATAATGGCATCACCTGCTTCAGATCTCCATTGTGATAATGTTGTTTGCGTACCGTATTCATTTTTAAACGCAGCAAGCACGGTCTGCAATGTACGATCATATTCCGCTCCCAAATTAAACATCAATCCAGATAAATCGTTTCTTGAAACTTGTTCTGCGGCAAGGAACCACTTCGCTCCTGTTTTTAGGTACATTGCACTAAAAAAATCAGCCCTTGTATCTATATCATTGGCTGCTTTATAAAATGAATCAGGATTTTCGATAATTTTAGAAAGTATGAAATCTCTTGTACGTATCTGATCTATTTTTAATTTATTTAGTGCCGTTGATGTTGTTGGAGCTTTAGAATACCAAAAGTCGCTACTAGAATAGTCTAAAGCCACTGTACTTGTCGCACGTCTTCTTGAACTAATTTATCTTCCTGTGCAGCAAAAATAGGCGAAGCAAATGAAGCACATGAAGCACATGAAGCAAGTAGAATTATTTTATACATTTAGTGTTTTTTGTGTTAAATAAATCACAAATTTAGGTTATTTTGAGTTTTTTATCAAGTATTATGTTATAAAAACTTAACAATAGATCTCTTTCATAAATCAAAAAACGATCTATCACTTGCTGACTATGTGTACCGAATAATTTTAAATATTCATGCATAATTTTCGAATGAAATACATCGACTCCAAGAAGCTTTCTGAAACACAGTTTAAGCGATATACAGGCATCTCATGGTCAACCTTTGATTTAATGGCTGAACAGCTAAAAATGCTTGTACCCGCTAAAGGTAGACCATCTAAGTTAAGTGTAGAAGATCAAATCCTTCTGTGCTTAAGTTATTGGCGTGAATATCGAACATTGTTTCATGTCGCAACGAGTTATGGTGTGTCAGAGCCTACTGCTTCAAGAATCGTCCGCCACGTAGAGGATTGCTTGATCAAGTCCAATCTATTTAATTTACCCAAGAGCTTGCCTGAAGGCGAAGGTATCGACTGGAATGTGGTGATCGTAGATGCCACAGAAATTCCAATACAAAGACCTAAAAAAACAGAAGAAAAGCTATAGTGGCAAGAAGAAGGCACATACTTTCAAAGTACAAGCCATCATCCACTATAAGACTCAGCAAATTCTGAGTTTATGCACGAGTCGTGGTGCAGTACATGATTTCGAGCTCTTCAAACGCAACCTGAAAAAAATTCCTAAAGGGTCTTTTATCCTTGCAGATAAAGGCTATCAAGGGATTTATACGGTGTATCCAAATAGTCTATTGCCATTAAAAGCAAAAAAGCAAAAAAGCAAAAAAGCAAAAAAGCAAAAAAGCAAAAAAGCAAAAAAGCAAAAAAGCAAAAAAGCACTGTAAACTAGAACCTGAGCTAAAAGTTTACAATCAAGAAATCAATAAAAGAAGAATTGGGATTGAGCATGTATTTGGGACTTTGAAGACCTTCAAAATCCTTGCTGAGCGATATCGCAACCGTGGCAAAAGATTGGGATTAAGATTCAGTTTAATCGCAGGGATTTATAATTTAGAACTGAGTAAAAAATGATTTATGAAAGAACCCTAATATTGAAAATATCCAACCGCCTATAACATTGATATAAGAAAAAAAATACCATCTAATTTTAAGTAGATTTAATTCAAATAAAAAACTAAATATCCAAAAAAATGTATTTAAAGCAAAACATATACAAAAATAAGTGAGAATTAATGTTAGTTCCCCAAAAAATGAACTCTGATAGTGATCAAACAACAATTCAATACTGAGTACAAATGGAAGCGATCCAATTACAATGTTCCAGTTCAATATCTTTTCTCTTTTCTCTTTTAATTGCCAACCAAAGAGAGTCAATGTAGCCTGAAAAATAAAAAAATATGCCAAAATGAGTAAAAAGTCTCCTGGGTTTTTAAAACCACTCATCATTTTGAAACCCCACATTTGGCTTCATAGCCCATATCCCCACATCCTTTATCTATTCGATCTTGGACATTTAAAATATTCTCGATTTTCGCTTTACCTTGCATAATTAATCTTAATGGAGGTGCTAATTTAGAAACATATTTTTCATGAATAGATTGTAATGCAACCTGTTCATCTACCAAGCGCTGGATACTCCATTGTTTTAAATCTATTGTTTGGTAATTTTGATAAACATTTTTAAAGTCTTCATACCCTAATTTCATAATGGCATCACCTGCTTCATATCTCCATTGTGATAATGTTGTTTGCGTACCGTATTCATTTTTAAACGCAGCAAGCACGGTCTGCAAGGTACGATCATATTCCGCTCCCAACTTAAACATCAATCCAGATAAATCGTTTCTTGAAACTTGTTCTGCTACAAGGAGGCTTTGTTGCAAAAAGCTATTCTTAAGGGCTTCTTCAGCCATATAATTTTCAAATGAAGAAGCTTACACACAAAATCTACCGCACAACCAATTGGCCCGCATATAACCGAGCACTCATTAATCGCGGAAATATTGCCATTTGGTTTGATCCTACTACGCAATTGTATGCTCTATCAAAAGGCAAACAAGGACGAAATCAAACCTCCTCCGACGCAGCCATCCAATGCTGCTTAATGATTAAATCCTTATTTCGTCTGTCTTTACGTATGGTCACTGGCTTTGTGCAAAGTCTGATTAAACTTTGCGGATTAAATTGGACAGCGCCAGATTAAAGTACGCTTTGTAAAAGACAAAAGTATATTGATATTGCAATCAGCTACCAAAAAAGTAGCTATGGGCTGCATCTACTCATGGACTCTACAGGCTTGAAGTTTCTAGGTGAGGGCGAATGGAAACGCAAGAAACATGGACCTGAATATCGTGGCCAATGGCGTAAGCTACATATTGCTATAGATGCTAAAACCCTACAAATACGTGCTATTCAGCTCACAACCAATAATATCAGTGATTCGCAGGTACTAGGTGATTTACTTGATCAGATTCCACAAGATGAGCAGATTGACTCTGTTTATACCGATGGAGCTTATGACACCAAGCAATGCCGTCAGGCCATTGCAGATCGGCAAGCGCATGCGGTGATTCCACCTAGAAAAAATGCGAAACCATGGAAAGATACAAAGAGCAGCTCGCTAGAGCGAAATGAATTACTTCGAACAGTTAAACGTTTAGGTAGGACACTATGGAAAAAATGGTCAGGCTATCATCGCCGAAGTTTGGTTGAGACTAAAATGCACTGCATCAAATTATTAGGAGATAAACTCAGTGCAAGGAGCTTTGATAGCCAAGTCAATGAGGTTCATACACGTGTAGCAGTCCTCAACAGATTTACGGAATTAGGTCGACCACTTACCCAAGTTACGCCTTAAATTTGGCTCAATTAGGGGCTCTTTGCCTTTCAAATCTTTGTGCAACAAAGCCTTTAAAAATTAGAGATTCATTAACCTTTAAAAGCAGTATTCTTTAACACCTCCCTCAATGAACCATTTTTTAAATTATGGTAAGATGCCGAGCTTTTCACGATTTACTCAATCTAGGTTTCACCATGTCTTATATCCAATCCTTACAGCCTCGAATTTCCGTCGCCCCAATGATGGATTGGACGACCCGTGATTACCGCTTTTTTGCACGTCTATTCAATCCAAATATCATCATGTACACCGAGATGGTAACCACAGGCGCAATTTTATTTGGCGATGCAGCCCGTCATTTAGATTACAGCAAAGAAGAACACCCTATTGTGTTACAGCTTGGTGGATCAAATCCTAAAGACCTCGCAACCTGCTCTAAAATGGCTCAAGATTGGGGCTATGATGAAATCAATTTGAATGTTGGTTGTCCTAGTGATCGCGTTCAAAACAATAAAATTGGTGCTTGCCTCATGGCTGAGCCTGAGCTGGTTGCTGAATGTATTGCTGAAATGCAAAATGCAGTTGATATTCCCGTCACGATAAAACACCGAATCGGCATCGATGATATGCAATCTTATGAGGAGATGCTGCATTTTGTCGATACCGTTGCAAAAACGGGATGTCAAAATTTTATCGTGCATGCACGCATTGCTTTACTACAAGGTTTGTCACCGAAAGAAAATCGGGACATTCCGCCTTTACGTTATGAAGATGTTTATCGCTTAAAGCAAGATCGCCCAGAACTATTGATCGAAATCAACGGTGGGATCAAAACATTTGCTGAAACTCAACAACACTTACAGCATGTGGATGGTGTCATGATTGGTCGCGAGGCTTATCACAATCCTTATCTACTGGCTGAACTAGGACAATTATGGAGTTTGTCAGCACCTGATCGTTTTGAGATCATGCAGGAGATGATGCCATATATTGCAAAACGTTTAGCTGATGGTGCGCCACTTTCAGTGATTACACGTCATATTTTAGGCTTATTTCAAAACCTTCCTGGTGCACGAAAATGGCGACAAGCCCTGAGTGGGGGTAACGCGAAAACATTAAAAGATATTGAAAATGCCTTAATCGGTATGCAACAAGCCATTCAAAGACATGCTGAACAAGAAAGCTTAAAAATCAATGCTGAATAAACCAATTTCATCATTAAAAAGGTCTCTTGATAGAGACCTTTTTTGATAATCACTTTTAGGCTTGTTTTGCTTGAATCGAATCTAATCGTTTTAACACTTCAGCCACTGCTACCATTGCAAAACTTGATGTCACCACCACGGCTGAACCATAACCACCACATCTTAACCCAGCACTCGCACAAATATCAGCATTCGAAAAAGGATTATCCACCGAATAAATACAGGTGATACCGAACTTCTCTTTCGGCTTTTTACAGATACCTTTTGAGCGTAACTGACTTCTTAATTTTGCCAGCATCGGGTCGTATTCTGTTTTTGACAAATCTGCGACCCGAATTTTGAGTGGATCTAATTTACCACCAGCACCACCAGATACAATCAAAGGGACTTTATTGAAACGACAATGTAGCATCAATGCGAGTTTTGCTTTGACATCATCAATGCAATCCAACACAACATCTGGATTTGAACTCAAAATCTCCGTTACATTTTCAGGCGTTAGATAATCATCAATTAAATTGATTTTTATACGTGGATTAATTTGGCGACAACGCTCTGCCATCACTTCAATTTTTTCATGACCTAATGTTGATGTCATCGCAGGTAACTGACGATTAATATTTGACGCTGCAACAGAATCCATATCAACTAGTGTTAACTCGCCCAAACCTGTTCTAGCCAAAGCTTCGACAGCCCAAGAGCCAACACCGCCAATACCAATCACCATGACATGACTGTTTTCATAATGCTGAAAATTTTCTTCACCATAAATTTTGGCTACACCCGTAAAACGGCGTTCATATTCATCATCATGAACTAAGTCAGTCATATTGCTCTAACACTATTTGGAAAAGGCGTATTTTAGCAAAACTTCGGAGGAATAGAGAGTTTTGAACTCACGACAATTTCAGTTCATTTTTTAGGTTGAGTGCAGACACACTATTCTCCCAAACACGTTGCGCAATGTCTTCGACTTTTGTATTTAAACTATGTGCCAAACCTTCTAAAACATAAATTAAATTCTGTGGGGTATTACGGGTACGGTGTTCAGTTGAAGCTTGACAACATAATGGCGTCATATCAGGACAGTCTGTTTCAATGACCAGATGTTCAATACCAACATACTGAACTGTTTGGTGTAATTTTTTAGCATTGGGATTGGTAATCTGTCCCGTGACCCCTAACTTAAATCCAAGTTGAATAAATGCCTTCGCTTCTTCTATCCCTCCACTGAATGCGTGGGCGATACCACCGTGAACAAATTGCTTTGCTTTTAACAGCCTTAATGCTTCAGCATGAGATTTACGAATATGTAACAGCACAGGAAGCTTAAATTGTTGAGCCAAATCGACTTGTTGCGCAAAAAAATCCTGTTGCTTAGCGAAAACTTCCGACTGCTTATGTTGCTTGAGAAAAGTATCTAAACCAATTTCTCCAACGGCGATGCATTGTTGTACTTCAAGAATTTTTTTTAGATCGTCTAGATGATGAGGCTGATGTTGTTCGATATAAAAAGGATGTAGACCAGGAGCGAGATAACTCCTCGGTGCCTGATCTAAACCATTTAACCAATGGTGTGTTTCAATCAATGTATGAAAGCGTTGGTGTTGAAACCCAATCAGTACAAGGGCATCCACTCCCTTCTGTTTAGCCTGATACGCAAGTTGCTCACGATCGAAGTCAAAATCTTCTACATCAAAGTGCGTATGCGTATCAAACAAACGTGGCATGGACATGTTATTTTGCTTCACCTGCAGCTTGAGGTACAGCAACTTGAACCGAAGGATGAACAGCCTCCAGCATTTCAGGTTTAATCACACCCTGTAGCTTTTCATAAGGAATCGTAAGTCTTGGCAAACCCACCACATAAGGACCAATTTCATATTCACCGTATTGAAGAATTAAACCCTTCTTACCCAAATAATAATTATCAGTGAGTTTAAATTTCCAAGCCTCTTCATACTCTTCAACGTTATCTGCTAACTGCGAATCTATGACCCATTTTTTAAATTCATCATGGGCCAATTGATTTAATTTATTCTTTTGGTCTTTCACTAAAATTTGATCTAGTGACACTTGTTTCTGCTGTTTCAAATCAAAATTAAAGTAAGTTTGTGAAGAAGAACCATGTGCACCTCCTAAATAGTTACTCGTATTCAATACGACGGTTGCAAGTGGTCCTTGTGAATTTAAAATTTTAGGACTAATACTCAAACTAATTTGATGTCCAACCCCCAAGTGCTTTAACTCTTTATCTAAACCCACAAAGTTATCAATATAGGGCTGAATCTGCTCTGCAAGTAACTGCGCTGCAGTTTTATATTCAACAACTTCACTTGCGGCTTGAGTATCTTTGTCTTTAGGCAGCGTCTGCTCAGGTTCGAACAACTCTAGCGTTTCTTGTAAATTTTTGATAATCGCTTGATCAATTAAGCCATCTAACACAAATTGATTCGTTCTCAATCGATCAATTGAAATTTCTGGACAATTGTTACCATCACATTCTACCAACCGAACAGGCACTTTTTCAGTTTCACCCTGAAGCACGAGTATCTGAACTTCCGATGCTGCTTGAGTTTGAGTGTCAGGTGACTCTTTAGGCCCGTCCCCTTTTGGCTGACATGCGCTCAGCGTAATTGCGGCAGTAAGTACAGATACAGTCCAAACTATTTTATTTTTTAACATCTCACAACCTTGAGGAGAAACGGTCATTTATCATTGATTTAAGCCTAACCCGATGAAATTGATAGCTCAAGCTTCGTTTGTATGGGTTTAACTGCAATTGTATATGCTACATTACAATATTTGTAATATTTCAAAACATCTTTTGAAAGATCTGCGGTACAACCACCTGCTTGGTTTGAGCATGATTCAAATAGATATCCAATTGCTCACCACCTTTGACAATTTCGTTCGCACGAATATGAACACCAATCCCTTCACCATCAAAGAACCATTCCTGATTTTGCCAGCTGAGATTCACTGGAGCGATACTTCTCACTTCACCACTCTGGGCCTTTAACCATTTTTGATAGGACACTTGAAGTATTCTTTCAAAATCATTTATTTGGTTCTTTTGAATCACATCCTGCAACTGTAAAACTTTTTTCTGCTTTCGATCCAATACCATAAAGTAACCACGATCTTTAACGATCACTTCAGCTTGTTTTGTGTTAACAATGAATTGGATCAACACATATTGATTTCGTTGGGTGGCGACTTGCGTCAGTATATCCAACTCATAAGGCTGATTCAGTGAAAACTCCTTCATCCATGATTCAGAGCGACTTATATAGGTTTCGATGGATTGATCCAAACTCAATTGTTCTTTTTCATTAATTTGATCTTGAATCACAAAAGCCAAATGGTTGTTAAGTTGTTGATTGACCCACTGATCTGCGGTTTTTAAACTTAAAATTTCAATTTTTTCACAGACCGATTTTGTGCAATTTTCGCTCTTTATTTCAACTTGAAACGCGTCATCATTTAAGTCTGGTAACACATCAGCGTTTTTAACTTGGGCAGACTGCCCTGACTTTTGTGTCTTAGACTCTGGTTGTTTTTCACAAGATGCCATCCCAATGACTAAGGTAGCAAGAAGAATACGCAATCGTTTTTTTTGTAAGTTTAGAGTAATCACAAAAATCAACCAAAATTAAATCATTGGTTATTCTGATACAAAAACAGCTTCACGAGGAAGCTGTTTTACATTTTCAAGCAAAATTAATGTTCACGTGTATTACGGAAAACAATATCAGGATAACGCTCTTGCATTAATTGTAAATTGACACGGCTAGGTGCTAAGTACGTTAAATGCCCACCACCATCAACTGAAAGTTGGTCATGTGCTTTTTTCTTAAATTCGTTAAATTTTTTCTCATCTGGACATGAAACCCAACGAACAGTGTTAATGCTCACAGGCTCGTAAATACAATCTACTTTGTATTCTTCTTTTAAACGATAAGCTACAACTTCGAATTGAAGAACACCCACAGCACCCACAATAAGATCATTACTGTTTTGTGGCATAAATACCTGAGTTGCACCTTCCTCTGAAAGCTCTTTTAAACCTTTTTGGAGTTGCTTCGATTTCAAAGGATCTTTTAAACGAACACGGCGGAACATTTCAGGAGCGAAGTGAGGAATACCTGTGAATTGCAAGTTTTCACCCGAAGTGAAAGTATCGCCAATTTGAATCGTACCATGGTTATGTAAACCAATAATGTCACCTGGCCATGCCTCTTCTAAATGCTGACGATCACCCGCCAAGAAAGTTAATGCATCTGAAATACGCACATCTTTCCCAATACGTACATGCTTCATTTTCAAGCCTTTTTCATATTTGCCTGAGCAGATACGCATGAAAGCAATACGATCGCGGTGTTTAGGGTCCATATTGGCTTGAATTTTAAAGACAAAACCAGAGAAACCCTCTTCAGTCGCTTCAACTTTACGATCTTGGGTAGGATGTGCTTTTGGTGGTGGTGCATATTCACTAAATGCATTTAAGACATGGTCTACACCAAAGTTACCCAACGCTGTACCAAACAATACTGGAGTTTGACGCCCTGCTAAGAATTCTTCACGATCAAGCGGTTCATTTGCCATTTGAACTAATTCTAGTGACTCTTCAAATGCAGCCCAAGCTAATTCACCGACTTTTTCACGAAGGTCAGCATGGTCATAACCGTCACGAATTTCGATATCTGTAATGGTTGAACCAAAACCTGCTTTATAGACATAGAATTTTTCTTCGATCAGATTAAAAACACCCGCGAAGTCACGGCCTGTACCTAAAGGCCAAGTTAAAGGTACGCATTTAATCTTAAGTACGTTTTCAATTTCGTCGAGTAGTTCAAGTGGCTCGCGAATTTCACGGTCCATTTTGTTAACGAAAGAAATAATCGGTGTGTCACGCATACGACACACGTCCATCAATTTAATCGTACGATCTTCGACACCTTTCGCACCATCAATCACCATCAACGCTGAGTCTACGGCTGTAAGGGTACGATATGTATCTTCAGAGAAATCTTCATGCCCCGGTGTATCGAGCAGGTTGATCATTTTGTCTTTATAAGGGAACTGCATCACAGAGGTCGTGATCGAGATACCACGCTCTTTTTCCATTTCCATCCAATCTGATGTCGCAGCACGGTCAGATTTACGGCTTTTTACCATACCTGCAACTTGGATCGCTTGCCCCCACAACAATAACTTTTCCGTCATTGTGGTTTTACCCGCATCGGGGTGGGAAATAATGGCAAATGTACGTCGCTGAGCAACTTGCTCCGCTAACTCTTGCTTAAAGCTCATGAATAACACCTACTGCAGACATGCAGTTTAGAAGATCAAAAAAGATCAAAATAAAAATTGGCGATATTGTAGCAGATCAATACCGAATGTGAATGTGATGAATCAGAAACTGACCAGAAGTTAATAGTTCTTAAATGTGCTTTCTAAACGATCCACAGGTAATGGCATACCCAATAAATAGCCTTGTAATTGCTGACAACCTAAACGTTTTAAGATATCGGCTTGTTTTTGAGTTTCAACGCCTTCAGCTGTCACCACCAAACCTAAACGTTTAGCCAATACAATAATACTTTCTAAGATAATTTCATCTTTAGTATTGGGTGAAAGATTTCGAATAAATTCACGGTCAATTTTAAGTTCATCTACCGGGAGATTCTTTAAATATAAGAAGCTTGAATGACCAGTTCCAAAATCATCAATCGCAAGCCCAATCCCCAAATTACGTAGGCTCTCAAAAGTACGAATACTGACATCGATATGATGCATTGCTGTCGATTCAGTAATCTCAATAATTAAATGGGCTGGATCGATCTGGTATTGCGTGATTAAACATCTTAATGTATCTACCAGCGCTTTATGTTCAAATTGTACAGCTGATAAATTTACAGCGATCGGACAGAAAGGCAATTTCTTTTTTTGCCAAGCTTGAATCTGTATACACGCTTGTTCAAGAGCCCAGTAGCCCATTTTAATAATAAGACCTGTTTGCTCCGCACCCTCAATAAACATATTTGGTGCTAGAAGTCCTAGACTTGGATGCTTCCAACGAATTAAAGCTTCAACGCCACAAATTTTAAAATCTGCTGTGAATTTCGGCTGATAAAATAAAATGAATTGTTGTTCTTCAACAGCACGATACAAATCATTAATTAGTTTTGATTGGCTACGTGCGATTTCTTGTTGATCTAATGAATAGTTAAACACACTGTAAGTATTGCGACCTTGCTCTTTGGACATCAGCATTGCAGCATCAGCATTCACCAACAAATCATGTAAATCAGCACCATGATCTGGATAATAGACCACACCTAAACTTGCTGAGATATTGATTTCCTTCCCCGAAATCACAAAGCCTTCTTGGATTTTACTCAATACTAGATTGGCAACTTGATCAATTTGGTCTGTAGAAAAATCTTCAACAACCAATAAAAACTCATCACCACCAATACGAATTAATTTTTGGTTTTTTTCGAGTAATGCATGAAGTCGATGTGCTAAATTCACTAAAAGCTGATCACCAATATGATGTCCAAAAGCATCATTTACTGCCTTGAAACGATCCAAATCAATATAAATGAATGCAACTTTATGATCTTTAGATTGGTGAAGTGAAAATAATGAAGTGGTGTAATCAAGCAAAAAAAGTCGATTTGGAAGTTTGGTCAAATTATCTTGAAGGGCAAGGCTTTCCAATTCCTTATTCATTTTGATTAGTTGTTGATTTCTCTCTTCAAGTCGTAATTCTAAAATAGCGACAAAAAAACTGACCACTAAAACCAAGCAGGTGACAAATATAATGACAAAAAGTAATAAACCTTGACCTTCATGGAGTTGATTCAATGCTGCATATTTGGCATCCACGGGTTGAAAAGTCGCAGCCGCCATACCAATATAGTGCATTCCCACAATACTAAAAGCGATCATGAATGCCACGGCAAGCTTGAATGCCAATTTATTGTGATAGGTACGCTTATATTTAAACATCAGCCAGAATGACAACCCTGAACCACATACAGCAATCAGCACAGAAAAAATCACCAAAATGGTGTCATAACGAATAATGTAGTTGGGAACGATCAATCCCGCCATTCCAGTATAGTGCATACCTGAAATACCGAAACCCATCAGAAGTGCACCCAAAACTAATCTAGCTAAAGGAAGTGTAGATCTAGTCGTGAGCCATATGGCAAAAATTGAAGCGAGAGCTGCGATCACATAAGAAAATAGCGTCAAACCTACATCGAAACTATGATCTTCGGGCAAATGACAAGCCAGCATTCCAACAAAATGCATGACCCAAATCGCAAGACCAAATATCATGCCACTTACACCGAGCAGCACTTTTTGACCAACTGGGTTTTTGTGGGTACTAATGAGTTGTTCAAATGAAATAGCAATAAAGCAGACGATCACTGCCGCCACAGCAGAACCCGCCACCATTGCATAATCGTAACTCATATGAATCATATAGAGACTTATCCGTACCTGAACCTGTTTTTATTTTATTTAAACCCCAAAAGTACAGCAAATAAATGTAAGAAGGTTCAACTTTTTAATGAGCATTTGTCGCCTACAACAATATCACCATCTCATTGAACGTCAAGTTGTTTTTCGGCGAGATCCATAAAAAATGGCGTATCGAAATACGCCATTTTTAAGTAAAACTTAACAATAAATATTTTTATTTTTGCAAGGCAATGTAATCGAGCAAGATATGAGCTGATTCAGTGACAAATGCCTCTTCTTCAGGTAAAGGTGGGCGTTGATTAGTTTTCATCTTAGCACGCGATTCAGCCAAAGCTTCCATCGACGCCTGATAACTTTCCCAATTTGGATAAGCAGTTTTACCCATTGCTATACGGCGTTTGTTTTCTTCTGCCAACGTTTCTTTTTCCAAAGCGATGAGTTCAGCTTTACGTTGATCGATATCCAACACGATTTGTTTATTCTCTTTAGCTTTCTGCGAAATCGCTTTACGCGCTTCTAAATACTTAAATTGAATATCATTCGCAACACGCTGTTTTGAATGAGCAGCTAATTTTGGTACAAAGGCTTGCACTTCTCCCTCACGTTTGAAAGGAGCTGTAGGGATGGTATCCCACTCTAAAGCATTCTTAGCTTTACGCTCCCCAAACTCTTCATCGTAGATATCAACCAATTGAATATCAGGCACAACCCCTTTATTTTGTGTGCTTCCACCAGTAACACGGTAAAACTTTCGTTGCGTCAATGTCGCTTGACCATACGCTAAGCTGTCCAATTGAACTTGAGCTGTACCCTTACCTGTCGTAGTACTTCCAATCACAATCCCACGACCATAATCCTGCACAGCAGCTGAATAGATTTCACTTGCTGATGCAGAAGCCAGATTCACCATGACAGCCAATGGACCTGCGTAGGTTTGAGCGCCTCCATCACGATCTTCGAAGACACTGACGTTACCATTCCCATCCCGAATTTGAACCACTGGACCAGATTTAATCACTTGCCCAATCATTTTTGCCACTTCTTCGAGTGAACCGCCAGGGTTATTACGAAGATCAACGATAATGCCATCGACATTTTGCGCAGCTAAACTTTTCAATGCATTATTGGTATCTTCAGATACTGAACGATAGCTTTCACCAGCACGACGGGCACGGTAGTTGTAATAGAACGATGGAATTTCGACTACTCCAACTTTATGTTTCTTGCCATCACGTACAATTTCAACTGTTCTTGAACGTACACCCGCATCCTCTTCTTGAATCACATCACGTACGATAGTTACGGTACGTGCCTGACTCATAGATGCTCCAGGTCCGAGCAATTTAATGGTGACTTTAGTCCCACGCTTACCTCGGATCAATCCAACGATTTCAGAACTGGTCCATCCAATGACGTCGACCATTTTGTCACCGTCTTGCGCGACACCAATAATACGATCACCAGACTTGACCTGCCCCGTCTTAAACGCAGGACCACCATCTACGATCGTCTCGATACGCGTATAGTCTTCATTCCCGCGTTCTGGACGGATCGACACACCAATCCCCTCAAGCTGCAATGTGGTCTGACGATTTAACTCAATCGCATCGATTGGTGGGAAATAATTACTGTGCGGGTCATAAGTCGCTAACATAGCATTGAGCGTTTTTTCTAAAACGTCATCGCTTTTTGTACGCTTCATACGTTCTAATTGACGCATATAGCGCTTGGTCAAAGTCTGAACTGGCGTTAAATCTTCAGCTGAAGTGAGATCTTGCCCTGCTGCTAAAGAAGGATCATCTTTCAGCGCTTTTTGCTTAGCCAAATCTTCTTCTTTAGCAATCGTTAAATTGATTAACTGAGACACCAGCATTTTGCGCCATTGATTTTCTTGCTCAGCTTTATTTTTGAAAAATGGAGCCTTTTCACGATCAGACTCGATAAACACATTAGGTTGATTTAGGTTTTGCGGTTTTTTTAACTCCGCCAACATAAACTCATAGAATGACTTTAAACGATCACGATATTGAGCGTGAATGGCATAAGGTCCTTCAAGGTTACCCGCTTTGAGCGCGGCTCCAAAAGTTGGTCCGTATTTTTTCTTATAGTTTGCCACTTCATCTGCCAAGAAAAGGCTATGGTCAGGATCAAGACTATCAATATACATATCAAAAATACGTTGTGAGGTCGTAGCATCTAAACGCATATTTAAATAGTGCTGACGATCCACCAAAGTTGCTAATTGTCTTGAAACTAAAGCTTGTTCTTGTGTGGGCTTTATATTCTGAACCTGTTGAACCGCTGGTTCATTCGCTGCGATCGCAACATTAATTGTATGACCAAAAAATAAACCACCAGTGGCAATGGCTACCGCGCAAGCGATTGTTTGAAGTTTCATAACGAATTTGTCTTTCCTTGGATAAACCAAATTTACACTATTGTTTTCAGATAGAAATATTAATATTCAAAACCTTAAACAACTTTTTTATTTCTGCCGTATAGTTTTATCATAATCTGTACGGAGAAAATGTAGCAAATCATTGCAAAATTCGGGTATTGTTTTCTCTTTTAAAATTAGAATCACGGATTCCACTATGATTGGCGCATTGATGCTTGATATTGAGGGCACAACACTTAATCAAGAAGATATTCAACTCCTACAATCTCCACAAGTTGGTGGAGTCATTTTGTTTGGAAGAAATATTGAATCACCTCAACAAGTTCGCGCCTTAACGGATCATATGCGCCAAGTTCGTCCCGATATTTTAATTGCAGTCGATCAAGAAGGCGGACGCGTACAACGTTTAAAACAAGGCTTCACTCTCCTTCCTGCCATGGGACGTTTCGGTGAGCTCTATTTAAGTCAGCCAGAACGATCAATTGAATTGGCTGAACAATGCGGTTGGCTCATGGCTACCGAAGTTCTTGCAGTCGGGATCGATTTCAGCTTTGCACCTGTATTAGACCTTAACGACATCAGCGATGTTATTGGTGACCGTGCTTTTGCTAAAAATATCTCAGATATCATCCCTTTAGCCCAAGCCTTTATGCAAGGTATGAAACGCGCTGGTATGGCAACCACGGGGAAACACTTCCCTGGCCATGGCTCGGTTAAAGCAGATTCACATATTGCGGCAGCTGTGGATACACGAAGTTATGCTGAAATTGAAGCTCAAGATATGCAAAGCTTTATTCAACTCCAACCTCAACTTGACGCACTCATGCCAGCACATGTGATTTATGAAAAAGTAGATCCAAATCCTGCTGGTTTTTCTCAGTATTGGGTTCAAAAAGTACTTCGTGAAACACTTCAGTTTGACGGTGTCCTGTTTTCTGATGACTTAAGTATGCAAGCAGCTTGTGTTGCAGGTGGTGCAGATGCTCGCATCAAAGCCGCGCTTGAAGCTGGCTGTGATATGGGCTTAGTCTGCAATAATCGGGAATCTGCATGTGTCGCGCTCAGTGCCATAGAGAATTATCCATTGCCGAACCAAGAACGCTTAGAGCGTATGCGCGGTAAGATTCAAGAGATTCGCATTGGTGAACAACTTGACTTAGGCAACGAATGGAAATCTGTCAAAAAGGTCATTGAAGATTTTAGACAATCATTTTAATAATACAGGGAGCATTCTAATGCTCCCTTTATCTTGACCAATCCAATAATAATCATAGCCAAGGATGTGTATGTCTCAATCAAAACAATCAAAGCACCGTCATATTTCGTTTACTGCTCACTACACTGGCTATATTTGGTACCAAATGGGTATCTCTCACGAAGCATTTGCGACTTCGAAAGGTAAAGCGTTGGTGCAATTCGCTCACCCTTTTGAAAGTATGGCTGAGAAGTTTATCGGTGGAAGTATGCGTTCAACCCTGAAGACACGACATACATTATTAGACGATCACTTAAAATTATTAATCAAACAATATCCAAACCTGCAAATTTTAGAAATTGCAGCGGGACTTTCACCTCGTGGTTGGTGGTTTAGATCCCATTATCCCGAAATAGATTATCGCGAATTAGATTTACCAGACATGGCTACCACAAAACAATCCGCTTTGAATAAAATCGATCCCGAAAGCCCTAAAGTTTTATCAGCAGACTTATTCACGGATGATTTCAAAACAGCTTTTGACGAATTCGACCCAACACGACCGCTAGTGATTATCAGTGAAGGATTAATCAATTATTTTAATCAAGATTTACTCAAACAATTGCTGAATTCGATTGTGCGTTTTGGTCAACCATTCCAAACGCTTCATTATTTAACTGACCTTTATCCCGAGCCTGTGCAACATAAACTGGCTAACTTAATTTGGTCGAGCAGCAAATTACTCAAATACGCTTCAAGAAGTGCATTTACCTTCCACTTTAAAGACCCTTTAGAGGTACAGCACTTTTTTAAACTGTCAGGTTTTACTGAAGTTGAAGTCATTCAACCTCAACTGTATTTTGAAAAAAAGAATCAAAATATGGATACAGATCAGCATCTTGGTGATCTAGTATGGATGATTCATGCAATAAAATAATGATTCGTTTATCTAAATATTAAGAAGAGTCTATTTTCTGATTCAATTGAATTCAATGACAGCCTAATCCACGCTGTCATTGTGTTTATGGGTATCTATAAATTGAAGTAAGCGATCAGCTACTTCAAAATAACCATGCTTGAATAATGCTCTTACTTCATTTCCAATAAAATCGAACAATAAACATTCGACAGCAAAATGTCCTTGCTCATCCTCAAATTCAATTGCAAAACTTCGAGCATTTGCCTGTAAGACTTCAACTTGAGATGGGTCATCCAAAAAGAATGATACACCAAAGTAATTCAGGTCTTTAATTTCAACTTCAAAACGTTGTGCATTTGTTTGATGAATTAAAACAGAATGCGCATTTTTAAGGGCAAATCGAACTTCCCCCCTTCGATCCAAAGATTGCATTTGGTCTTTATCTAAATAAATGATCCCATCTAGATTGTGAATCGATTCGCCTTTTAAGAAACTGGTAAAAAGATTCATGGTTTCTTTTCGGCGTTGCAGTTGAGGCACATGATCCGCATTTGCAATCATTGCAAACTCAACATCAGGACATTGCAAGGCAAAATTCGCATTCTCAAATGGCAAAGTAAAACTATCGAATTGACCACATGCGACCAATGTTTTACACATCGGTATTGGAACATGGGAAAGACGCAATAAACGATTACAGTTGATTTCATATCGCTCACGCTCAGCGATATCAAACTCAGACATCTGCTTATAAAAAAGTCGTTTAGCTGTTGGAGACATACGCGTTTGATCTAATTTTGCATGATTCACCAAGTACAAAATGACAGCCTGACCAAACTCATCCATACGTTGCTCTTGCATCAATATTAATGACTCTTCAAGCAACATACGCCAGCTTTTCCGCGTCTTCTGCATGACGCCCATCAGAATCAATTGATCTACCAGTTCTGGGCGATAATGAGCAAAACAGGAAGCAACCACAGAGCCTAATGACATCCCCATGACAGAGACTTTCTTAATCTCCACCAAATCCAACCATTGACCTAACATTTTTGAAAGCTCTGGTAGCTCTAGAGTACCAGCAGAAATTCCAGTATCACGATTGTGGATTTGTTGATTTGAACCTAAAGATGGTAAGTCGATTAAAATAACAGGTCCTTTCTCGAAGAGCTGTTCAACGCAATATTTATATGAATTAAAATTTTGAAATGCGCCTCCGACAATCAGCGTTGGCGTCTGGTACAGTGTTTCTGGCGATGCGATCGCCATATATTCAATTTTCCAGCCATCAATCCATGTGGTTCGTGGCGGCTCTTTAAAACTATTTTTATGGTACAGATCAAAAAAATGAGTGCTGTCTTCAGCTGAATAATCTTCAAGCTCCATTTTTATCATGGAATTCATTCCCTTATCTCCATTTGGCTTTATTGTTTTGTTTTCACAGCCGTTAATTTGATCATACTCTCAATTCGTTATGATTATGCAACATAATTAACATTCATTTCATTTTATACAGATGCATGAAATCTGCGCAATGCAAGAATTCACCTTTTATCTTTTTTAACTGCCGTTAGGTTCTAAAAATAGTTACAAGTTTTATCAACTTAGCTTTTTTCGCTGATAAACATAGATTGTTGTCATCTGCGCTGCTACTATTTGAATGAGATTTTAAAATGATCAGTTAAACTGCTATGCAAGACTCCATCGAACAGTACATGCAAGTCGTCGGTCAGAATGCGCGTGAAGCTTCACGCTTTTTGGCTGGCTCTTCGACTTTTGAACGAAATAATGCTTTGACGGCAATCCATATCGCTTTGGAAGACCATCAAGCTCAAATTCTAGCTGCGAATAAACTAGACATGACTCGTGGTCATGAAAACAATTTAGACAGCGCATTACTCGATCGTTTGGAACTTACACCCACACGCTTCAGTGGAATGTTACAAGGTCTTAAAGATGTCATCAGTTTAATTGATCCCATTGGTGAAATTACTGACCTAGCTTATCGCCCGTCTGGTATTCAGCTTGGAAAAATGCGAGTGCCTTTAGGTGTCGTAGGTATGATTTATGAATCACGTCCTAACGTCACTCTAGAAGCAGCCTCTTTAGCGATTAAGTCTGGCAATGCCATCATTCTTCGCGGTGGTTCAGAAGCATTAGAGTCAAACAAAGCCGTTGCTACCGCAATTCAAAAAGGTTTAGAGCAAGCTGGTGTACCAGTTAACGCAGTCCAAGTTGTCAATACAGCAGATCGTGCTGCAGTTGGGCAATTGATTACCCTCTCTGAGTATGTTGACGTTATTGTTCCACGTGGTGGCAAAGGCTTAATTGAACGTATTACACGTGAAGCGACTATTCCTGTAATCAAACACCTTGATGGTAACTGTCACGTCTTCGTTGAGGCCCAAGCAGATCTACAAAAAGCATTGCCAATTGCGTTAAATGCAAAAACTCATCGCTATGGCGTATGTAATGCCATGGAAACGCTGCTGGTTGATGAAAAAGTTGCTGATGACTTTCTGCCTCGCATTGCTGAACTTTATGCTGAAAAACAAGTTGAGTTGCGTGGTTGCTTGAAAGTCAAAGCAATTTTAGGTGAACAGATTAAAACTGCGACCGAAGAAGACTGGTATGAGGAATATCTAGGACCTATTTTAGCGGTTAAAGTAGTCAGTGGCGTTGAAGAAGCAATTTTGCATATCAATAAATACGGATCGCATCACACTGATTCGATTATTACTGAAAACTTTAGCACGGCCCGAAAATTCCTTACTCGCGTCGATTCAAGTTCGGTCATGGTTAATGCCTCTACTCGTTTTGCTGATGGTTTTGAATATGGTTTAGGTGCTGAAATCGGCATTTCAACAGATAAAATTCATGCCAGAGGTCCAGTCGGATTAGAAGGACTCACCTCACAAAAATGGATTGTTTTAGGCGATGGCCAAATCCGTCAATAAATCTAACTTAAAAAAACAAAGCCCTTTGAGTAAAGGGCTTTGTTTTTGAGTGATTCAACTCTTCATAACGAAATAAAAAACGTATAAATTAAATCAATTACAAACCAGAAGTGGTATATAAAAAATACAATACATGCTATGTTTTACGCATACAATTTAATTAAAACATAACCATCATTTATTTAATAAATGAATAAAGAAAGACTATAAATTTTAATTATTATCGCCTTAGTGGTCGATAGTGCTTAAGTCTAATCACCTAAAGTCTATCTAGGACAATAAAAAAACGCATGATACAAATGCTTCACGATCAAGAAATAACATTTTTTGTTCATTTGGAAGAAAACAAACGAAATATTAAAATTGCCAGTAAAGGAACACACCATGCCCCATTCAGTTCTTATCATCAATTGCGGTTCTTCTTCGATCAAGTTTGCATTATTACTTAAAGATCAAGATTTCCGAATTCATGGTCTTGCTGAAAACTTAGGTACGCCAGAAGCGCGCATCAAAGGCGTGACTATAGGCAACGAACCAGTTGATATTCGTATTCCAAATGCAGACCACAAAGAAGCTCTTGAAGTTGGATTATCTCGCTTAGCGAATCACAAGCCTGATGCCATTGGTCATCGTATTGTACATGGTGGTTCTTTAACTCAAGCAGAGTTAATCACCGATGAAATTATTGAAAAAATCCGTGAAGCAACACCTTTAGCTCCATTACATAATCCTGCACATCTCGTTGGGATCGAAGCGACTAAACGTTTGTTCCCAGACTTACCGCAAGTTGCAGTGTTTGATACAGCGTTCCATCAAACAATGCCAGCGCATGCCTATCGTTATGCGGTACCAAAATTTTTATACACTGAACATAATGTTCGCCGCTATGGATTCCACGGCACAAGCCATGCCTATGTATCAGATCGTGGCTCTGAGCTTGCTGGTAGTTTCCGTGAAGGTGGTTGGCTCACCGCTCATTTAGGCAATGGTAGTTCTACTTGTGCAATTTGGAATGGTAAAAGTGTTGATACCTCTATGGGATTAACGCCACTCGAAGGTTTAGTGATGGGTACCCGTAGTGGTGATGTAGATCCAAGTTTACATAATTTTTTAGCCAAAAACCTAGGATGGGACATTTACAAAATTGACAGAATGCTCAATAGCCAATCTGGTTTATTAGGACTTTCAAACCTGTCAAACGATATGCGAACACTTATCGAAGCTTCAGAAGAAGGCAATGAAGATGCTGCACTTGCTATTGAAGTATTCTGCTATCGTCTTGCTAAATCATTAGCAGCACTCAGCTGTGGTTTACCTCGTCTTGATGGCTTATTCTTCACAGGTGGTATTGGTGAAAACTCAGCATTTATTCGTGAAAAAACATTATCTTATTTGCCACATTTTGGTTTTAACTTTAGCAAAGAAAAAAATAATCAATTAGCTCGCGGTACTGAAGGTCGTATTGATAATGGTACTGGTCCGCAAATTTGGGTCATTCCTACAGATGAAGAAGGACGTATTGCACAAGAAACAGAACATGTGGTGAATCAAATCGGAGATGTGAATTCATCTGAAAAAAAGTCTGAACTTGAAACCGCGACTGCTTAAGTAGTCGCCCGCTCAGACATATTTACATATTTCTTTTTTATTTTTAGATATAGATTTTGATGATATGAAAACAATTGTACTTGTTCCAACTGGTGAAGGTGTAGGTCTGACATCAGCGTGTTTAGGCTTAATTTATGCACTTGAGTGTCAAGGTGTAAAAGCTGGTTTTGTGAAGCCATTTTCACAAGAAGTACATGCTGAAAATTTCGATCGCACCACAGCGTTATTCCGCCATGTTTCTCAGAACGAAACAGTTGAACCAATCTCATATCAAAATGTAGTTCAGCAATTAAATGCTGGTGAAAGTGATGAGTTATTAGAAGAAGCTGTTCGTCTACATCGTCAAATTGCTAAAAAACATGATCTTATTATTGTGGAAGGGTTAGTTCCAAACAGTCGTGATAGTTTTGCATCTGAACTGAATGCTCAACTTGCTCAAGCACTAGATGCGAAAGTCATCATTGTGAGCAATGCTGATATCAAACAACCAGCCTATACAGCAGAAAAAGTAGAAACCCAATTACGTAATTTTGGTGGAGCAAACAGCAACCGAACAGCTGGTGTGCTTTTCATGCGAACCAAAGGTCTGTCCGAGGAGTCTGCACAGATTCCAGTGACCATTGATCCAAATCTTCGTCTGACACAAGAGACTCAACAATTTGTTGGGGAAATTCAAAAAACACATCCACTGATTGGTTCCGAACAACTTCCTGTTATTGCATTAGTACCATTTAGTAATACTTTAAGTGTGCCGCGAATGTCTGATATCGCGCAACATATTCAAGCAGAATGGATTAACTTAGGTGAGGCTGCACAACGACGTGTTCTGCATAGTAGCTTGATCGCTTCAAATATCGAGCGCGAACTGCACAAATTCACGGCAGGTGAACTGATTATTAGCGCATCAGATCGTATTGATGTCTTACTTGCAAGTAGTTTAGCAAGCAGCAATGGTATTCCTCTTGCAGGTTTAGTACTGACTGAACATTATGCGCCTAATCAACAAGTACTGGCTTTCTGCCAAGCTGCGATAAAACAGGGCTTACCTATTTTACACACACCACTGAGTACCTTTGAAACGGCAACCCAACTGGCTAATTTAAGCAATGAAATTCCTGTAGATGATACTGCTCGCGCTGAACAAGTCACTCGATTTGTATCTAGCCATATTGATGCGGATTGGGTAACGCAGTTGCTGAATGGCTCATACCAACCACGTCTTTCTCCATCTGCATTCCGTCATGAGTTGGTACAAAAATCAATTGCAGCGAAGAAAAGAATTGTTCTTCCTGAAGGTGATGAACCTCGTACGATTCAAGCAGCCGCGATCTGCCAATCACGTGGTATTGCTCACTGTATCTTACTGGCAAAACCAGAAGCAGTTTTAGATGTAGCCAAAGCTCGAGGGATTGAATTACCTGATGATTTAGAAATCATTGATCCAGACCTCATCCGCGACAACTATATTGCGCCAATGGTAGAGTTGCGTAAAGGCAAGTTAAATGCACTGCAAGCGAAAGAACAGTTACAAGATACAGTGGTTCTTGGAACGATGATGTTAGCACTAGATCAAGTGGATGGATTAGTTTCAGGTGCAGTTCATACCACAGCCAATACAGTTCGCCCTGCATTTCAGTTGATTAAAACGGCACCTGATTACTCTTTAGTTTCGTCTGTTTTCTTTATGTTATTACCAGATGAAGTGTATGTTTATGGTGACTGTGCAATCAATCCAGATCCTAATGCAGAGCAACTTGCTGAAATCGCGATTCAATCTGCCGATTCAGCCAAAGCGTTTGGTATTGATCCACGTATTGCCATGATTTCATATTCAACCGGTACATCTGGCACAGGTGCTGATGTTGAAAAAGTTGCTGAAGCAACACGCATCGCAAAAGAACGTCGTCCAGATTTATTGATCGATGGCCCCCTTCAATATGATGCTGCATCTGTCGAAAGTGTGGGACGTTCTAAGGCTCCTGACTCTCAAGTGGCTGGACGTGCCAATGTCTTTATTTTCCCAGATCTTAATACAGGTAATACCACTTATAAAGCTGTTCAGCGCTCTGCCAATGTGGTGAGTGTTGGACCAATGTTGCAAGGTTTGAATAAGCCAGTCAATGACTTATCTCGAGGAGCTTTGGTCGATGACATTGTATTCACCATTGCATTGACTGCCATTCAAGCAGATCAACAATTGGCATCTTAAGCTTCTAACAATTGATGTCTCCGCGTTACCTACCCTTTCGAAAGATGGGGTGGTTTTTTATTTTGAGACATCAATAAAATCAAATAGATTTGTTTTTTCTGTATATTAAAATGATAGTCATATGCCCTTAACATTGAAAAGTCATTCAGAAATATTTAAACAAATCTTTGAAATCGCAAATCAATTTAACAAAGATCAGGAAAACTATTTACTTGCTTATTCTTATTTTTTGAACTTTTTCAAAAGTAGCGAAACCCTAACTTTAGATGACATTGTGATCGGGATCAGCTTCACCTATTCATGGATGCCTACGATTTAAAAAAAAATTGATTTAACTTCAGCAGATGATCTAATCCTTATTTTGAATAAATTCAAACAGGGTCATCGCATCACAGTTGAAGAGCTTAAAATTCTCAAAAGTGCGTTCAATAATTCACTGGTGAGCGTATCTAAACTATTGCACTTTATTCACCCCGAACAATATGCAATTTGGGATAGCCGAGTATTCAGATTTTTAAGCGAGAGTAAGCCCCATCATCAAATTTTTAAACAACCAGAAACGTATTTAGCATATTTGACACTTCTTGATCAGTTGAAAAATGAGATGATGTTTGAAAAATTTTACTACTTAATGCAAAACAAAGTCGGGTATCAGATTTCTGAATATCGTGCTTTAGAACTTGCCTTCTTTAAAGGTGGATAAATGAAGAGGTAAATTAACTTGATAGGTCGATGATTTTTAGACACCTCTACACAAAAAAGCGAATATAAAGCTTACAACTCGATCTTATTGTAGAGCATAGATAGCAGCTACAGTAATACCCCCAAAATATCAACAGTGGAAGCAAATAGCCCAATCTGGAAAGTTCACTCCAGATATGATGAATATATCAAGCAAAACCTTTAGAACAGCCCACCTTTCTCGTAAACTTTCGGTCAAATCCTCAGCAAAACAGCCACAACTTAATCATTTTGTCTTATAATTTAGCCCGCTAGCTATCAGCCCGCTCAAGAGATATTTGTATGACAACTATTATCAAGCAAGACGACTTGATCACATCCGTTAAAGATGCGCTTCAGTTCATTTCTTACTATCATCCACAAGACTTCATCCAAGCAATGAGTCGTGCGTATGACCGTGAAGAAAACAAAGCTGCCAAAGATGCGATCGCACAAATCTTAATCAATTCACGTATGTGTGCCGAAGGTCACCGTCCGATCTGTCAAGATACTGGTATCGTCAACGTATTCGTTGAAGTGGGCATGGACGTTAAATTTGATTTAACAATGAGCTTAGACGACGCGATTAACGAAGGTGTTCGCCAAGGTTACTTAGAAAACTCTAACGTACTTCGTGCATCTGTACTTGCTGATCCTGCTTTTGGCCGTAAGAATACGAAAGACAACACCCCTGCTGTGATCTACCATAAACTTGTTCCAGGTAACAAAGTAGATATCACTGTTGCAGCAAAAGGCGGTGGTTCAGAAAATAAATCTAAACTTGCAATGTTAAACCCATCTGATTCAATCGTGGACTGGGTACTGAAAACTGTACCAACCATGGGTGCAGGCTGGTGTCCTCCTGGTATGCTCGGTATTGGTATCGGTGGTACAGCTGAAAAAGCCATGATGCTTGCTAAAGAAGCATTGATGGAAGAGATCAACATGGACGAGCTTCTTCGTCGTGGTCCACAAAATAAACTTGAAGAACTTCGTATCGAAATCTTCGAGAAAGTAAACGCGCTGGGTATTGGTGCACAAGGTCTTGGCGGTTTAACGACTGTTCTAGACATCAAAATTAAAGACTACCCTTGTCACGCTGCGGGTAAACCAGTCGGTATGATCCCGAACTGTGCTGCGACTCGTCACGCACACTTCACACTAGACGGTACAGGTGTTGCGAATATTATTGCACCTAAACTTGAAGACTATCCTGAAGTCACTTGGGACTCATCTTCTTCTAAACGTGTTGACTTAGATAACATCACACAAGAAGAAATGAACTCTTGGAAACCAGGTGATACGCTTCTTCTTAACGGTACAATCTATACAGGTCGTGACGCTGCGCACAAACGTATGGTTGATATGTTAAACAACGGTGAAGAGCTTCCTGTAGACCTTAAAGGTAAGTTCATTTACTACGTTGGTCCTGTTGATCCAGTGGGTGACGAAGTTGTAGGTCCTGCAGGTCCAACAACTGCAACACGTATGGATAAGTTCACACGTCAAGTTTTAGAAGCAACTGGTCTTTTCGGTATGATCGGTAAAGCGGACCGCGGTCCTGCTGCGATTGAAGCTATCAAAGACAATAAAGCAACTTACCTCATGGCTGTAGGCGGTGCTGCATATCTCGTATCTAAAGCAATTCGTGAAGCGGAAGTTGTCGCTTTTGAAGATTTAGGTATGGAAGCAATCTATAAGTTCGTGGTTAAAGATATGCCTGTATCTGTTGCAGTAGACGTTAACGGAACATCAGTTCACGCAACTGCACCAAAAATTTGGCAGGCTAAAATTGGTAAAATTCCAGTTGTAGATGCAGCTGCACAATAAATAATATTCGACTTGTCTCAAGTTCAAAAAGCACTCTATCATTAGGGTGCTTTTTTATACCGAGAATACTCATGAAAATTTTAAGAACATTATTTTTGAGCGGATGCATGATCTGCTCACCTGCGGTTATGGCAGCTCAAGCGACTGATCAACAAATCGAAAAACTCATACAAGTATTGAATTTAGATCAGCTCTTACAAAGTACACTTAAACAAATCCGACCTCAAATTGATCAACAGGCCTATAGCATTGTTCAAAATATTGTTAAGGCCGAAAAATTAACACCACAACAACAAGTTATTGCCAATGAGCTGGCTGATAAAATTCACCAAGAAAATATTAAGCAAACTTCTTGGGAAAAACTTAAACCGATCTATCTCAAAATTTATAAAGATGTCTATGATGCCCAAGAAGTTCAAGCCCAGATCGACTTTTATTCCTCTCCAACAGGTCAATCCATTTTAAATAAAGGTCCACTTGTTGCTCAAGAATCCATGAAAATCCTGAATCAACAACTTGCAGGCTCTTTACAATCTACAGAAAAGAATTTTGCTGAAGTCCAAAAGAAATTAGAACAACTACAAAAACAAAGTATTCATACTGACTCGAAATAAGCTAAAAACCATTCTGCTGAATCAGAGTTACCATGTGCGTGGATCATATATCTTAAAAGGTTCTGTTAAGCGCACATCATCACTGGCTTTATATTCTTTATTTTTAATTTTTTCTTTTGATTTTTGCAATGTTCCGTTCGGTTGAATAACGGCAACATAGTTAAGCCCAGGCGTTTTCAACTGAGTCATGCCAATTTCTCTTAATGCCTGTTTTGTTGGCATTTGCATCAATGGTCCAACTCTGAGGAGATCTTCACTACCATTTGGTCCACCTCGAAACTGTTCTTCTTCATATTTTAAGAAATACTGCTGCCCCGCTTTAACACTAAAACTTGCAACCAAAGGTTTTTGAAAATGCATCACAGTTAAAGGTCGACTAATACTAAGTTGATAATCCCCTTCAGCCAGCTCTATCCAATAATAATGATTGCTGATTAAACTCGGAATGCGCTTACCATTTAGAAAAAAACTCGGTGCAATAATTTCCTGACGATTCCACTTACTATCAGGACGGTACAGATACAACACTGCGGCTTGCTGATGTTGAGGTTTTACACGGCTGAAAAACTGTCCTGGTTTTTGATTTACCCATGAGCCCAGATCAAATCCTGCAACTTTATATTGATCTAGCTTCTGAGATATAAAAGTTTTTTTCTCACTAAAATCTACCGGTTTTAACGTTGAAACCACATGAGTTTGATTATTTTCGTTAAGCCCTTTATGTGTCTGACATGCCACAAGAAACAGACTCAAAGCACACACTGCTACGGTTGATCGCATGATTATCCCTCATCACGAATACTTTTTATTCTATGTCATATTTTTGTTATCGTTAGATTATCATCTCAATCCGAGATTAAAAACAAAAAACGCGCAAAAAGTGGGACTTTTTACGCGTTTCTGATGAATTACAATCAATTAAGCAGATTTAGTATCTAAAATCTTTAAATCGACCTTTTCTTCAACTTGTTGTTCTTGTTTAGGTTGGCGCTCAGTTCGATATTCTGGTTCAGCATTTTCATTGATCACAGCTTCATTGATCACAACAGTACCAATATCAGAGCGACTTGGTAAATCGTACATCGTATCGAGTAAGACGTTTTCAAGAATTGAACGTAAACCACGTGCACCTGTATTACGCTCAAGTGCTTTTTTCGCAACAGCTCGCAATGCTGAATCTTCAAATAATAGATCAACATCTTCCATTTCGAACAAATATTGATACTGACGCGTTAATGCATTTTTTGGTTCAGTCAAAATTTGCATTAATGCTTCTTCGTCCAATTCTTCGAGCGTTGCAATCACTGGCAGACGACCAATGAATTCAGGGATTAAACCAAATTTCACAAGATCGGCAGCTTCTACCTGACTAAATAATTCAGATAACTTCTTAGAGTCATCTTTAGTCTTCACGTCAGCAGTGAAACCAATTCCACCTTTTTCTTGACGCTGTTGCACGACACGCTCCAAACCAGAGAATGCACCACCGCAGATGAACAGGATATTAGACGTATCAATTTGAATGAACTCTTGCTGTGGATGCTTACGACCACCTTGAGGTGGAATTGAAGCTACCGTGCCTTCGATCATTTTTAAAAGCGCTTGTTGAACACCTTCACCTGAAACATCACGTGTTATTGAAGGATTTTCAGACTTACGGGTAATCTTATCGATCTCGTCGATATAAATGATACCCTTCTGTGCTTTCTCAACATCGTAATCTGCTTTTTGTAGCAATTTTTGAACGATATTCTCAACATCTTCACCAACATAACCAGCTTCAGTTAATGTCGTTGCATCAGCCATCGCAAATGGCACATCTAATAAGCGCGCTAAAGTTTGCGCCAACAAAGTCTTACCCGAACCTGTTGGTCCTATGAGTAAGATATTGCTTTTAGCAAGTTCTACACGATCTTCTGACTTTGCAGTTGATTGAGTCACTTTAAGACGTTTATAGTGGTTATATACCGCAACAGAGAGCGTTTTTTTCGCAGTGTCTTGACCAATCACATATTGATCTAAAGCTGCACGAATTTCATGCGGCTTAGGTAATGGACGAGTTGCCCATTCACCAGTTTCGACTTGCTGGCTCGTCTGAACTAAATCTAAGCATACATCTACACATTCATTACAAATGTAAGCGTCCTCGCCTGCAATGAGTTTACCCACTTCAGACTGCGTTTTACCGCAAAATGAACAATGCTTTTGTCCTTGAGGATTTTCAGACATCTTCACTCCAAATAAATTTCTATGCTTTACAGCTTAAAGTTGCGGACGTTTCGTTAAAACTTCATCGACCAAACCATATTCTTTTGCAGCTTGAGCGGTCATAAAGTTATCACGGTCTGTATCACGTGCAACAGTTTCATAATCTTGGCCACTGTGTTCAGCCATTAGACGGTTCAAACGCTCTTTAATAAATAGAATTTCACGTGCATGAATTTCAATATCTGAAGCTTGACCACGGAAACCACCCAATGGTTGGTGAATCATAACACGAGCGTTTTCTAAGCAGTAACGTTTACCCTTAGCACCAGCATTCAATAAAAAAGCGCCCATTGAGGCTGCTTGGCCCATACAATATGTCACGACATCTGGTTTGATGAATTGCATCGTATCGTAAATTGCCATACCCGCAGTCACTGAACCACCAGGTGAGTTAATGTACAGATGAATATCTTTTTCTGGATTCTCAGCTTCTAAGAACAACATTTGCGCAACGATTAAGTTCGCCATATTGTCTTCAACTTCACCCGTTAAGAAAATTACACGTTCGCGCAAAAGACGCGAGAAAATATCAAAAGAACGCTCACCACGAGATGATTGCTCTACGACAACTGGAACCAAAGCATTATCAATTGTTGGAACATACATACGTTATTTATTCCTGAATTTTTTGTCACTCAATACATTTTCACAATATGAGGGATAATTGTCGAAAATGCAAAATATTCACCATTAAATATCAGATATTTTTTAATTAGGCTTTGTGAATACAGGACAAGTTGATCCATATTTTTTACAAGAAAAAAGGCGCGTTAAGCGCCTCTTCCTTCGGATAACCGATTAGCCTTGTTGACGAGCTTGTTGTTCTTTCAACAATTCTTCATAGCTAACAGCTTTATCAGTTACTTTAGCAGACGCTAAGATGTGATCTACAACTTGGTCTTCTAAAACAACAGCTTCGATTTGTGCACGTTGTTGCTTATCATTTTTGAAGTATTCAATAACTTCTGTAGGATCTTCATAAGAAGTCGCCATATCTTCGATATAAGCTTCTACACGTGCTTGATCAACTTCGATTTTTGCTTCAGCAAGAATACTGCTCACCAAAACACCTAATTTTACTGATTTTTCAGCTTGCTCTTTGAATAATTCATCTGGAAGCATGCTTGAATCAAATGCTTTAGCGCCTTGAGCACCAAACTGTTGAGTAAACTGTTGGATCATTTGTTGACGTTGACGGTCAATTTCTTGAGACAACATAGATGCAGGTACTTCAATTTCATTTGCAGCTACAAGCGCATCAAAAGTTGCACCTTTCACTTGATTGCGAAGACCGTTTTTCACTTCACGTTCCATATTTTTGCGAACGTCAGCTTTTAACTTCTCAACACCTTCTTCTTCAGTTAAACCAAAGATTTTTAGGAATTCAGCATCTACCTCAGGAAGCTTTTGTTTTTCAACAAGCTTAACTGTGATTTTGAATTGAGCTGATTTACCTGCAAGGTTTTCTGCTTGGTAATCTTCAGGGAAAGTTACATCAATTACTTTCTCTTCGCCTTTCTTCATACCAACGATACCGTCTTCGAAGCCAGGGATCATACGACCAGAACCTAATACAAGTTTGAAGTCTTCAGCAGAACCACCTTCAAATTTTTCGCCGTCAATAGAACCTTCGAAATCAAAAGTAACTTGCATGTCTTTTTTAGCCATGCCTTTTGTTTCAGTCCAAGTCGCGCGTTGCTTTTGAAGATTTTCGATCATTTGATCTACATCTTTATCATTTACTTCAGTAGATTTACGTTCAACTTCTAAACCGTCAAACTTAACTGAAACTTCTGGGTAAACTTCAACAGTTGCTTCATAAACTAAAGCATCTTCTTTGTTTTCAACTTTTTCAATGTTAGGCATGCCTACAGCATTGATTTTCTCTTGTTGAATTGCTTCGAATACTGTGTCACGAATAACATCATTTACCACTTCTTGGTAAATGCTCGCGCCGTATTCACGACGAACAACATTTAAAGGCACTTTACCTGGACGGAAGCCGTTGATCTTAACTGTTTTAGCAGTACGTTTTAAACGAGCTTCGAATTGCTCATTAACACGGCTCGTCGGTACAGATACATTTAAACGACGGGCTACGCCCGAAACCGCTTCAGAAGTTACTTGCATGGCTTCCTCGATATAGAAATAGTAATTGCAATTTTTAAAGTGCCACATTATATGACAACAATCAAAGATATACAAAATACCTTTTTCAAACCATCTTTTTTATAAAGCTGAGAATATTTTTTTTGCTCACAAGGTTTGACCATATTCAATTCATTTTTCTTAATTATTGTTTGTTTTTTATTGCAAATGATAAAGTTTATCATTAATATTTGCATCAAATTTGATCATGCCCTCAAGCATCACTCATACCAGCGGAAGAACATAATATGAGTAAGTTTAAGCTTCAACCTCTTACAGTTGCATTATTCGCTTTATCTAGCGGTGTAACATTTGCAAATACGACAAATGAAAATAGTGCTCATCAACTTTCTACAATTGTAGTTTCTGCAGCTGGTTACGAACAGAAAATCAAAGATGCTCCTGCATCAATTACAGTTTTAACAAGCGAAGATTTCAAAACCAAACGTGTAACCTCTCTTGCTGATGCACTTAAAGGAGTTGAAGGTGTTGATATTAGTCCAGCAGCTGGTAAAACAGGTACACTTAATATCCGTATGCGTGGTATGCCAGCAGAATACACCTTAGTGTTAATTGATGGAAAACGGCAAAACTCTGTAGGTAGCATCACCCCTAATGGCTTCGGCGAATCAAATAATAATTTTATTCCACCAATTTCTGCAATTGAACGAATAGAAGTTATTCGTGGTCCAATGTCAACCCTTTATGGTTCAGATGCTATGGGTGGGGTAATTAATATTATCACCAAAAAAGTCTCAGATGTATGGACAGGATCATTAACACTTAATGGTACCATTCTCCCGAATAGTTCTGACTTTGGGAATCAATATTCAGCTGAAGTGTTTGCTTCTGGCCCTATAATTAAAGATTTAGTTGGCGTGCAATTACGTGGCCGTAAAGCCGAGCGTCAACAATCTTATCTGAGTGATCCAAATGGTGCTTTAACACAAGGTAATAGCCCGACTAAGTCTGACATTGAAACTTTAGGTGCACGTATTACTTTAACACCACATGCTGACCATACAATTGCATTAGATGTTGAAAATACACAACAATGGTTCGATAACAGCCGCGGTCAATTAGGTACTTACCTTGATAACTCTGGTAAACCATTAGCCCCATCAGCAACACAGGGTTATGGCCCAAGCCAAGAATATGAACGTACTAAAGGATATATCTCACATGAATGGGATGCCGACTTTGGTAAGCTTGAGAGCAGCATTTCACATGTTGAAACTGAAACTATTGGTCGTCTAATCCCTGCAGGCATGTTAAGTGCTGCTGAAAAAAATAATTTCAATGATCGCAAACTAACAAGTGAAGACACCTATTTCGATACTAAATTTAGCACCCAAAAATTTGAAAATCATAGCTTAACCGTTGGTGCTCAGTGGTGGGAATCAAGCGTTAAGGATGGCATCCGCCGTGCCAACCCTGAACTGTCTTTTGACCAATATGGCTTATTTATTGAAGATACTTGGAGCATCTTACCAAACTTAAACTTAACTTTAGGGGGGCGTTTTGACGACCACAGCAGCTTTGGTGATTTCTTCACACCACGTGCATATGTCGTATGGAATGTGAATGAACAATGGACTGCAAAAGGTGGATATTCTGAAGGCTATAAAGTGCCACGTTTAGAGCAATTAACTCAAGGTCTATCAAACGTTGCGAGCCAAGGTCGTGCACCGGTATTAGGTAGCGCTAACTTAGAGCCTGAAACAAGTGAAAACTACGAACTTGGTGTTTATTTCGATAACCAAGCTGGCTTTAATGCCAACTTAACATTCTTCCAAAACAAGACTAAAGATAAAATCACAACAGTTGGTGCTGGTTACTCTTTAGTACATATTCAGGATAAAGATATTGCTGATTTAGTTGCGAAAGGTACTTATGTGCCTGGGGTGAGTTATAACGGTCGTCCAATTGAATTCGATTGTTCTGGTGCAGTAGATGCATGTAATGCCAAGTTTGCAGAATGGGGCATAGATTGGAATACCGCATCAAATCGTAACTTAACCCTTGCTCGCCCTTATAATGCGGATGAAGCAGAATCTCATGGTATTGAAGTAGGTGCAGGTTATCAGTTAAATGACCAGTGGAAGTTATCGGCGAACTATACATGGACTAAAGGTGAACTTACCGATGCTTTGGGTAATACAACCGATGACATAGATAATGCAGAACATGTGGCAAACCTTTTAGTTAACTATGTGCCTGCTGATAACATGAGCTTATGGTTGCGTGGTGAATATCGTAGTAGCCAATTACGTGAAGAAGGCAATGTTAAAAATGCGTTAGGTGATTTCAAAGGTTACACCCAATGGCACCTTGGTACAAACTATACTGTGAATGATAATATAGATGTCGGCGTTGCTATCTACAACATTTTTGATAAAGATTTTGTTGATCTTCAATATGTTACTTTAGATGATCAGTACTACAACCGTTATACCAACACTCAAGAAGGTCGTCGTGTACAATTAAGTACAACTTTTAAGTTCTAAGCAAAATTTTTTAAAGACCCTGCGCTAGCAGGGTTTTTTATTTTATTAAAATAAAAAACCCTATTAAAAATAGCCATACAAAAATGTAGAAACTTTAATTTTTCCAATATTATTTAAATTCATTTACTTATACATAAAATATTACATTATTACATTTAAGCTTCCGTTATTGAGTTTAACTTAAATCGCAAATATCAATTTTAAGACCCGTTAAAGCTAAAAAAGAATCATTATTATTCTCAACCTGAAAACAAATTCATATCAGGTTAAACATGGCCTTTATCACGACACGTAAAAAAATCGTTTCATCTGCAATAGCAACGTCATTGGCTGTTATTTCAGGTCAAACTTTTGCACAAGAAGATACAGTGCATTTAGAAACAATTAAATCCGAGGCTCAATCAGAGCAGTCATTTAAAGTCGACAAATCCTCAAACGCTAAATACGTTGCTCCCTTACTCGATACCCCAAAATCAATCTCTGTTATTTCTCAAAAACAGATACAAGATACTCAAGTGACTACGCTTTCTGATGCTCTAAGAACTGTTCCAGGAATTACGCTTGGTGCGGGCGAAGGTGGCAACCCAAATGGTGACCGTCCATTTATCCGTGGTTATAACTCTGAAAGTTCAATGTACGTTGACGGTGTGAGGAACTCTACTTCTCAAAACCGAGAAATGTTTGCCGTTGAACAGGTTGAAGTCACCAAAGGCTCCGCCTCTACTTTAGGTGGTGGAGGTTCCACGGGTGGTAGTATTAACCTAATTTCCAAATTAGCCAAATCTGGAGATGCTTTCCAAGGCTCTGTTGCTGGCGGTACTGATGCTTATGCACGTATCACATTAGATGCAAATAAAGATTTTGGGAATGGTATTGCGACTCGTGTCGTGGCAATGGGTCACCAGAATGAAAAAGCGGGACAACATAATGGCGCTGAATATGAACGTGCTGGTATTGCACCAAGTATTAGCTTTGGGTTAGACACGCCCACTCGAGCGACACTAGCCTACTACTACCTAAAGTCTGATGATAAGCCAGATTCAGGTATTCCATATAAATACGACACTGACAGAAAAGCGACCGTCGGCTCACCCGTTGATGTTCAACAGGGTACATACTACGGTTGGTTAAATCGTGATTTTCAAAAGCAAGAAAATCAAATTGGGACCCTTAAGCTAGAGCACGATTTTACCGAAAATCTAAGCTTGACGAATACTGCTGTCTATAGCAAATCAAAAAATAATTACTTATGGACTCAACCAGATGACAGTCAGGGCAACGTCGCAAATGGAAAAGTTTGGCGTCGTCTAAATACCAACCTAACAACCACTGACAGTTTTACAGATCAACTCGCATTAACAGGTAAATTCCAAACAGGCATCATAAAACATAATTTCAATTTGGGTGCTGAATACAGTAAACAAGATTCTGAACGCGGCACAAACATTGTAACCGACCCTAATACCACGTTAATAGGCGGTAGTGGTGCTAATAATGCATGCTCATTAAATATTTCAAATGGTTGGTGTACTGATCTTTATAACCCCAATTCGAATGATGCTTGGCTAGGTAAAGTTCAAGCGAATCCAAATGTCATGATGATCAAATCTGAAACACAATCAGTATATGCCCTAAATAATATTGAGCTTAATCCTCTGTGGCTCCTTGACCTTGGTATTCGCTGGGATGAATTCAAAACTGAAATGAAATACAATCAAGATACTGGTTCAGGCACTTCAGCAATTCAAGCAGGAACAAAATATAATTCAAAACACGATTTCTTCAATTATCAAGCTGGATTAACTTTTAAACCAAGAGAAAATGGATCAATTTATGCAAGCTATGCGACTTCAGCTAATCCCGTTGGAATCGATGCTGGTAATGGTTCAGAAGGGTTAAGTGTCCCAGGACGAAATACGACTGATGCACAAGCAAGAGCAATTAACAACCTCAAACCTGAAGAAGTCAAAACCTATGAAATCGGAACCAAATGGGACCTTTTGAATAACAGAATTAATCTTACAGCTGCTATTTTCCGTACAGAAAAAGAAAATACTCGCGCTTTAGATAGTGATGGATTTACAAGAAATATTGGTGAGACACGTGTTGATGGCCTTGAATTAGGCTTAAACGGCAATATCACAAATAAATGGGCTTTATCTGCAGGATACACATATTTAGATAGTGAAATTGTTGATGCAGGTTATGTCAAAAATAGCGATGGAAGTTATTCGGCTAGCCCAACTAATGGTAACCAAGTCCAAAATGTCGCAAAACACTCTGCCACTTTGTGGACAACTTACCAAGTTCTCCCTAAATTACAATTAGGTGCTGGTGTTTTAGCTATGGATCGAGTGTATGGAGATGCTGCAAATACCAAATTTGTACCAGGCTATGTGCGTTATGACGCCATGGCTCGCTATCAAGTAAATTCAGATATTGATCTTCAATTGAACGTCAATAATCTCTCAGATACACGTTATTTCACGAAAGCTTATGCTTCGCATTATGCAACTGAAGCTGAAGGTCGAAATGCTGTATTGTCTTTAAATTTCAAGTTTTAATTTCATTTCAGCATAGCTCTATACAAGCTATGCTTTTCATCACCTAAAGCAGTGAGTGATCGTAGTGATTCATCATATTCCAAATATTCTAAGCCCCGAACAAGTTCGATATTTTCGTGAAGAAATGTCTAAAGTAGATTGGGTCAATGGAAAGGTAACAGCTGGAACACTCTCTGCAACAGTGAAACATAATCATCAACTTTCCAATGATCATCCCCTAACCAAACATCTAGGTGATATTATTTTAGAATCCCTAGGTCAACATCCTTTATTCTTATCAGCAGCAATTCCACTAGATATCATTCCCCCTCTGTTTAATCGCTATGAACAGCATCAATCATTCGGTTTTCATGTCGACAATTCGATTCGCAGAGTTCAAGGCTCACAAGAACGCTTGAGAACAGATTTATCTTGTACCTTATTCTTGAGTGATCCGCACGAATATGACGGCGGTGAATTAGTCATTGAAGATACTTATGGATATCACGAAGTCAAACTCCCTGCAGGAGATTTGATACTTTATCCATCTACTAGCTTACATGAGGTCACTTCTATCCAATCGGGTTGTCGCTTGGCATCATTTTTTTGGGTACAAAGTATGATTCGAGATGATTCAAATCGACATATGTTATTTACTTTAGATCAATCTATTCAGCAACTTCGTATGGCATTAGGAGATCAACATGAGCAAGTCATCAAACTCACGAGCCTCTATCACAATTTAATTCGAAAATGGGCAGAACTCTAATTTATTTTTCATCGTTAATTTTTATAATGAAAAATTTTATTAAAAAAAAATATATTGTGAAAAAAAATTTCACATTCATCATACTTTGATCTAAATCAGGGAATAATTCTCTTGAAGATCGCACTATAATAAAAGAAAGAATTTACAAGCACTGTGACGGTATAGCTAAGCTCTATATATTCAAAAGATTTTTAGAGAATTCAGCAAAATGATGCAGTAAGCCACTTGTAAATTGATAGAATAGACACAATCGATATAAATAGCGCAGTGCCTTTACACAAGACCCAAGCATGTTGTGCTATGAAAGGAGTTATCTCATGATGTTGGCTGATCCAAGCAAAAAATACCGTCGCATGTACCAACGTGTAGACTTACCTGACCGTCAATGGCCAAATAACGAAATTAATAAAGCGCCTATCTGGATGAGCACCGACCTTCGTGATGGTAACCAAGCTATTTTCGAACCAATGAACATCGAACAAAAATTCAAGATGTTCCAAATGTTGGTGAAAATTGGTTTCAAACATATTGAAATTGGCTTTCCATCTGCCTCACAGATTGATTTTGACTTTACCCGTAAATTAATCGAAGAAAATCATATTCCAGATGATGTCTATATCGAAGTATTAGTTCAAGCTCGTGATCACTTGATTCAACGTACATTTGAATCATTACAAGGTGCAAAACGTGCAATTGTGCATATCTATAATTCAAACTCACCAACATTCCGCCAAAAAGTATTGAATGTTGATGTAGCGGGTGCAAAAGCCTTAGCGGTGAATGCGGCTCAAAAAGTGAAAGAATATGCAGCGCAATACCCTGAAACTGAATGGGTGTTCCAATACTCTCCTGAATGCTTTACCGCAACTGAATTAGAAGTTGCAAAAGATGTCTGTGATGCTGTCACTGAAATTTGGGACGCTCGTCCAGATAATAAGGTTATTTTGAATTTACCAGCGACTGTAGAAGTTTCTGGACCTCATATTTACGCTGACCAAGTTGAATGGATGCATCGCAACTTACAACGCCGCGATGGTGTTATTATTTCTGTACACTGTCACAATGACCGTGGATGCGGTATTGCAGCATCCGAGTTAGCGATCATGGCTGGTGCTGATCGTGTGGAAGGTTGTGTATTTGGTAATGGTGAACGTACAGGTAACGTTGACGTTGCAGCGATTGCATTAAATATGTATACCCAAGGTGTCGCTCCAAATCTAGATTTTTCAAATATTAATGAAATCATTTCTACTATTGAAGAATGTACAGGTATACCCGTTCATCCACGTCATCCATATGCGGGTGATTTAGTATTTACTGCATTTTCTGGCTCACACCAAGATGCGATTAAAAAAGGCTTTGAGTTCCAGAAAAACGAAGAAATTTGGGACATGCCTTACTTACCAATTGATCCTAAAGATTTGGGACGTGATTATGACGCAGTCATTCGTGTCAATTCACAATCAGGTAAAGGTGGTATCGCATACTTGTTAGAGTCGAACTACAACGTCGTATTACCACGTCGCTTACAAATTGAGTTCTCGCAAGTCGTGCAACAGGTAGCTGACGAAGAAGGCGTAGAAGTTTCTGCTGAGCAAATTTGGAGTTTATTCCAAAGTACATATGTGAATCAGAAAGATAAACATTATGTCGCGAAAAACTATCGATTATCTGATGAAAATGGCAATCAAGTCATTGAATTAGATATTGAAGTCGGTGGTCAAGTTCAACATCTACGTGGTGAAGGCAACGGACCAATCTCTGCAATTTTAGATGCTTTACAGTTGCCAATCGATGTTGTGAACTATGAAGAACGTAGCATTGGTTCTGGTGCAAATGCTAAAGCGTTGGCACTAATTGAACTTCAAGTCAAAGGTACAGGTAAATCAGCATTCGGTGCTGGTGTACATGACAACATCGTGACTTCATCTATTGAAGGAATTATTGCATGTACAAATCGTTTAATTGATCAAGGTGTTTTGAGCACAGATCAAGTGATCGCTGCGGCAGTATAAATATTAGCAATAATATTTAGCACGAAAATGGCTTTAGAAGGATACCCTCAAGTGGTATCCTTTTATTTATTCATACTTAAGATTTTAGGCGAATTTATCCTGTGTCTTTTCCAGCTGACTCAGTGGGCATTGTTGTTCCACAAAAGTTCCAATTTGAAGAACCACTCGCATTAGAATGTGGCCGCGTTTTACCACGTTTCGAATTGATGGTCGAAACTTATGGCACACTCAATGCAGATAAATCTAATGCAATTTTGATCTGCCATGCGCTTTCTGGTCATCATCATGCTGCTGGTTATCACCATGAAGATGATAAAAAAGCAGGTTGGTGGGATGCTTGTATTGGGCCAGGCAAAGCAATTGATACCAATACATTTTTTGTGGTGGCATTAAACAATATTGGTGGTTGTAACGGCTCAACAGGACCAACCTCCCCAAATCCTGAAAATGAAAATCGTCCTTATGGTCCAGATTTTCCATTAGTGACCGTGCGCGATTGGGTTAAAACTCAAGCAATGCTGTCTGATCGTCTTGGTATCACTGTTTGGCACTCTATTATTGGTGGCTCTTTGGGAGGCATGCAGGCACTTCAGTGGTCTGTAGATTATCCTGACCGATTAAATAATTGTGTCATTATTGCCAGTGCACCTAAACTTTCAGCGCAAAATATCGCGTTTAATGAGGTCGCGCGCCAATCCATTTTGTCTGATCCTGATTTTCATCATGGTCGCTATTTAGAAAAAGACAGCTATCCTAAACGTGGCCTTATTCTAGCGCGGATGGTAGGTCACATTACCTACCTTTCTGAAGAAGCCATGAAACAAAAATTTGGTCGTGATTTAAAATCTGGCAAATTCATGTATGGTTTCGATGTTGAATTCCAAGTTGAAAGTTATCTTCGCTATCAAGGTGAACAATTTAGTCGTAACTTTGATGCGAACACCTACTTGATCATGACTAAAGCTTTGGATTACTTCGATCCTTCTCGTGAGTATGAACAATCTTTAGTTAAAGCAATGTCGAATACAAAATGTAAATTCCTTGTGATTTCATTTACTACGGATTGGAGATTCTCTCCTTCCCGATCTGTTGAGATTGTGGATGCATTGATTACCAATCATAAGCCTGTGAGCTATGTTGATATTGATGCAGAACAAGGTCATGACTCGTTCTTGTTCCCTATCCCTTTATATGTCAAAACTTTAAGGGCTTTCTTAGGTGGTGTAGACCATCTTGCTTCAACCCCTAAGGAGACCGTGTAATGCGTATCGATCAGAAGCTTGCAGAAAAATGGATTAAACCTGATTCAAGCATTTTAGATCTTGGTTGTGGCGATGGTGAGTTACTGGCTCATATGAGCAAAAAGCACAACATTCGTGCATACGGATTAGAAATCGATCAAGAAAAGATTGCAATTGCAGTCAGTCGAGGGTTAAATATCATCCAACAAGACTTGAACCTCGGTTTGGGACGCTTTGCAGACCAGTCATTTGACTATGTTGTCATGGCACAAGCTTTGCAAGCTGTAGATGCACCTGATGTGCTTTTGCGCGATATGGTGCGTGTTGGGAAACAAGCAATTATTACTTTTCCTAACTTTGCACACTGGAAAACACGCTCTTTCCTTGCTTTAAAAGGGAAAATGCCTGTTTCGGATGCCTTACCCTATATGTGGTATAACACTCCAAATATCCATCTGTGCACGTTTAAGGATTTCGAAGCACTTTGTGCTGAGAATCAAATTAAAATTATTGACCGTTTAGCCGTGAATGGGAATCAACAAGGGAGTTTGCTCAGCAAGCATATCCCGAACTTGTTTGGCGAGGTCGCGATTTATCGAGTGAGCGCTCTATGAAAAAGTTATTCTTAGGTACTTCATTATTTCTAGGGTTGTTGAGTTTCCAAGTTCATGCAGATTATGTACCTCAACAACCATCAACTTCTGCACTAGCTGCACAGTATTCACGTATGCCTGTATCTGAGCTCCAAAAAGCTGCTCGAGCAGGTCAACCGGCTGCCCAGTTTTATCTGGCAACACATTATCAACATGGTAAAGATGTTGCTAAAGACCTAAAGCAAGCTTTCGTTTGGTATAAGGCAGCAGCCGATCAAGGTATTTCATCTGCTCAGCTGAATGTGGGTCGTATGTATGCTGACGGTATTGGTGTTGCTAAAAATGAAACCTTAGCTCGCCAATACTTCGAAAAAGCAGCAAGTCATGGTGACAATCGTGCAAGCTTCAATTTAGCCGTTATGGAAGAGCAAAAGAAAAACTATATGAGTGCTTACCAATGGTATGAGCTTTCTACACGTGATGGCATGTTAGATAATAAAGTGATCAATATGTCTGAGACAAAAAAGACGGCTTTGGCTGCCAACCTGACACCAGAACAAATTCGTACTGCACGTGATCGTGCTGATCAATGGATTCAAAGCCGTTAGTAACGCTTATAAGTTTGAAGAAAGCACCTATCGGTGCTTTTTTTATTCGATCATCTTCTTCATTCTTATGAATTTCAGATCTTCGAATATGTCCACTTCACTCTGTGAAGTAAAACCTAATTTTTTATAAAAATGAACAGCCCCTATATGCGCATTGACTGTTATCTGCTGGATATCCGTTTGATTTAATTGATCTAACACATAATTAAATAAAAGAGTTCCAACGCCTTGAAATTGCAGATTTGGATGAACAAAAAAATGAAAAATATGAGTGGGTTGTTTGTAAGCAATCATCCCAACAAGCGACTGCTTTAATTCTGCAACAAAGTATTTTATCTCTTGATGATTGATGTGCGATACAAGAGCTTATTTTGAAAATAGGGACTTACTTTTTGGTATTTCATCAAAGTGGTTCAAAGCTAAAGCAATACAGGACGCAATATTTTCAACATCTGCGATCTCTGCTTGACGAATATGAATGCTATTTAAATTTCTCATGTTTAATGATTGGTTATTTTAAAGATGAGTTCATCTGTATCATCGCAAATATCCGTTAGAATAGCTTCAAATTTGAAACAGAAAGTGATTCAACATGGCGTCTAAAGATTGGTTAGATCAAGGTACTTTGGTTTTAGCGAGCAACAATAAAGGGAAAATAGCTGAGTTCGAAAAGTTATTTGAAGAATTAAAACTCCCTGTTAACGTTGTGCCTCAAGGACAACTGAACATTGAGGATGCGGTGGAAGATGGGTTAAGTTTTGTAGAAAATGCCATTATCAAAGCACGACATGCTTCTAAGATTTCGGGTAAACCAGCTATAGCAGATGACTCAGGTATTTGCATCCCTGCACTTGGTGGTGCTCCTGGTATTTACTCTGCACGTTATGCTGGTGAGCATGGCGATGATGCTGCCAATAATGCTAAATTACTGGCAGATTTAGCACCATTACGTAACAATGGTGACGTGATTGAAGGGATGTTTGTGTGTGTACTCGCCTTAGTTCAACACGCTGAAGATCCTTTACCTCAGATTTTCCAAGGAATCTGGAAAGGTGAAATTTTGGAAGTAGCACGTGGCAAAAATGGTTTTGGCTACGACCCACTGTTTTGGCTACCTGAACTCAATATTAGTAGCGCTGAAATGACCAAAGAAGACAAAAATAAGATCAGTCATCGTGGTCAAGCCATGCAGTTATTCAAAGCAAGCCTCGAAACGAACTAAACGATCAGTCCATGATAAACCATGGCAAATAAACCAATTGTCATGCAACTTACGATGGTACCCGCTGCGATATATTGGGCTGAAACACCTGTTCCTGAATAATGTGTTTCTAAAGCAACAATATTCGCTGCGGGTGGTAATAAAAAAAACATAGACATCAGTGCAATAACAACCAGTTCGTGAGGAATCGGTAGAAGAAAATAGGCTACCGCACAGCACACTAAACCAAATAGAAATTTAATCAAAGCAAGTTTTAAACTTTCAATTAAATCGGACAAGTGAATTTTTACTTGAGATAACCACATCCCAAGGACACACATCCCTGTAAAGGTCATTAACCACTTATCCAATATATACAATGATTGAATCATTGCATTCTGCTGAAAATGACTAACATTCCATAACGAAAGAAAACCAGCAACTAATAAAGCTAAAATCGGTGGAGAGAAAGTCAATTTTCTCAAAATCTCCATCGCAGACTGCTTTTCAGCACTTAATACGGTCACTGCACAAATATTACCAAAAATAGAGCCCCCGACATAAAGTGCAACCATAGGACTAGATGCTTGCGCACCAAAAATAGCGAATGCAAATGGAAAGCCAAGCCAAGCCATGTTCAGGTAACTGGAACATAAGGAGACTAATTTGTCTTTTGTACGGTAATAAACAAATAAATACAGCAAAAATGAAGCGATAAAACTAAATAACATCAACCATATACTGCCCTCTTGGTAAAACACCATATTGTAAATAATGATGAGAGGAATCAGCACTTTCGCCAACAACATCGCCATAAAGGGACGAATTTTTTGTAAATATTCTACGCCAAAATAGCCGATGAGAAAGGAGACTAGTGGGAGTAGAAGAACCATATTAAATATGAAATAGATTTTTTCTCATCTTAGCACAACATCTATTTCACTTCAGAATAAGTCTCTTGCACACATAAAAAATCCATGACTTCAAACTGAAATAATTCCGTCAACTTGCTGTCATAAAGAACTGTTGAAATCATTCAAGATCATTTTCAATAAGGAATATATCATGGCTGGATTATCAATTTGGCACGTACTTATTTTCGCAATTGTCGTTTTACTTTTGTTCGGTACGTCTAAGCTAAAAAATTTGGGTAAAGATGTTGGTGGTGCGGTTAAAGATTTTAAAAAATCAATTAAGGATGACGAAGACCAGAGCACATCTGCTCAATTAAAAGAACCACGCACGATTGAACATCAAACATCTCATGATTTGAACTCAACAGCGAAACATTAAAGGTAGGTAACAGTAATGCTGAATATTGGTATGGCTGAACTATTAATGTTTGGCATCATTGCATTGCTTGTTCTTGGACCTGAAAAGCTTCCTGAGGGTGCGCGATTTGCTGGTAAATGGTATGGCAAAATTAAGCGTATGGTCAGCAATGTACAAAATGATATTGATCGTGAACTAAGAATGTCTGAACTTAAAGAACAAATGCAGACTGAAATGAAGCGCATTCAAGAATTAGAAGAAAAAATGAAAGCGCAAATGCAGGAAATTGAAAAACACACAGTATTAAGCGATGAATATTTAAATCCACCTATCGATCAACAGGTTCTCTCTGAAACAAGATCTATTTATGTGTATTTAAGCGTTCAGCAAAGTACAGCAGTTCCTTTTAGAGGACACGCTACACCTAAGCAAAGTTTTATTCATATTCAAAATTCGGCGCAACACAATAAACCGTATGTAGTCTTAGCGGAGGCAGTATGAGTCACAATACTCTCCCAAATATCATCTCTTCAAATGAAGATAATCCTCAGCTTGAAGAAATGCCAATAACCAAGCATCTTATTATTTTAAGAAAATATTTATTTAGAATAGTTGGGGTCATTCTCGTTTTATTCTTTTGTTTATTACCATTTGCAAATCAAAGCTATCAAATGATGTCTGAGCCTCTTAGAGCTCAACTCCCAATAAATTCATCAATGATTGCAACTGATGTCACCGCGACATTTATGGCACCATTTAAGTTAAACTTCTTCGTTGCTCTAATGATCGCCATGCCATTTATCATTTATCAAATATGGGCTTTTGTCAGACCGGCGCTATATAAAAATGAGAAAGCTTTAGCTCTACCATTACTCATCGGAAGTATTACATTATTTTATGCGGGTGTTGCTTTTGCTTACTTTGTAGCCCTCCCTTCGATTTTACATTTTTTCATTAGCGTTGCACCTGAAACGGTAGCACCCATGACTGACATTAATAGCTATCTGAGTTTCTGTTTAAAGTTATTCTTGGTTTTTGGTTTAACTTTTGAAATTCCAATTGTGACTTTATTACTCATTATGATTGGGGTAGTTACCACAGAACAATTGGTTGAAAAAAGACGTTTTATTATTGTAGGTTGTTTCTTCGTTTCTATGTTTGTGACGCCACCTGATGCACTATCGATGATTATGTTGGCGATACCAATGTGGATGTTATTTGAATTGGGACTTTTCTTTGGAAAATTACTCGAAAATAGAAGAGCAAAGTCAATACTTTGATATTTTGACCCTTTTAAACATAGGCGAGTCTTAAGACTCGCCTTTTTCATACTCTTTAAATAAAAGCTTAATTCAACTGACATAAATCTATCATTTGATTGTCATGATTGCGCATTAAGTTGTTTGTGACGCTAAAAACTACCAAGCAAGATGCTAGGAACGAACATGACTGATTTAATACCTTTTAACGATGATTACGATAGCAATGATTCGGGGAATCCAGAATTTCACCATTTACTTGAAAAGCAAATTACGCGTAGAGATCTCATTAAGAAGACTGCTGGTGGTGCAGTAGCATTGACAGTAGCGGCTTCAGTCGCAGGCTGTAACAGTGACGACAATGACAATAACAACTCAAATCCTTCACTACCTGAATTCGACAAATCAAAAACGCCAACTGAACTAACATTTAAAGCGGTTGATAAAAATATTAAAAATGAATTCACAGTGCCTGAAGGATATGAAGCACGTGTTATTTATGCACTAGGAGACCCGCTTTTTGAAGGTATGCCTGAATGGGATGCAGATAATATTCCGAGTGGTGCTTCATTTACCATGCGTTCAGGTGAATGTCATGACGGTATGACATATTTCGGCATGAAAAATAGCCGTTATGATCAAAATGAGTCAAATGTAGGTTTACTGGTACTCAACCATGAATATGTAGATAACAAAGCAATTTTACATCCAGCGAATAATACCATTTCAGCGGATATTCGTTCTGAAGATGAAGCATTACGTGAAATCAACTGTCACGGCGTTTCAGTGATTGAAGTACAAAAAAATCCAACAACTCAACAAGTCACTCTAAATAAACGCTCTGTATTCAACCGTCGAATTACAGCTGCAACACCAATCGATTTCGCTGGTCCTGTAAAAGGGCATGAATTGGTGCAGACCAAGATCAGTCCAGAAGGCACATTTACATTAGGTACGATCAATAACTGTGGTAACGGTTATACGCCTTGGGGCACGTACTTAACCACCGAAGAAAACTTTAATCAATACTTTACTCGCGATGACAAAGATCGTTCTGAAAAGGATTTGGAGTCATTAAAACGTTATAAAATTGCTTCAAATAGTTCTTATAAGTGGCACACTGTTCAAGCACAACTATTCCCTCAAGATGTCTATGAGCGCTGGTTAACCAAAGTCTCTGCATCTTCTGCAACTCAAGATTTTAGAAACTCACCAAATACATTTGGTTGGATTGTTGAAATTGACCCATTTGATGGTCGTCAGCGCCCAGTAAAACGTACAGCTCTTGGACGTTTCGCTCATGAAGATTGCCGTGTGAGTCGTGCCATTCCTGGGCAACCACTAGCCTTCTATATGGGGGATGACTCTCAAGGCGAATATATCTATAAATTTGTTTCAGATGCGGTTTGGGACCCTAAAGATATCAACGGCGGTTATGCTGCTGGTGATAAATATATGAATAACGGTAAATTCTATGTTGCTAAATTTAACTTTAATGAAGCAACTCAAAAGACGTCTGGTGAGTGGATTGAACTCAATATCTCCAATCCATTAATTGCTAATTATTCAAAATACAAATTTACAGATCAAGCTGATGTATTGGTAAATGCCCGTTTAGCAGGTGATGCAGTTGGTGCAACCAAAATGGATCGTCCAGAATGGGTTGCAGTAAACCCAGAGAATGGTGAGGTTTATGTCACCTTAACCAATAACTCATTACGTGGAAGTGAGCATACAATTGATGCTGCTAACCCTCGTAACTATGCTGATAATGATAAAGGTGGTACTCCTCGCGGGAATATCAACGGACATATTATTCGTTTCCGTGAAACTGGTGATACTGTTACAGCAAAAACATTTGTATGGGATATCTTCTTATTTGGCGCAGAAGAAGATTCACTTCCAGGTGTAAACCTATCTGGACTCACATCAGCAAATGATTTCTCAAGTCCAGATGGCCTATGGTTTGATCCACGTGGTGTCTTGTGGATACAAACTGATGATGGCGCTTATACAGATGAAACGAATTGCATGATGCTCGCTGCACTTCCAGGTCAAGTAAGTGATGGTAAAGTGACTTCTGCAAATGCTGGTTCAAATAATGCCACTCAACTTACTCCTGCTGGCGCACAGCTTGATGATTCAAAGTTACGTCGTTTTTTAACAGGTCCTTCAGGCTGTGAAATTACAGGTGTAACGATGACACCAGACTATAAAGCTATTTTTGTGAATGTTCAGCATCCTGGTGGTACTTGGCCTGCAAATCACAGCAATAGTATCAGCGGTGGTAAAGGTACACGTCCTCGCTCTGCGACGGTCGTGATTACTCGTAAAGATGGTGGCGAGATTGTTGGGGAAAGTCTAGAAAAGAAAGAAAACACTCCTGCTGCTTAATTCAAACATTGAAATAGAAAATGCCGACTACGATGTCGGCATTTTTTTTGAGAGATGCAAATCAATTTTGACTATGTGATTCTGATACGTACCTTGCTGCGTTTTTTCAAGCCAAGTCCATTGATTTCTTTTCATCAATAAATAGTTTGAGCATCGTGTTCCATATATCGGGCTTCGTATAAAAGTAGAAGATAACAGCTGCTCCATTTCCACTGATATTCCTGTTTGAGGTAATAAATCTAAATCAATTTTTCTTTCATCTTGTAAGATACCCCAAACGGCGTACTCTAAATCATACGCTTTTTGAGCATTGGGATTTAATTGCAATAATGGTAAGAACTCTTGTGTAAAGCGTTTACGCAAATGTTTGGTTTTTTCCCATGGATCACTTAATACACCATTGGAAACCACATATACACCTTTGGCAAGAACTTGTGGAGATTCACCACGATTACTCATATAAACCGCTTGATCAGAGGTTCCGATAAAAAGGTTAAATCCAGCGTAATCACATTGCTTTTTTTCTAATTCTTGGGCAAATCGGATCGGTGCTAATTCAGACTCCAGATATTGCTGAATGATATGTCCTCTTGAAGTTGGATATTCCTTCTTATCATTTGCATCACGGTAATTTGTCACAAGTGCCCAACGCCCTGCAGCAGTAATCCCCATCCATGTCCCACCAGATTGTAAATCTTGACCTGCAATAATTGGGCTATTTTCCCACTTATGAATTTGTGAAGCAGGTCGGTGATAAAACTCATCCCGATTTGAAATTAAGCATAATGGTGTTTCATCCAACACTTGCCATGCGATTGCTACAATACACATCGTTGCATCCTTAGAACTTTACACATTGAATGTACAACATTTTTTCAGTCTTTCCGTTAGAATCGACACAAAACATAATATAAAGGAAAAGCAATGCTGACCTATCCTTCTATTGACCCAGTGGCAATATCTGTGGGTCCATTACAAGTTCACTGGTATGGACTCATGTATCTACTCGCATTTTTATTTGCGTGGGGCTTGGCAACATTCCGTGCTAAGCAACGAGGATGGACACCAGACATGGTCTCTGATCTCATCTTTTACGGTGCATTAGGTGTCGTGATTGGTGGTCGAGTAGGCTATGTGTTCTTTTATGGTTTTGATCAATTCCTTGCAAATCCGATATGGTTATTCCAAGTTTGGACAGGTGGCATGAGCTTCCATGGCGGCTTCTTAGGTGTCATGTTTGCCATGTTATTGTGGTGTAAAAAATACAAAATGACTTGGTTCCAAACACTGGATTTTATTGCCCCATGTGTTCCAACAGGTCTGATGTTTGGTCGTATTGGCAACTTTATTGGCGGCGAACTTTATGGCCGACAAGTCACAGATCCAAATTTCGCATTGGGTATGGTTTTCCCTACAGATCCTTTACAACTCGTACGACATCCATCCCAACTTTACCAAGCACTCTGTGAGGGTTTGATTCTTTTTATTGTTCTGTGGTGGTTTAGTTCTAAACCTCGTCCACGCATGGCTGTTTCTGCTCTATTCTTAATTGGATATGGTATCGCTCGCTTCACAGTTGAATTCTTCCGTGAGCCAGATAATGGTCAATTATTTATCGGATGGATGAGCAAAGGACAATTCCTTACAGTTCCAATGATTCTCATCGGCCTATGGATGCTTTGGTATGCCTACCAAAAGAAAGTATATGACTGGGGTCCTTTACAAAATAATGGCAAATAAGTAAATCATGCCCTCAAAGGTGAACATCTTGTTCACCTTTTTTTGTGCTAGAGTTTTGACTTATTTACTTTGATTCAGATTACTATGCTCGAGTTTTGGTTTGATCCTAAAGTTTCAATACAACACAAAGCTTTATTTTTTATTTTGATTGCGAGTGCTACCGCTACGTTATATTGGATGCAACCGCTTAACTTCGATGCCATCTTAATGTTTGTGGGCACAGGTATCGTTTTTCTTATTTGCCGTTACTGTAAAATTCATTTCGCTTCACACCATCCAACAGGGTTGATCTACCGATTATTTACTTGGATTCCTATCGCTCTGCTACTTGCCTTAATTTTCATGCATGCAAAGGATGGAGAAATTCTTTTACCTGGTGCTCAAGGATTAGGATTTATGGCTTTATCTATTTGCTTATTTTCTCCACTGTCTCTACTTCATCAACATCAGCATTAAGACGTCATTATGTTAAATTTCTGGTATTCGGAACGATGCACACGCACGCTTAAATTGATCATTTGTATATCAACGTGTGTAATGATTCTGTTGACAGCTGAAATTAAAAAACTTGATTTTCTATCGACACTCATGAGCTTATGTTTAGGCTTAAGCGTACACATTATTCATCATGTTTTGATCCAATCTAAGCGTCTAAAGCATCAGCTGAAAGCATATTATGCTTTTAGTCCTTTCGTCTCGATTGTATTTTTTATCGTCATGCTTTCAGCGCTGAACTTTCAAAATAGCAGAGAGTTTTTTGCACTTTTTGTACAACTCATAGGTTATAGCGCAGTGGGATTGTTCGTAGTGAGTTTATATGCATCTCGTACACCCCGCTGAATTTCAAAACAACTAAGCAAATGAAAATAAATATAAAATTAATCACACTCACTTAACGCTTTGCTACAGAACAGTATTATTTCTACTCCAAAACTGTGCCTATACTCAAAGAACGTATCTAATTTAGATTAAATGGAGTACATCATAATGAGTCAAAATTTAACGACCGTATCTAACTTCCAACTTGAACGCTATTTAGGTACTTGGTATGAGATTGCACGCTTACCAATGAAGCATCAACCTGAAGACAGTACGGATATTTCAGCAGTCTATACCTTAAACAGCGATGGAACCGTACGTGTTCAAAATCGTTGTCTTGATGGCAACAAAGAACTGGATGAGTCTATTGGCGAAGCCACAGTTGCAGATGCTGAACATGGCAAATTAGAAGTCAGCTTTTTGCCTGAAGGATTTCGTTGGATTCCATTCACTAAGGGTGACTATTGGGTACTTAAGATCGATGAAAATTATCAAACTGCTTTAGTCGGTGAACCTAATCAAGAATATCTTTGGATTCTGCACCGTGAACCTGTGTTAAATGAATCTATCAAACAAGCGTATCTTGCATATGCTCAATCCATTGGTTATGACCTAAGCGATCTAATTCATACTGTACATACAGGACACAAAACTGCTTAAGCCCTAAAATTTTGTGTTAAATGAGAGCACCCTAAAGGGTGCTTTCTTATTTCTTTAATTACTCGCTTTCAAAGAGTCTATTCCGTAAGGAAGATATTAAAATGCATGCTGCTTTAGTATAAACTGATGCCAATGAAATTTTTGGCATTGGTTTATTCTTCAAATGCCACATTCAAATCGATCAGGACATTTATGAAAGCGTATTTAGACCTACTACAACATATCCTCGACAATGGCGGTGATAAAGGTGACCGTACTGGTACAGGTACTCGTTCTGTATTTGGTCATCAAATGCGCTTTGATCTTTCTAAAGGTTTTCCTCTACTGACCACAAAGAAAGTTCACTTCCGTTCAATCGTGGTTGAATTACTTTGGTTCCTTAAAGGTGATACCAATGTTAAATATCTCCAAGATCATAAAGTTACAATTTGGGATGAATGGTCGACAGCTGAGCAGACTGCTCGTTTTGGACGTCCTGAAGGAGAGCTAGGTCCAGTATATGGACACCAATGGCGTAACTTTGGTGCAACTAAAAAAGACGATGGTTTATACGAGCAAGATGGTTTTGATCAAATCAAATGGTTAATTAATGAAATTAAAACCAATCCAAACTCCCGTCGTTTAATCGTATCAGGTTGGAACCCAAAAGAAGCTGGACAAGTGGCACTCCCTCCTTGTCACACGCTTTTCCAGTTTTTTGTTCAGGATGGAAAATTATCATGTCAGCTTTATCAACGTAGTGCTGATGTTTTTCTTGGCGTTCCATTTAATATTGCAAGTTATGCACTTCTCACCCATATGATTGCGCAAGTCTGTGATCTAGAAGTCGGTGATTTTGTGTGGACAGGTGGTGATACTCATCTTTACGCCAATCATTTCGAGCAAGCACAACTTCAATTAACACGTGAACCACTTCCATTGTGCCAACTCAAACTGAATCCTGAAATTAAAGATATTTTTAATTTCAAATTTGAAGATATTGAAATCGTAAATTACGAATCGCATCCCGCAATTAAAGCACCTGTTGCAGTTTGATTTTAACTAAGGTCTTTTGGGATCACCGTTGGTACCAATCGTGATCCAACTTTACATTTCCCTCTTTAACTCATATTCGCTGGAAGAATAATCATGGCATTTCAAGGTTTAGAAGTCGTACACGTCGTTGCAATGGATCAACAACGTTGTATTGGCAAAGGAAATGATTTGCCATGGCATATTTCAGCTGATCTCAAACATTTTAAAGAAATTACTCAAGGTGGTGTTGTGGTCATGGGACGTAAAACACTTGAGTCTATGGGTAGAACACTTCCTAAACGTGTAAATTGGGTCATTACACGAGATACGTCATGGCAGTTTGAAGGAACAAAAATCGCGCATACAATCGAGAGTGCACTTGAGCAGGCAGTCCATGATGTAAAAGCTTCTGAAAAGCCTGGATCTATTTTTATCATAGGTGGTGGAGAAATTTTTAGCCAAACGATCTCTATTGCGGATCGCTTAGAACTCACGCATGTTGAATTAGACGTTCAAGGTGATGCTCATTATCCCGAGATTCCACCTGAATTTAAAAAAGTGGCATCAGAGCAACACATTGATGACAAAACAAATATTGCATTTGAGTTCGCAACCTACCAAAAATAAAGCTTTCTTACATATAGCCAATAACAATGCATAACATCGGTAAAAGAGAGTTTATTCTTGCACTTGCAAAGGGAGCTTTTCACTCCCTATTTAGTTTATTTGTCATCTTCTCTTCGATTTGGTTATGTATGGCCTTATGGGTTCAAGAGCCATTTGGCTGGTTAGTCAGTCGTATTATCATTGGCTTTTGGGTCGCTTTTGCCTTAAGTGTTTTAGGCATATATGCAACACAACATTTTTTTAGCCGTAGTAAAGATGTTGTCTTATACATTATCTTTTTTGCGTTCAGTTTAGTTTGGTATTTTAGCATCCCTGCCAAACAAGACCGTGAGTGGAATCCTGAAGTCGCAAGAATTCTCAATTATGAACGTCAAGGTGATTGGGTCACTTTACACAATGTGCGTAATTTTGCATGGAATGAAGACGGAACCTATCAAGAACGCTGGGATACACGTCAGATTGATTTGAATCAAATCAGTGGCATTAACATCATTACTTCATATTGGATGGGACCACAAATCGCCCACACTTTAGTCAGCTTTGATTTCAAAAACTCTAAACCACTGACCTTTTCGATTGAAATTCGCAAAGAAAAAGATGAAGAGTTTTCTGCTATTGGTGGTTTTTTTAGAAAGTACGAAGTCAGTTTAGTTGCTGCTGACGAGAAAGACATTATTTATACACGTAGCAATGTACGTAATGAACAGGTTTATTTTTTCCCAATCAACATGAAAGCTGCTGAAATGAAAGCTTTATTTGAGGAATATTTAGAGCAAGCAGATCAACTTAATCAAGAACCAAAATGGTATAACACCTTGACCAGTAACTGCACCACTTTGGTTTTTGATATGGTTCAAGCGATTTCCAAACATGAACTGCCAGTGGACTACCGATTATTAGCCTCAGGTTATTTACCTAATTATCTGTATGACTTGGGGGCATTACAACATCATTGGGATATCAAAACATGGTACAACAAGGCACATGTCAACCCAAGAACAGACCAATTTAATCAATTTAAATATCAAAGTAGTGAAAATTATTCAAAAATGATTCGTCTGGGTCTCCCTCAGAGTCAGCCAGAGCTTGCACCTTAGCGTATCAGTTGATATACATAAAATTGACTTGAATTTAATTTACATTAGAAAGAAATAACACAGGGGCATTTCATATGTTAAAACAACTTTTAGCCGTATCCGTTATAGGTTCAGCATTACTTTTTACAGCATGTACCACAACACCATCTGCTGAAAAGCAGCAACAAGCACTTAATCAATTGCAAAATAAAACTTGGATTTTGACACATATCGGCGCAACAGAATTTAAAACCGACCCTACTGCACACAATGTTCCAAGTATTCAATTTGATGCAGCATCTAGTCGTTTGAGTGGTGCAGATGGTTGTAACCGTTTTATGGGTGCATATAGCATTAAAGCTGACAAAATTAGCTTGAGTGAAGTTGCGACTACACAAATGATGTGTGTGAATACTCAAGAACTTGCAAATCGCTATAATGCTGCCTTGGCAAAAGTCGCGGCATTCCAAGTCTACGACAAAACGCTTCGCCTACTCGATGAGAATGGTAATCCAGTATTGCAATATGAGTCTGCAATTCAACCGCGTTAACAGTTAAGCAACCATTCCATTGGTTGCTTTTTTTGTTCTACACCCCATTATTTCAGTCATTGCAACTCAATAAGGTGAATCTCATGCAACAAGCTTTGCTCGGTGGCGGATGCTTTTGGTGTGTTGAAGCAGTTTTCCTTCAACTCAAAGGTATCACTAAAGTCGTGAGTGGTTATGCGGGTGGGTATACGGTCAATCCAAGCTATGAAGATATTTGCAAAGGAGATACCCATCATGCTGAAGTGGTTTTAGTGGATTTTGATGAAAGTCAAATTAGCTTTGCTCAATTGCTTGATGTATTTTTTGCAACACATGATCCAACCACACTCAATCGCCAAGGTAATGATATAGGCACTCAATATCGCTCTGTCATTTATTATTTTGATGAAGAACAGCGCCAGATTGCAGAGAAAGCGATTCAACAGTTAAAAGCAGAAGGTTTAGATATTGTTACAGAACTAAGCTCAGTACCGACCTTCTACCCTGCTGAAGAATATCATCAAAATTTCTTTGCTCGTAACCCGACTCAGGGTTATTGCAATTTTAGTATCCCACCAAAACTTTTAAAGCTTCGCTCTAAATTTGAAGGTTTACTCAAAGACTAATACAGGTATAAAAAAAGCGACCTTATGGTCGCTTTTCTCATGTTAATCAGTTAATTATCTGTGGCAAAGGCAATGTCAGCAAGCCCGGCTTCGCTTGCACGTGACATCACTTGAGCAACAGTATCATAACGTGATTCTTTATCTGCTTTAAGAATAATCGTCGGTTGTTGTGCTGAACCACCGGCATCGTTAAATCTTTTTTGCAATTCATCTAAGCTGATAATTTCTGAATCCCATGCAATCTCACCCTGTGAGTTAATGCTTACTTGAATCGATTCAGGTGGTGGATCAATGATATCCGCTGTCGTTTTTGGTAAAGTTAATGGAATTGATGGGTTAGCAACGGTCGCTGTCACCAAGAAGATGATCATCAAAACCAACATAATGTCAATTAACGGGATGAGGTTCATCTCCGTCATGCCTGTATCGTTGTCTTCACCCAATTGAAAAGCCATTAAGCTTGACCTCCAACGTAACTTTCTTGAGTCGCTTTCACTTCAACTTTCTGCGCAGAAGAATCTTGTTGCAACATCGTGTCGATTAACAGACTGTGAGCATGATCTTGTAGTTCATTACTTAATGTACGATTAAAGCGAATACAAATGTTGTATGCGATCACTGCTGGAATAGCAACTGCTAGACCAATACCAGTCATAATCAGGGCTTCACCCACAGGGGTTGCAACTTGTGCAAGTCCTGCTTGACCGCTTTTACCTACTGCAACCAATGCATGGAAGATTCCCCATACTGTACCAAATAGCCCTACAAATGGTGCAAGTGAGGCAATTGTTCCGAGTACAGCAACACCTTTTTCAGCAGATGCTTTTTCCAAAGCAATCTGACGCAATAAAGCTTGCTCAGCCACAGCTTTACGTTGTTCAAATCCCAAAGGAGCGAGTTTCGCTTTTAATCCTGCTAATGCTTTAGAGAGTTGAGCATAAGCAACTTCTTTCAGTTGACGTGTTCCCATCACACGTAAAACGACAATTGTCCATGTCGCAATAGACATTGCGAGTAAAACGAAATAAAGCGTCTTACTGACTGCATCAGCATGTTGCCAATAAACTGAAAAGTTCATACTCGAACTCCTAATAAAAGTTAGCCGTTAGAATTCAACTTAAGTTCAAATGGTTGTTCCGCTCTAAACGGATAAGCCACGCCATTTTCCTTATAAGGTCTGAATTTTGCATTACGCACTGAGCGTAAAATCTTTTGATCAAGCGAATCAATTCCACTTGATTTTGTGATTCTGGCATTCACTACATTACCGTTAGTGTCCGCTTCAATCGATACTACAACAGTACGATCAGAACCTTGTAAATCTCGGTTGGTATATGATGGCTTCGGTGTACGAGACCATGATATTTGCCCAATACTTAAATTCTTTGGTGTATTACGTGCTTGCTGCTCACGACGTTCTTGTTCGCGTCTTTCATTTTCCAAGCGCTCACGTTCTTGTTGCTCACGTAGCTGTTGGTCACGCAATGCTTGCTCACGTCGCTGCTGTTCAAGCAACTCACGATTTTTACGTTCTTGCTCTAAACGCTGTTGTTCCTGCTTTTGCTTTTCTAATTTATCTTCTTGAACAATTGCTTTTTGTTCGACAGGTTTAGGCTTTTCAGCAATGACTTTGGGTTTAACCACAGGAGGTGGTTCAACGACTTTAGGTTCTGGTTTTGGTTGAACTTGAGGTTTCACAGGTTCAACAGGAGGTGGCGGCGGTGGCGCATCCTCTTTAATCTGAACAAAACGAACCTTAATTGGATCTTTATCAATAGGTTTTAATTCAGGTGTTTTCATCTGACTCACGGCAAATAAAACACCAATATGCCCGATCACCACTGCAATGAGCGAAGTAAGCACTTTCTTTTTCATTGAGATTGGATTTTGCATCATAGGAATGGAAGATGGGCTCATTAAAATTTATGACCTGATATACATTGACGCTGTCTTCAGAAGGAAGATTTCAATCAAACTTATCGGTTAGTACAATTAAAGTACGCCAATAATAAATGAGAAGTGTTTTCATTTGCAACTATTAATTCTGCAGTTTTGATGAGTTTTTTTGATCATCAATAAAAAAGGCATGCTCACGCATGCCTTAATAAATCAGTGATATTTAATTAAAAATCACTGGAATACCACAGTTTTATTACCATCAACAATGATACGGTCTTCTAAATGCCACTTAACAGCACGCGCCAAGACATTACGCTCAACGTCTTGACCTAATTCACGTAATTGATCAACTGTAAAATCATGGCTGACACGCTCGACATCTTGTTCAATAATCGGACCTTGATCCAAATCAGCTGTCACATAATGCGCTGTTGCACCAATCAGTTTTACGCCTTTTTCATACGCTTGCTTATAAGGGTTAGCACCCACAAAAGCTGGAAGGAAAGAATGATGAATGTTGATCACTTTCATTTCCCACTTAGAGACGAACTCTTCATCAAGAATCTGCATATAACGTGCGAGTACAAGTAAATCATTACCTTGCATTAACTCATCAATTTTTGCATATGCTTCGCGCTTGTTCTCTTTATTGACAGGCACAACTTCAAAAGGAATACCGAAGTTTTCCACAGACTCACGTAGATCTTCATGATTCGATACAACCTTAGTGATTTCACAAGGTAATCCACCACGTGCATGACGCCACAAAAGCTCAAGCAAGGCATGGTCGACTTTCGATACCAAAATACCGACTTTCTTTACATCTGACACTAAAGCTAAACGCCAATGCATGTTGTAACGTTCAGCTACGTTTGTGGCGAAAGTTTGTAGAATATTTTCCTTACGGCTTTGCAAATTGTCGAGTTCAAACTCAACACGCATGAAATAACGCCCGCCCTGAGCTTCTGTTGCATATTGATCAAGCGCAGTGATGTTTGCCCCTTGATGATACAAAAAGCTCGATACAGCCTGCACGATTCCTGGTTTATCTTCGCAAGTAATCAGTAAACGTGCTGTGTTAGCAGTTGTCATATTCATGATGATTTATATCACTTAACAGTTAAATTGAAAAACAGCCGCGTATTCTAACTCTTTTTTTAATGCTTTCAAATTATCTTTGCTGAAATCAATCTTCTCGATCAGCAGAAAGACTGGCAAATAATTCAGATGTTCCCAGCGTTTCAAGCAAGCGCTCATAAGTCTGACGACTTTCACCACGTAAATAAGGACCTTCAAGAAACACCATTTGACGCAGTGCCTGCCAAACCCACTTTTCATCTAAATGGTTGGAATCTTTTAAATGACCAGACATATAGAGAAAATTCGTCCAGTTCGTTAGGACGATCCATAGGTTGATGATCAACGCTTCAATTTCAGACTCTGTCATTTGCATGAGACCTGCATTGACGAAGGCTCTGTAAATCTTTTGACCTTGTTGCATCACTTTACCTGCGAAACGCGGGTAAATTTTTCTAAAGTCATCATTATTTTCTGTTAAATGATATACATCACGATGCAGAAAACGATAGGCCCATAACTGACTACTGAGTACTTGAAAGTATCGGATTTTATCATTGGCATTTACATCACGGTCTTCTGGCAATGCTAGCAGCTCTAAAGTTGCATGCTGATATTGCTCCATCAGCTCTTTAATGATCTCTTGCTTGTTACGAAAGTGATAATAGAGATTACCAGGACTAATACCTAACTCTGCTGCGATATGGTTAGTTGTGACAGATCGCTCTCCACGTTCGTTAAAGAGTTGCAAACTAATTTGCAAGATTCGGTCTTTGGTTTTTAACGTTTTGGAATGCGACATCCTAATACCATCTATAACAAGAATAATGACGTTTAGCCCAAGCTAACATAAAAGTGACTTGACTTTTAGAGTATTTACTCTAAAAATAAAAATCACATCAACCCTTACATTAGTGGTACTGGTCATGAACAGTCAAACAAAAACAAATTTAATGACGACTGAAGCATCGGAAGTTCAGCATTTACATGATCTTCTAGCGCTTCAGAAAGCAGCCTATCGACGTTATCCGAACCCGACAGCAAAACAGCGTATTGAACGTTTGGCTCGTCTTAAAGCAGTTTTGATTAAATATCAGGACCAAATTGCAGAAGCAATTAGCCAAGATTATGGTAATCGTTCGGTTTCTGAAACTAAAATTGGTGAACTGCTCACTTCACTCGAGCAAATCAAATATTACAGCAAACATTTAACAGAGTGGATGAAGCCTTCTAAACGCCATATCGGTATTTTACATCAACCTGCAAAAGGTTGGGTTCAGTATCAACCTTTGGGTGTTGTCGGTATCATTTCCCCTTGGAACTACCCTTTATTATTGGCGATTAGCCCATTAGTATGTGCCTTGGCAGCGGGCAACCACGCCATGATTAAAGTTTCAAGCACCTCACGTAATTTTGGTTATGTATTACAAAATGCTCTATCTGAAGCATTCCCACAAGAGTTAGTTGCCGTTGTTACAGGTGGTGGCGTAATCTCTGACACATTCAGTCATCTTGCATTTGATAAATTAGTCTTCACAGGCTCTACCAATGTTGGTAAGACTGTGATGAAAGCAGCATCTGAAAACTTAGTTCCAGTTATTCTAGAACTTGGTGGTAAATCACCAGTTATCGTGCACCCTTCAATTGACTTAAAGGATGTCGCGGAGCGTGTTGCATTCGGTAAATTATGGAATGCGGGTCAAACTTGTGTCGCACCAGATTATATTTTCTTACCACGCGGCAAAACTTCGGAGTTTATTCACCAGTTTGAATCTGTTGCGAAAACGATGTATCCAACATTACGTGACAACCAAGACTACACCTCTATAGTGAGCGATAAGCAAAATAAACGCTTACAAGGTTACTTAGAAGATGCGATTCAAAATGGTGCTCAAGTCACTGAAATTAATCCATTAAAAGAAGAGCTTGCTTCTGTACGTAAAATTGCGCCAACCCTTCTGACCAATATCACCCCTGATATGGAAATTATGAAGAACGAAATCTTTGGTCCAATTTTACCAATCTTAGAATATGATCAAATAGACGAAGTTATCGAGTTTATTAATGACCGACCACGTCCACTTGCATTATACTATTTCGACTTTAACGATGCTCGAGCAGAATACGTTTCGCAACGTACTCACTCTGGACACTTTGGTCAAAACGCTGTTGTTACTCATGTTGCACAAGATGATCTACCATTCGGTGGCGTTGGTGCATCTGGTATGGGCAGATACCATGGTCCCGAAGGCTTCTTCAGTTTATCAAATGAACGCTCAGTTATGTCTATTCCAAAGCTATTCAGCTTGAAATACGTACTGCCTCCGTTTAATAGACCGATCCCTAGTCTTATCCGTAAAGCCTTTCTTCGTTAAATGATCAAGGCATGATCTATCAAAACAGGTCATGCCCTGTTTTTATCAATTTCGCTTGTCTTTTAAGCGTATTTTTGATATAAAACGCCCCTTGAATGAATTCAATCCGTTTTATTTTGACTGGCCATACAGATTTGCTGTTGGCTAAATCAATGGAGTTACACCATGTCTAAGGTTTGCCAAGTTACCGGCAAGCGTCCAGTCGTTGGTAACAACGTCTCACACGCCAACAACAAAACTAAGCGCCGGTTCGAGCCGAACCTGCACCACCACCGTTTTTGGTTAGAAAGCGAAAAACGTTTCGTACGTCTTCGTCTAACTACTAAAGGTATGCGTATTATCGACAAATTGGGCATCGAAAAGGTTGTTGCTGACCTACGTGCTCAAGGTCAAAAGATCTAAGGAGCAACGAAAATGCGTGATAAGATTCGCCTAGTTTCTTCTGCTGGTACAGGTTATTTCTATACCACTACTAAGAACAAACGTACTATGCCGGAAAAAATGGAAATCAAAAAATTTGATCCAAAAATCCGTCAACACGTAATCTTCAAAGAAGCTAAAATCAAATAATTTTAGTTCTTTAAAAAAATACGACCCATTGGGTCGTTTTTTTTGCCTTTTTTTTCTTCAGGTTGTTAAAATTTAATCTCAGTTTGGCATTTTTTATGCTTATACAGCTCAAAAGCCAATTCATAATTTATAAATATTTAAGGGGTGATTAGTGCCACATGATGTAGATTTAATTATATTGCTTGCGGTTGGTTTTGGCTTAGCCCTTATTTTTGGCTTTATCGCCGCACGTTTACGTCTACCCCCTCTTGTTGGCTATCTCATTGCCGGCATTATTATTAGCCCCAAAACCCCCGGTATCGTCGCCGATATCACACTAGCCAATCAACTCGCAGAACTGGGTGTCATGTTTTTGATGTTCGGTGTCGGGATGCACTTTTCACTGAAAGATTTAATGCAAGTTCGGCGTATTGCTGTCCCTGGTGCAATTTTACAAATCACAGTGGCTACCATCCTCGGGATTGGCGTCTCCATGCTATGGGGATGGAGTTTTGGGTCAGCATTGGTGTTTGGCTTAAGCTTATCTTGTGCGAGTACTGTGGTACTCCTGAAAGCTTTGGGTGACCGAGGCTTACTGGATTCAGTCAATGGAAAAATTGCTGTGGGATGGCTACTCGTCGAAGACCTAGTCATGGTGCTCGCTTTAGTTTTATTACCCGCTACAGCTGTACTCCTTGGCGGAACAGCACTGGAAGGCGCTGATCCAGATCAAAATGTCTTTGTGACTTTAGGAATAACCTTACTTAAAGTTGCGGGCTTTATTGCCTTTATGCTGATTATTGGTAAGCGCCTCATCCCTAAAATTATTCAGTTTGTCGTACGCTTAGGTTCTCGCGAGCTATTTACATTGACTGTGGTTGCAGCAGCCGTATCCATTGCCTATGGTTCGTATGCAGTTTTTGGCGTTTCAATGGCATTAGGTGCATTCTTTGCTGGGATGGTGGTTAAAGAGTCTGACTTCAGTCATCGTGCTGAAGAAGAAACGTTACCACTGCGTGAGATATTCTCCATCCTATTCTTCGTCTCTGTCGGAATGTTGTTTGACCCAACAATTATCGTTGAAGAACCACTTCATATTCTGGCTGTGATTGGCATTATTATGATCGGAAAAACATTGGCAGCAATGGCGCTGGTTTTATTCTTCCGCTATCCATTAAATACCGCACTTACAGTAGGTGCCTCACTCGCTCAAATCGGTGAGTTCTCCTTTATCTTGGCAACACTCGGTCTATCTATAGGATTATTAACCCCTGAAGCTCAAAACTTGATTTTAGCCGGGGCATTATTTTCTATTTCGCTCAATTCTGTTTTATTTTCAGCCATTGAACCCGTACAGAAATGGATTCGTGAGCGCTCGCATTTGGCTCGTTTGCTTGAGCGTAGTGGTGATCCATTGGCGATGTTACCTGACGAGGTCTCACAGGACTACCTGCGCGATCAAGTGGTCATGGTCGGTCATGGAGAAGTTGGACGTCGCTTAACAAAAACACTGATGGAAAATAACATCAAAGTGGTGATTGCTGAAGAAAATCGAGAAATTGTTGAAAAACTACGTGCAAAAGATATTGCTGCAGTATCAGGTTCAGCAACAGAACCGGGCGTATTAATTCAAGCGCATATACAACATGCGAGGCTTTTAATTATCTCGCCGATGGATATTTTAGATATTCATAAGATTGTAGATACTGCCAAACTTCTGAATCCACAGATTCAAGTTTTGATCTGTGCGGAAAGTAAAGAAGAAGCTGAAGCAATACGTGCAGATGAAATTGGTGAAGTGTATTACGCGAAGGAAGAAATGGCGAAGAACATGAGCAATCATATTCTAAATCAAATTGAAATCGCACATCATCATGCACCATCTCACTAAGTAAAATAAAAACCGCGCTATTTGCGCGGTTTTTTCTTAGCTATAAAACTGTGGTTTTTCATCTACGACTTCCGCATGCCATTCATTCGATTGTTTTTCGAGAAGTGCAAATAACGCAGCCTGAATCATGTGTTGGGCAATCAAAGGCATATGATCACCTAATAAAGCTTTCACTTCATCATTAAATTGAATTTTCACAAGTGGCTCATCTTCAGATGCAGCGTGACGAAGCGCTAACTCGCCATTCTCAAGTTGCACCAATTCTAAAATTGCTTCTTGTGTTCCGAATAATTCTTTCAATTGCTCTATAGACATATACCCTCCATGATTCACATGGTGGCAAAATGCTGAATGCACTTTGCATTGCTTAGACTATTTTATATAAGTTCTAAAATTTATATTTCAAGTCTAATCGTTTAAAACTGTCATGATTACAATTAAAACTCAACCATTTCGTTACGAAAACCGTCAATAAGATGGGTTAAGTCACGATGCCACTCTCGAAGAATTTGAATGTCTGGCAACCACGCTTGAGGTGTCTGCGTGACTTTAATAATAAGATTTGAAGAAGTCTCATCCTCAGGTTCTGGTGCACTTGGTTCAGGTGCATACTGGCACATACGATAAGCGCGCTTTAGTTCTGCAATAAAACCATCCTTTGCAAGATGCTGTAACACGGTGATTTCTGGAGAAATTTGCCCTTTAGCGGCCATATGCTCTTCAATAGATTTTAATGTCGGTGAAAAATCATTTAAACGGTAATAACGCACCAACTCTTGCAAAAATGCCAAGACCGCTCCATGCAAATGAAAGACTGCCGCTTCACGATGGGCTTGAGCTTGTTGAATATGATCTGTCTGTTCTGCTTGCTGACATGACAGACGAGCAAAATAGAGTTTTTGATTAGTGCGATCTGCATGAAAACGAGCAACACGAGACATGAAAACTTCCTAACAACATTTATGTCATACAACTTAAATGTTGACGCCATATCACGCAATGCTTTTAAGAAAAAAATCAAGATTAATTTTAGATCAACAAGATTGATTGAAAGCCTGATTATTAATGCATACTGCTTAAATAAAAAAGCCAGCCAAATGCATGGCTGACCCTTTCGAATGAATCTAAGGTTATATTAGCGAACAATACCCTTAAAAATTCCTAATGGATTATAAGTCCCATCGCCTTTTTCATTGTCATAATGAAATTTGACCTGATCTTGATCGCCACCTAACAGTGTTCCAGCCCTGTAAAGACCTTCTGAAATCGCAAGGAAGCCAACATCAATTGCTTGATGAACTGTACCAACACCAGGAATTAGGCTCAATGGCTTCCAAATTGGAGCTTGAACATTCAATGTGCTCGAAAATAGGTTTGATGCGTTTTGAAGCGTGTCACCGATTAACGTACCTGCACCTGATACGATTTCTGTTTCTAGATGATTTAATTCTTGAATAGACATTTTTATAACCTTTTGGGGTTTTATAATGGAGCTTTTATACTACACACTTCACTCAAACTTATTCAATCTATTATTAAGATATACTTCACAATAATTTGTATATAAATGTGATTTTAAGTGTATATTTTTAATAAAAATATTAATATATAACAGAAATGCATTTCAAAAATATGTCAACTCTTCAAAGTACAAAAGTTGGTCAAAAAAGCTAAAAAAGATTCATATTTATTAGTAAAATTAAATAAAATATCAAATAAAAAGGAGCAATAACTGCTCCTACTTTATTTAGACATCAAGTTATGCTTCTGGCTTTTCGTCTGCAGCTTTTACTCGAATACCTGCACCTTTAACTTTACGGGTGTTCAGCCCCTTAATTGCTTTCACAGCTTCACGGCCATGTGGCATTTCAACAAAGGCAAATCCTTTCGATTTGCCTGTTGCAGCATCTAATACCAATGTACATGAGTCTACTGTTCCAAACTGCTGAAATAACTCCAGAATCTCAGCTTCAGTAATGCTGCGCTCTAAGTTACGAACTAAAATTTTCATGAAAAAACCTTAAGAAGATAGGCAAAAAAACCAAAAAGTACGCGCCTACTCTACTTTTTGTATGAAACAATCTAGATAGTTTAATCGAGATCAATCCCAAAATCTAAATTAATCGACTGTCGCTCAATCAAAGCACTCTTAACCGTTTGCTGTCTGGTTTTATAATGTGTTTCACTTGTACACAAATGTCTTGAAAGATCATTGAGAAAATAGCTTTCGATTTTTCGCCCCTGTTCATCGACTTGTTCCCTCGCCCACGTCACCAAATTTTGCTTGGTTAGAATCAATTCATTTTGTGCACGGGTAAGTGCTACATAAAGCACACGACGTTCTTCTTCAACTTCATCAAAATCCCCTTGAGCTCTTGCGTGTGGATACTGACCAGGTGTCACATTCGCCACGTAACAAACTTTTTGTTCAGTTCCTTTCGCAGAATGTATCGTGATCAAAGTCACAACATCAGTCTCTGATTGACGCTCGATTTCACTGATTGAAACTGGATCAAGCACGTAGGCTTCTAAAAACTCACTTAACTGAGTATGTTTTGAAGCTAACTGTTTCACCAACTCAAAGTCTCCTTGACGACGCCCCCAATCCTTTTTGTAATTTTCACTCAACTGAATTTCTATTGCCTGAATTGCCAAGCTTACGCAAGCTTTAACTTCGGTCTTTAACACATTCAACTGCTTCATAATGAGTAGAGCCTCAGCAGGAATACGTCCAAATTTTTCTAGTTTTTCCGCAATGACGTCATCTTGAGGGTCCTGTAACAACTGTTGCGCTAAACGGCTTGCGCCAACATCACCGACCCCATCCCAAAGCGTCAAAAAACGCATCCATGCAATATCGTCTGAAGGATTGGCAATGACGCGTAGTAAGCTCAGTAAATCCTTAACATGCGCAGTTTCAAGAAGTTTCATACCACCAATAAATCGATATGGAACATTGGCTGCAATGAAAGCTGCTTCAATATGACGAGCTGCAAAACTTGAACGCACCAAAACCATATGATCGCGCCATGGACTGCCTTCTAAAAAATGTCGTTCTTTAATATCTATGGCAATCCATTTAGCTTCATCAAACTCATTCGGGAAAATATGAATTTTAGGCTTTATGCCTGTACCTCGATACGCATTTAAGCGCTTGTCATATTTAATCTCACTTTGATCAAGCAACCAATTTGATAAATCTAAAATTTCTTGAGTAGATCGGTAGTTTTTTTCTAATTTAAAGATCTGTGCTGCTGGCACACGCTCTTTAAAATGATGAATGTTTTCGAAATCTGCTCCACGAAAACCATAAATCGATTGAGCATCATCCCCGACACAAAACAAACTTACTCGATCCTTTAAAGGCTCTAATAGCGCCCATTGCAATGGATTGGTGTCTTGCATTTCATCCACAAGCATATGTCTGCAAATCGAGGCCACATAATCGACTAGTCCCTCAGACTGTGCTAAAGCTGATGCCACGATCGCAAGAATATCGTCATAATCAAGAAAGCTACGTGCCTGCTTTCGAGTTTCATATTCTTTCATGATTTCTGCAATCAGGTCTTTCATTGCTAAGAATTCAGGCATTTGCTTTTCTATGACAACACTTAGCTTTTGACGCGTATTTCTAGCATATGAATACAGATCACATAATTCAGCAGGCTTCGGGAGCTGATTGGGATTCTTCTTATCATCTTTACCACGTATCAAACGAAACATCATGAGTTGATCATCACGATCAATAATTGAGAATTGCGCTAAGCCGAAAGCTTTTGGTATACGACGCAGCAAGTACATACAAAAAGTATGGAATGTTGATGCTCGTAATCCTTTTGCTTGTTCACCGAGTGCCAATTCGACACGCGCCACGATTTCACTGGCAGCACGACGCGTAAACGTCAAAATTTGAATTTGATTGGCGGGTACACCTTGATCAATGAGATAAGCAGCACGTGCCACAATCGTTTTGGTTTTACCACAGCCCGCACCCGCCAACACCAAACTATGTAAGGCTTCTGTGGTTGCAGCTTGTTTTTGTTGAGGATTTAATTCATCAATCAGGCTGTCTAAACTCATCGCTACTCATCAATTTTACAATAACAATAGTTTAACAGAGCTAGATTTAGAAAATACAAACACGCTTCAGTTTTAAACCTCAAAGCCCACTTACATAGAGAATTAGATATACTGCCTTACGATATTTTGTACCGTTAAATCTAAATTCTGAACTGCATTTTTCAAGGATTCTGACAAACTTTGATCCAGTGGATTAATACTACAAATGTGATGAAACCCTTGTTCGTACAATGGTTCTACCCCTTCACCAACTCTACCAGCGAATGCAAATACAGGCTTGTTGTGCCGATATGCGACTTGAGCAACGGCAAATGGGGTTTTACCAAATTGAGTCTGAGTATCAATTTTCCCTTCACCCGTAAATACATAATCAGCTTGCGCAATTTTTTCAGCCAATTGAGTTTCCTCAATGATTAATTCAGCACCGGATCGAATATCTGCGCCTGTAAATGCCATCAAACCAAATCCCAAACCACCTGCTGCACCAGCACCAGATCGATGACGTAAATCGACTAAAAGCTGCTGCTCTACCACCCCTGCAAAGTGTGATAAATTATGATCCAATACTTGCACCATTTCAGGTGTAGCCCCTTTTTGCGGACCAAAAATATACGATGCGCCAAGTGGACCACATAATGGATTGTTTACATCTGAAGCGATAACAATTTCTGTTTTAGTCAATCTTGGGTCGAGTTGTGACACATCAATGGAATCGATTTGGTTTAAGTTTCCACCTGTTGGCTCAAATGCTTCATGATATTGATTAATAAATTTCACGCCCAAAGCATGTGCCATACCCGCACCACCATCATTGGTCACACTCCCACCTAATCCGATGATGATCTTTTTCACACCGAATTCAAGAGCTGCGACAATCAGTTGCCCTGTCCCTACAGTATTAGTGAACAAAGGATTTCTTAAATGAGGTGGTATTAAATGAATGCCATTGGCTTTCGCCATTTCAATGACTGCTGTTTGTCCCTGATCAATTAATCCAAAATGAGTCATGACACGCTCATCAGCGAATGGGCCTTGTACTTCGCACGCGATTTTTAATCCTGATTTTGCCATGACCAATGCATCAATGGTTCCTTCACCACCATCTGCCATTGGATTCAAAATACATTGTGCATCGGGTAAGACTTTATGGATTGCATTTTTCATAATCATGCATACCTGCTCAGCAGGCATGCTTTCTTTGAAAGAGTCGGGAGCCAAAATAAAAGTTTCTATCCTTTGCTGCATACTTTATTGCTATTCTCATATTTAAATTAATTCAGATACTTATTTATTACATTGAGATTTTCAATTTTTCAAATAGAACCCTTATATATATTGTAATAAACTTACAATTCCCCAAAAAAAATAACGGTATAACAATGCAAAAATATCAAATATTTAAAAAAACTTTAGTGCTGTGTACATTCATTTTTGTATGTAATCAAGCTACCAGCTCGTCTGCAACCAATTCACACAGTAGTGAAAATATTCAATTATCAGCACTTTCAGCCAAATGGAAATGTACTGAAGAAATGGATTACATGGGTTATGCTGCGAAAAGCGAAATAGTGTCTGAGTTCAAACCAAATGGTCAATATTTTGAAAAAAATCAAATGACCTTTATTAAAGATAACGAGAAAGCAATTGCTTATACCCAATCTGAAGCTCAATGGAGTTTACAAGAACATATACTCACAATTGATCAAAATAAATTACTGAAATTTGAAATAGACAATGCTCAAGTTGAAGAGCAATTAAACCTTAAATCAGCTTTAGCTGATCCTGATGCTGTGAAATTACTAATTAAAAAACTCGATAACAAAGAAATGATTGCGAATTTCATTCTATTTGATACAGAAATAGAAAATCTCTCAAGAGTATGTGTAAGACAATAAATTTAATGTCATAAAAAAATGCTGACCTAAGTCAGCATTTTCTGTTATTTAAACGTTAAGCTTCAATCCATTTACCATCTTGGTAAATCAAAGACCATTTCGTTTGTTTACCTTCAGGCGTTTCAGAACCAATATATTGCGCTTGATTTTTACGACTAAACTTCACTAAAGTTGGGTTTCCATCAGGGTCAGTATCTGGCGCTTGCAGAATAAACTGATACTTTGGATCTAGCTGTTCAGCAACCGTACGCAATTCCGCAACCTTAGGAGCACGAGTTTCACGCACTTTAGGGAATTTACTTGCTGCTAAGAATAAGCCTGCTGCTCCATCACGTAATACGAAAAAGTCGTCATGTTTCGTTGAGCGCAAATGTTCCATTTTAATCGGGTCGACACGAGGAGGTGCTGGTTGACCATTCTTCAATACTTTACGTGTATTTTCACAGCTTGTGCAGGCAAAATAAGGACCAAAACGCCCTGTCTTTAACTGCATCTCACCATCACATTTGTCACATGGAATTGTTGGACCATCGTACCCTTTAATTTTGAACTCACCTTCTTCAAGCTCAAAACCTTCGCAGTCTGGATTGTTCCCACAAATATGAAGTTTACGACCACCATCAATAACGTAACTATCCATTGCTGTTTCGCAAATTGGGCAACGTTTTTTCGACATTAAATCTGCGGTTTCTGCAGACTCATCATCAGATAATGCGGCCAAGGACTCTACTGGCGTTAAGTTGAGTGTACCTTTACAACGTTCTTTCGGTGGTAAGTTATAGCCAGAACAACCTAAGAATACACCTGTGGTACCGGTACGAATCTGCATCGGACGATCACATTCTTTACAATGCACAGCATCAACTTCAACAGGCTGATTACGGCGCATGCCATTTTCACCCTGTGCAGTAGTCAGACGTTTCTTAAAATCACCATAGAAACTATCTAATAATTCTTTCCAATTACGCTCACCATCTGCAACTTTATCCAGTTGACCTTCTAAATCTGCAGTAAATGCATAATTCATTAAGTTGTTAAAACTTTCGTCCAAACGATCTGTTACGATTTCACCCATCTTCTCTGCATAGAGACGACGGTTATCCAATTTCACGTAACCACGATCTTGAATCGTTGAAATAATCGCTGCATAAGTCGAAGGACGACCAATACCTTTTTTCTCAAGCTCTTTCACCAAAGATGCTTCTGTAAAACGTGCAGGCGGTTTAGTGAAATGTTGCGAAGGATCTAACTTTTGAAGTTGTAGAACTTCACCCACTTTCACAGCAGGCAGTAAAACATCATCATCCGACTTGTTCTGGCCACGTACTTTCGTAAAGCCATCAAATACCAAAGTACGACCTTTAGCTTTAAGCTCTACACCGTTTGCATCGACCAAGATCGTCGAAGACAAATATTCAGCAGGTGTCATTTGACATGCAACAAACTGACGCCAAATCAGATCATATAGACGCTGAGCATCGCGATCTACGCCTGCAAGCTGATCACCCTTCAACGCAACGTTTGACGGACGAATCGCTTCATGGGCTTCTTGCGCACCTGCTTTATTTCCAAAACGGTTTGGCTTTGCAGGAAGATATTTTTCACCATACTCGGTTTCGATATGTCCACGTACCATATTGACCGCATCATCACTCAAGAATGTAGAGTCGGTACGCATATAGGTGATATAACCCGCCTCATACAAGCGCTGTGCCATCGTCATCGTTTTCTTTACAGAGAAACCAAGTCGAGTACTTGCTGCTTGTTGTAAGGTCGATGTGATATAGGGTGCGCTCGGATTAACTTTGGTCGGTTTATCTTCACGGGCAGCAACTTTAAATTCAGCTTCTTTTAAGACATCCAATAAAGCATCTGTTTGTGCTTTGTTTTGAAGTTTTAATGTCTTACCTGACTGTTTGACTGCTTCTAAACGAATATCATCTTTTTTAGATTTGGTATCTGCAAAAACTTGCCAATATTCTTCAGGAATAAAAGCACGAATTTCTCGCTCACGCTCAACCACAAGTTTCGCAGCAACTGACTGTACACGACCCGCAGATAAACCACGTGCGATCTTCTCCCACAATAGTGGTGAAATCATAAAGCCAACAATACGATCAAGGAAACGGCGTGCTTGTTGTGCATTGACTTTATCAATATCTAAACGAGCAGGCTGTTTAAATGCTTCTTGAATGGCATTTTTAGTAATTTCGTTGAAAACCACACGTCTATAACGAGAGTCATCACCACCAATAACTTCTTTTAAATGCCAAGCAATCGCTTCTCCTTCGCGGTCCAAATCGGTTGCGAGATAGACCTCGTCAACCTGCGAAGCAAGCTTTTTCAGTTCTGAAACAACATTTTCTTTACCAGGAAGCACTTCATAGTGTGCTTTCCAACCGTGCTCAGGGTCTACCCCCATACGATTGATCAGTGCCTGTTGAGCTTTTTCAGCTTTCTCTTCAGCAGTCTGTTTGGTACGTGTTACTGGTTTCTTTTCCGTACTTTTTGAAGCACCTGTTGGTAAGTCACGGACATGACCCACAGATGATTTCACAATGTAGTTTGAACCTAAGTATTTATTAATGGTCTTCGCTTTAGCAGGCGACTCGACGATCACTAAAGCACGTTTTTTTCCAGCTTCTGACGATTGAGCTGTAGCGCTTTTGGATGTGGACTTAGGAGCATTCGCCATAGTGAACCGTTATTCCTATAAGATTAAAAAATTAAATTTCAGCCAATTTGTGTAAAAGTGCTTTCATTTCATCAAGTTGTGTAGCATGAAGATCTTCTTCTTCCTTCCAGTACAAACCGACGCAATTAGACTGCATATCAATAGCATAAATCCCTTTTAATGCAATGGGGAAATCATTAAATTTCTCATTCCCGTGAACAACCTTAAGTTTTTCATTTTCAACCAATGCGCGCATTAAAGGTAGGCGACCATCAGGAATGATAACGCTGTAATACGCTACCATACTGGCACGATTTTCTGATGCCATTGGAATATTGGTCCATGAAGGTGCAGCAATCAAACGCGGGTGTAATCCCATTTTTCGCGCTTTCTCACGCATGATCCCCAAAGCTTTTTCTCTTGGATTTACACGTAATCCGAAGATCGAGCCCAGCACAAAAACAACGATAAGAATCGTTATCCAAAGTCCAGCATTTTCCATAGTTCACCTTTTGCTTCTTATATTAGAGTTGCATAAGCCGAATATAAAAGGCAAGTTGAAAATTAAAAATACGATTTATAGCGGCATGAAACCAGTATTGAGACCTGAACCAAATAAGGCATGATGTGGTATAACTCACCTAAGCACAGTGCAACTGAAATAAAAAAAAAGCGATAAAATCATCGCTTTTTTCCTAGGCATTTTTAGTTCAAAAACATCTCATGGCTATAAAGTACTTCATGACCATTCCAATAAATATATCCTTTATCAATCATTTCCTTAAGCAATAACCGCACATCTGATTTTGGAAATAGCTGTTCTAATAAATCACGGAGTTCATAAATATCTTTAGGCTTTCCGGATTTTAAAGCATTCAATTTTTGGATGACTTCCAGCTGGACAGGATCTATTTTTTCAAAATTTTTAAACAAATCACTCTGAATATGTTGAATGTCTTGTGACTCTTCAATTTCAGCTAAAATGTCTTTTGCTTCGATATGTAGCTTCGCCAATAACGCATCTACCTGACCAAGCTTGTGGTCTGCTACTACATCTTCATCAACATTCATATCCAATTGAGCCCACTGCTTTAATACCTTTTTACGAAAGGAAATTTGCTCACCTTCTTTTTTAACTACCTTTAAATTAATCAGCATGCCAATCAATTTAGCGCTGTGCTCGTCATTTATTCTCAACGTATTCTCGATCGAGTTTTTAAGCTTAGCTAAGGTGTTGGGCTTCCCTTCCATACGAACCACAACATCACAATACTGCTTTACTTTAAATAAATCATGATTTTGACGAATAGTTTCAACTGAAGGCACGTTGTATTTGAGTTTTGACACAGGTTGCTCTGGTTGTACCTGTATCAAATTACATTGAATGCCAGAAGCTCGCATCATGTCAGCCAACATGGTGCTACAGTCTCGTGCAGAAATCACATCAATCTCTGCGCCATGCTCAACCAATGCCAAGATTTGCCCCACAATCACAGCGTACTCAAATTCTTTTTCTTTTGCCTCAAGCATTTCTAAAATGACAATTTGACCACTACTAATCCAACTCGCAAATTCAGTCAAATCAGTGAGACTGTAATGAAAACTCCCTTTCGAATGAAATAGATAGGTCGTGGTGTAATGTTGCACAATCTCCCGAAATAACGTCGAAGTCGGCATGTTATTTTCAAGATCTATTAGGACAACTTTAGCGCTCATAGGATAAGATTCAGAATTCGGCAAGTGAAAAGACTATTACAACGACCTTCATATCAAAGGTCAAACTATTTACGCATACTTCTTAATAAATAATCAGTATTTATGTCACGTCTTAATAATGTGGCGGTTTATCCAAAATTGGATCAAATGGAGCAACACCATCGTCAGCATGAGTAGCTTCAACACGTTGATACAAAATTTGCATTTGTTTCTTTAAATCGCTGATTTCACGGCTTTGTAATGCAATTTGAATATTTAACTGATCAACTAATTCATCTAAAAATGCAATTCGGACTTGCAAATCTTCTATGGGTGCGGAAAATGACGCCTGCTCATTTAGATTTTTTTGATTCGACATTATAAGTCCTCATCAGGGGATTTCAGGAAACATTATGGCCTATATTACCTTAAGGGACGTCCAACTCGCATTTGGTGGACCGTACTTACTCGACGGCGCGAATTTTAGTTTAGAGCGCGGCGAACGAGTGTGTTTGATTGGCCGTAATGGTGAGGGTAAGTCTACTTTACTTAAACTCATTGATGGAAGTTTATTGCCTGATGCTGGTGAAGTTTCCCTGCAAAATGGCATCACCATTTCTATGCTGGCTCAAGACGTGCCAATGGACTCGGGACGTGTTGCAGATATTGTGGCAGATGGCGCAGGTGAAGCAGCTTCTGTTCTTAGAGCTTATCACGAAGCAAGCGAAGCTTGCGTACTCGGCGATATGGAAGCTTGCGATCGCATGGGTAACTTGCAACATAAAATGGATCAATTAGATGGTTGGGCACTTGAAACTAAAGTGAATTCAATCCTGAGTAAAATGGGGCTTGATCCTGATGCTGATTTAGCTGATCTTTCAGGTGGTCGTAAACGTCGTGTGCTTCTTGCACGCGCACTACTCACCCAACCTGATGTTTTGTTACTCGACGAACCAACGAACCATTTAGATGTTGAAAGTATCGAGTGGTTAGAAAAATTCTTACTCGATCAAAATAATCTAACATTACTCTTCATTTCGCATGACCGTTCATTTGTAGACAGTATTGCTACACGTATTGTGGAACTGGATCGTGGCATCTTACGCAGTTATGAGGGGAACTATTCACGTTACCTCGAACTCAAAGCTGCGCAAATGGAAGCTGAAGAAAAGCAAAATGCGCTGTTCGATAAAAAACTCGCAGAAGAAGAAGTTTGGATTCGTCAAGGCATTAAAGCACGTCGTACCCGTAACGAAGGTCGTGTTCGTGCCCTAAAAGCATTACGTGAAGAATCTAAAGCCCGCCGTTCACAGCAAGGCAAAGTGAGCATGGCCACCCAAGATGCTCAACGTTCAGGCAAAGTGGTCTTCGAGATTGAAAATCTCAGTGTGCAATTTGGCGACAATGCACCGATTATCAAAGATTTCAATGCACTGGTGCTCCGTGGAGATCGTATTGGTCTCGTGGGCGATAACGGTGTCGGTAAAACCACGCTAATCAAAGCAATTTTGGGTCAACAAGAACACTCAGGTACGGTCAAAACAGGGACACAACTCGAAGTGGCTTATTTTGACCAACTTCGTAATGTACTCGATCTTGAAAAATCGGTAAAAGATAATGTGGCTGAAGGGTCAGACTTTGTCGATATCAATGGCGGGCGTCGACATATCTATAGCTATTTACAAGATTTCTTGTTCTCACCTGAGCGTTCTCGTACGCCTGTAAAAGCCCTTTCTGGTGGTGAACGTAACCGTATCTTATTGGCGAAATTACTGCTTAAACCATCGAACCTCATCGTGATGGATGAGCCAACCAATGACTTGGATATGGTCACGCTTGAACTACTTGAGGAGATGCTCAGCGACTACAAAGGAACATTACTTCTTATTTCACATGACCGTGCCTTCATGGACAATGTTGTGACTTCAACTTGGGTATTTGATGGCAAAGGCAATATCGATGAATATGTGGGTGGTTATCAAGACTACCTCATGCAACGTCCTGATCAAACTGTTGTCGATCAGAAATCTGCGGTGAAGAAAGCGGCTGCAAAAGCTGAAGCGGCAGCAACCCCTGCACCAGCGGTGAAAAAAGTAAAACTAAGCTATAAAGATCAACGTGCTTTAGAACAACTTCCTGCTGAAATGGAAGCTTTGGAAAAGGAACAAGCTGAAATTAATGCGCTTTTAGCAGATGGATCTTTATTTGTGACAGATAGTGATAAAGCAACTCAACTTTCAATTCGCCTTACTGAAATTGATGAATTACTTTTAGAGAAATTAGAGCGCTGGGAAGCGCTTGAAAGTCTTGCGAATGGTAGCTGATTACCCTAGTAAATAAAAAACTCCGCGCTTGCGGAGTTTTTTTATTTTGCCAAGTTTGATCACGCTAAGCCAATTACTGCAACCAATGCTGCTAGCACACCTACAATCTTTTTACCTTGTGGAACAAATTTCACCATCAATGCCCCTAAACCCAGTCCAAGAGCATAAATCATTGCCATGGCAGTAATCATGCCTAAAATCTGAACGCCAACATTTCCATTCATCGCTAATTCAGCTCCGTGTGCTGAACCATGAAAAACTGATAGAAACACTGCTGCAACTGGAAAAATTCTGTTCGATTTGGTCCATAAACTTACAGCTAAGATGAACAATGAACTTACAATTCCAATTTCTGCAATGCCATTCGGAATGATTCCATGCGCACCTAAACTGAATCCAGCAACGAGCGCTGTAAGCAAGCCCCATGCCCCAATCATCTTCCAAATTTTAGACATGCTCCACATCAAAACACCGAAACTGAGTGCCATCATCAAATGATCCAATCCTGTAAACGGATGAGTGAAGCCCGTCCAAAAATTAGCGTTATGGTGATGATGGCCTGGATGTGCCATTACAAGGCTCGGAACACTTGCCAGAATGAATAGACCGAATTTATTGCATTGTTTCATCCTTTAAGCCCTCTTGTTTAAGCTTTGAATAAACCTTGTTTTTCAATAAAACTGATAATCTCGTTTAAACCATCTTCAGTTTTCATGTTTGAAAACAAGAACGGTTTATCTCCTCGCATACGCTTGGCATCTTGATCCATCACCTGCAAATTCGCTCCAACCATTGGCGCCAGATCTGTTTTATTGATAATCAGTAAGTCAGACTTGGTAATGCCTGGACCGCCTTTACGTGGAATTTTTTCACCACCAGCAACATCAATCACATATAGCGTCAGATCAGACAGTTCAGGGCTAAACGTTGCTGCCAAATTATCACCACCACTTTCAATGATAATTAACTCTAGACCATCAAACTTTTCACATAAGTCATCAATCGCTGCCAAATTGATTGAGGCATCTTCACGAATAGCCGTATGAGGGCAACCGCCAGTTTCCACTCCCACAATACGATCGGGTGACATGGCTTCATGACGAGTTAAGAAGTTGGAATCTTCTTTGGTGTAAATATCATTGGTCACCACCGCCATATTGTATTTATTACGCAATGCACGGCATAAATTTAAAGTCAGTGCTGTTTTACCAGAGCCGACTGGTCCACCAATTCCGACACGTAAAGGAGAACGTTCTGACATCATTTATTCCTTATGTTTTTCTTAAGATCTAAATAAGCGTGAATATTGTGTTTCATGCGACATGCTGAGCATGGCATATTGAGGTAAGGCACTGCTGAGTTGATGGTCTTCTATACACATTGCATGCGTTATGGCGTCTGGGACTAAGCCATGTAAATGCCACAAAATTCGTTGACCACTCATCTGACCGAGCGGCACAGTTTTGACTGCGCCAAGTACTTGGTTTTCTAAAACAGTAAACGTATACGCCGTTAAAACATCTTCGATATTCAGATCCAATCGCCCACATAACTGAGCATATACAGGTACAAATCCAAGTTGTTTTTTGACCGTAACGGGCATTTTCAATACATCTTTAATCCATGCGTTCAAGGAAAATGCCAACTGCTGCGATTCAGCCAATAACTCACGACTTTCACGACTGGCTCGATACAACTGCGCCCAATGATTAAACTGCTGTTCATCATCATGGGCCTGCATCAAACGCTTCAATACAGGTAGCTCAAAACGAACCAAAAGCATTTCCAGAACTTCTTCGAAGTACGCAATACTGGATTGCTCATCATGGATCAAACCTTGATCGATCGCACTTTCAACACCTTGCGAATAGCAATAAGCGCCTACAGGCAAAGCTGTAGAGGACAAAGTTAACAGTTTGAGTAAGTGAGCTGCATTAGTGATGCGCATGAGCATGAATCGCTTTGATTGGGCTTAGACGATGATCATGTGCATGCTGAGCATAAGCACCACTTTCTGGCTCAAATGGATGATCCACTTCCGTGACCATTAAACCCAATCCTTCGACCATTTCGGCTAAGACATGATCAGGTTCAAAATATAGTGCACTAGGCGTGAGCATAAGAGGGACATGACGATTCCCTAAATGATAGGCTGCTTTCAAAAGCTCAAATTCAGAAGAAGCTTGAACACACATCAGGCGTTCGGGCAATGCGTCCACCCGCAGTAAGTCACCTGATTCAGTTGCAATAAATGATCCGCCGCGAAGAATACCTGTGCGCGGTAAATCTGCACCAATATCGCACCCTGAAACTAAAGTTGCACGAAAACGGCTCTTTTGTCGTGTATCAAAGTTGAGTTGCACAGTTTCGAAAGCTTGATCTTCTGTCACTGCTTCTATTCTTTGAGTATAGATTTTCATGCCTTTCCTATTGTCGCTTGAATACTTTGCTTTAATTTCAACTCGCGAAATGTCTTGTTCAACATCAATCCATTTACGCATCAAAATTAAGCATTATTCATGCCAACATGAAATCTATTGGTGCATCCCCTTCTTCTTATTAAAGAATATTCAATGATCTATAAAAATGTTTAAGCCCAAATCACCAAGATTGCTGCAATCACAACTAAAGCTAATCCCCAATGTTCGGCTTTCGCTAACTTTTCTTTAAAGAAATAAGCGGAGATCAATAAGCTAAACAAAATCTCAATCTGACCGAGCGTTTTGACCACTGGGACACTCATCATACTCATGGCAGTAAACCATCCGAGAGATGCCATAAAACTACATACACTGACTTTAAAGATCAGTCCTAGACGTTGCCACATCGCCAGCAAGGTTTGACGACGGAATAAGCTGAGATACAAAAGCATGCTCAGACATTGAAAGCCAATCACCGACAGTAATACCCATGCAGCACGATGAATTGTTGGCAACATTGTCAGTTCAAGACTGGCCTCTCTAACCAATAGTGAAGTGATAGCAAAACACAAACCACTCACGATGCCAATCATCAGTGTTTTGGGTGAAAATCCAGTAAAACCATGTCCCCGACTCAACAGAAACACAGCAAAACCACCCAGTAACACCCCAAACCATGCCAACCATGACAAATGATCAGAGAGAAAAGCAACGCCAATGATTGCAGCTAAGATCGCTTCACTTTTAGCCAGTCCCACGCCAATGGCATAGTTTTTTTGTTTAAATAACTGCACCATCAATGCAGTGGCTAAAATTTGGCTAATGCCTGCGATAAAAATATAAACCCAATATTTTGTCGTAAATTGAACAGTCGCTGTTACAGGTGAGAAGTGATAAAGGCTACTCAAATAAATCAATGCAAAAGGCAAGGCGAAGATAAAGCGTGCAAGGGTGACGCCCCATACATCGACAGTGGTACTCAATTGTTTTTGAAAGGCATTGCGCCAAGCCTGCATAAAAGCAGCCATGAGGGTAAAGAGAATCCAACTGAACGCCATAAAAATATCACTTTAATGAGTAGGACTGACGGGTTTTATTCTATGCCTCATCCAGTGTAATGACTAATCAAAAAAGGATTGTATGTAGATAGCATAAAGTTTGATTTTATTCGTTAGATAAAAAGATGATATTTTTTGAGCTAACATTCCTCGTGTAACTGTCACCTAAATCAGTTGAAGTAACATGGTATCTAAATTGCATAACATTGAGATCACTGATAAATTTATCACATGAATATTTTTATATGTTAAAAGTATGTAATTAGACCCTAAGTCTAATTGCAAGATGCTGCCCCTTAATGCAGTATTTACTTATAAAAAAAATGATTTATCAGTGACGATATTTCACCCTATACCCGATAGCCGGAAGCCATCTCAGGTAAGGACCTACAATGACCAGCTTACAATATTATCAAACTATTTTTGATAAAGCGGGCGATGCAATTTTTGTACATGATATTGGCAGTGTCCAATTTATGGATGCCAATGAAGCCGCTGTAGAACTTACTGGATATAGTAAATCTGAATTGACACAAATGAACGTTGAAAAGATCAGTGCTTTTCAACATGGTTTTGATTTGCATCATGCACTCCGAAAAGTTCAACAGGCCGCCAATACAACAGACGAAGCAATCACATTTGAATGGTTAATAGAGTCTCAAGACCAACGTCATATCCCAGTTGAAGTATGTCTTAAAAAAGTTGAGATTGAAAATGAACCAAAGCTTCTCGCTCTAGTACGTAACATCAGCGAAATCAAAAAGTATCAATATGCTCTACAGTCTAAAGATCAATATTTCAAAATGCTGCTTGAGCATTCGGGAGATGGAATTGCTATTCTCGACTTACAAGGCAAACTACTTTATGCCAGCCCATCATTACAAGGTATTCTTGGTTATCGGGATCGCTTTGTACTCAATAAGAATGTGTTAACTGCAATTCATCCTGATGATCGTATTAAAGTCAGACAGCTTCTATTTAAGAAAACAGAACAACGTGCAGTTGGTGTGATTCATTACAAAATCTTGCACCACAATGGAAAATGGCGACACCACGAGGCAACCTATCGTAACTTATTAGATCACCCTGATATTCAGGGAATATTGGTGAATTATCGTGATATCACTGAGCGTATTGAAGCTGAAGAAAAAGCACGTGCTCGTGAAAAGCAACTTGGTCATATGTCACGTTGCAAAACGATGGGCGAACTGGCTACAGCGCTCGCCCACGAATTAAATCAACCACTGGCTGCACTCAACAATTACGTTGGAGGTAGTATTATTCGCATTCAAAACGGTTTAGCCAACACACAAGAGACTCTTGATGCCCTCAATGCTGCTTTAAATCAAACACATCGCGTCAATGGCATTATTCACAGCATGAGAAGCTTTTTACGTAAAGGCGAAGCGAATTTCCAGATTCATTCTGTGAGTCATCTTATTCAAGAGTTACATCCTTTGATTAAGCTTAAAGCAGATCAAGGTGGATGTACCATCCATTATGAATTAAGTGTTTCGCCTATTTTTATATCAGCAGATGAAACGCTCTTTAGCCAAGTCATTATCAATCTCGTCTTCAATGCGGTCGATGCTCTACAAACTAACCCTGAGGGTGAAAGGGACATTTATATCCGCACTTGGCAACATAACCAACATGCTCGAATTGCAATTGCAGATAATGGGCCTGGACTCGAAGGGCAAAATCCAGAACAAATTTTTGAATCTTTCTATTCAAGTAAAAACAACAGCATGGGTATTGGCTTAACTCTGTCTCGAAGCATCATTGAAAACCATCATGGTTATTTATGGGTCTGTGAAGGTGAGTCCGGCGCTATTTTTAATATCTCTCTGGCAGCACAGGAGCGTACAAAATGTATTTAACCAATTCTCATGTTCCCGAGCCCATTGTGTATGTGATAGATGATGATCAAGACATTTGTAATTCACTCACATGGTTGCTCGATTCCGTGCAACTCGAAACCAAAACATTCAATAGTGCTACTGAATTCCTGAATTATCAGCGCCCGCAAACGCCTGCATGTTTGATTCTTGACATTCGTATGCGAGGAATGAGTGGCTTGCAATTACAACAACAATTGAACCAACAAAAAACCCGTATGCCGATCATTTTCATGACTGGCCACGGCGACATTCCAATGTCGGTCAACGCGATGAAAGCTGGAGCATTTGATTTTTTAGAAAAACCTTTTAATCCACAACATATGCTTAATCAAATCCAAGCCTGTCTACAACTTGCTGAACAAGATTTTATCGAAGAAGAAAAACGTCAAGAACAGATGATTAAATTGAAATCTTTATCACCAAGAGAAAGTGAGATTATCAATTTATTGGTCGATGGACTTTCGAGTAAACATATTGCACAAATGTTGAATATCAGCCATAAAACAGTAGAAATTCACCGCACTCATATTCGTCAGAAGTTAGGAACTGAATCTATCGCACAGATCGTCAATATGGTCTTGATGTGTCGTGATCGCTCAGTACCGGCGATGGGTTAACCATCGCCTGAGCGGGAGAAAGATGATATGTTCGATTAAAAAAAACGATCAAAATGAATTTGTTGTTGTGGAATACCAGCTTGGTGAGCCATTTGTTCAATTGATTTCACCATCGGTGGTGGACCTGCACAATAGATTTCATGCTCAATCAATTGTTCACCTAATACATCTTGAATGACATCATGAATAAAGCCTGAACGGATACCTTCAATGAATTCAGAGGAGGTTGCAGGTACATAATTGAGGCGTTCCCCTAATTCTGTCCAGTCACGTAATTGATTTTCAGTGAACAAATCACGCTGTTCACGTCCACCATGGAAAAACCAGACTTTGTGATTTTTCAAATGTGGATTGACTGCAACACCACGTGCAATCGCTAACATGGGGGCAAGACCTGAACCGCCTGCCACACAGACAATCGGACGAGCTTGTTCTTGTAAATGTGCTAAACCGTATGGACCATCAATTTGTATTTCTGCTTGTTCACGCAACTGTTCATCAAACAGTACATTGGTCATCTTACCATCAGGAACACGGCGGATTTGGAAGACCCATAAACCGTCGTCATTCGGCAGATTGGACATCGAATAGGCACGAAGTAACTCTTGATTCACCCAAACTAAGGCATATTGTCCTGGGATAAATTGTGCAGGTTCATCGGATTGCAAATGCACTTCCAAAATATCATGAGTCACCAATTGCACATGTTTAAGCTTCACTTTTTGTACTTTTGGAATCACTTTGGGTACGCATTTTTCATCTAAACGAAGCTTAATCACGCAATCCGATTTAGGACGACATTGACACGCCAGTAACCGACCTTTACGTTTATCACGATCGCTTAATCCAGGTGCATCTGCCCATAAATTTTCCACTTCACCTGACAGGACTTCGATTTTACACGTCCCGCAACCACCAGCATTACATTCGTAAGGAATGCCTAACCCTTCACGTAAGCCACCGCGGAGCAATACATCATCCGCTGCGCAGTTGAATGTGCCTTGACCTTCAATTTGAATTTTATACATCGGCATCACTCTACCAAATAGACTTTATCTTCACGCACGATGGATTGATAGGTTTTCAGTGGAATCGTACATGGCGCCCCACAAGGTTCACCTGTTTTGATATCGAATGCACCTGCATGAAATGGGCACTCCACTTCACAGCCATCAATTTCACCATCTGCCAATGATGCATCACCATGTGTACAGGTATCATCGGTGACATAGAACTCGCCATCTTCTAAGTGAAATACTGCCAATGGCGGATAACCGTCAATGATGACTTGTAGTCCCTCACCCTGTTCCAAATCAGAGGTTGAACACAAAAATTTCTCAGCAACATTGGTCATTTTAATGTTCATTGGCTTAACTCCTCTATGGGTGAATCTGTGGCTTCAGGACCTAGAATGTGATAACCACCATCGGCATGAATCACACTGCCTGTCAGTAATTTTGCTTTCGGGCTACACAACAAACTTAATGCTTGTGCGACTTCCTCTGCATCCGCAATACGCCCTAACACATGGAAACGTCCTGCCACGCGGTCCGTCTTGGTACGGTCTCCGCCAGAGATCATTTGCATTGGTACTGACCAAGTCCAACCTAATGAGAGTGCATGTACACGAATACCATCTTGCGCTAGATCAAGCGCCATGCTTTGTGTGAGTTGTTCTAAAGTTGCTTTAGACGCTGGATAGACCCAGCGTTCTTTTTGTGCAATGCGTGCACTGACACTGCTAATATTGATCACTGCACCATCAACGCTGGCCTGCAGCAAAGGTCGACATGCCTGGACCAGTGCTGCATGACCAAACACGGTCACATTAAAAGTATTTTGCCAATCTTGACGTGTTGAGGCAGATCCATGATCTTCATACAAACACGCCAAATTCACCAAAATATCTAACTGTGTTAATTTGGCACTTAATGTGCGAATACTGTCATCATTAGCGAGATCTAAAAATTCATATTGCGCTTGGGTTGCGTCTGCCACTTGCTGACCTTGTGTTTGATTAATGTCGGCAACAATGACTTGTGCACCTAAGCTTTTTAATTCTTGCACCACGGCTTGACCAATGTGCGTTGCACCACCTGTCACCAGGACCACTTTGCCATTTAAGTCTGTCATGAAACCTCCTTGTACTCAGGCCATTCATTAAATTGACCTTTGCAGAACAACAGTGGACGTTGGTTACTGTGACGACATTGCTCAATTTTTCCTAAGAAAATTTGATGATCGCCTGCTTCAATTTGTTGTTCACGTTTGCAAACAAACTGCACCACACAACCTTCTAAAATAGGTGCTTTCGAACCTTGAATTTTCCACGTACCATACTGAAATTTGTCCGCAATCGGCTTAGCGAAGTTTAAGCCTACTTCCTGCTGATGTGCACCTAAAATATTAATGGCGAAGTATTCAGCATTTTCAAAAATAGATCGGCTTGGAGAGTGATTGACTAAGCTCCATAACACCAATGCAGGATCTAAAGACACTGAACTAAAGGAATTAATCGTCAACCCTACAGGTTGTTGATCTTGGTCTAGGCAAGTGACGATCGCCACTCCTGTCGCAAAGCCACCAAATGCCTGACGGAGCGATTTCGCTTCCGCCAGATCAACATCCTGCCAAAGTAATTCAGGCAGCTGCATGTTGAAACTCCTTTCGTGACAAGTATTCTTTTGCCCCAGCTTCACCATCTACCGCTGGCCAGAAACCACATGGATTGTTGAAATGCCCCATAAAGTCATCTGCAATCGCTTGGTTTTGTGATGCTGCACCTAACACTTGCAATAAGCTCTCGCTTGGTGGATTTAATAGCAAGTTAGTGAATTCTGTAGTATATCGACCTGATTTCTCCCAGAATTGTTCAAAGACTTCCGACATCCAATCTGCGCTAAACGCTTGATCACCACGCGCTAAAATTGCCTCAAGATAGTGTTCTACCATTCGAGTTGCATTGTTCGCACCTTGACCAGCGATTGGATCATTGACAATCACAGTATCCCCAATGCCCCAGATTTTCGCGCCGTTGTCTAAGGTTGCAACAGGGTCACGGACTTCTGGACGGAATGCACCTTTCAACCATGCATTTGGATCGCTTAATTCCATATTGTCGACCATACGAAAACTTTGGTCAGGCGTAACTTTGGCAACTGCTTCTTTCATGCGTTGGACCATTTCTTCGCCATTGGTGACATCATCGAAGATATCCATGGGTCCATTCGGCACACACTCAAAAAGGAAGCTACGACATGGGCCATGTGTGTGGCTGTAGAATGGCATACTGAAGTATTCACCTGCACCTGCCACGAAGTTGAAATGTAAGGTTTGTGAGGGTTGACCTTGCCAACTATTTGGACCACACAAATCATCACCGACTACGAGTGCAGCAGCCAATTTACGTGGCGGCGTTTGATGCACTGAACGTGTTTCATTGCGTTTGAATAAACTCGTGATATTGCCCTTACCTGCCGCCAAAATCGTCAAATCATTTTCAGCAGTGATTACTTCCAAATCTTCTGGACTGACATTTTGAATGATGAGCTTGCCACCACGGCGCGGATATTCCTCTAACCAACGGTGATATTTGGTTCGTTGGTCCATGGCAATACCGTCATTATCATGTAAAAAACCAGTCACAGGTAACATGATATCGCCGTTTGGTGCACGAAAATCGACATGCAATGCTTGACCACGATGCGCTTTCCCATCCCAAAAATTTAAGCCCAATCTGCGCTCTAACTCTAAAGTTCCTTCAAAAAACATTGTGGTACTGACCATACGACCATGTAACAACTCATCCGCAGGGCGATCTACATATAAAGTGACATCATATTTGTTTTCGAGTAGCGAGAACGCCAGTAATAAACCTGCTTGTCCACCACCGATAATTGCAATTTTTCTCATCCTAAATTCCCCTTAGGCCGTATTGATTCAGTGCCTATTTAACTGTGTTCGGATAGGGTTGATTGAAGGTCAAATTCAATTCGACGCGTTCAAATTTCCATTCACCCTGCTCATTCCGACTTACTTCTGTTTTATAAAATCCACCTAAGCAACAGGTCGTTGCAGGTTTAACTTGATCTGTTGCGGCTGTTGTTGATTCCTCGGCTAAATTACAGACTTCCCATAACATCCAAGTTGCCTTTGCATGGTCTTGATCTAGGAGCTGTATATCGGGCATGGCCATAATATGTAAGCTCCATAACACTTGAGCCTCTGCAATATTGGACAATGCCTCTAAAATATTTTGACGTCCTTGATACTCCCCAAAACCCTTAGCACACCAAACGGCATTTTGGTGAAATACATGCTGTAAAATGGCTGGATTGTTGCGCTGATCAGCCGCTGTTGCATAGCGACCGATCAGGCCACGAATCGCCTCGCAGGCCTCCAGATAATGCAAACGCTGTTCTAGATTGTGCTGGCTCATCCTGTATTCCTCTTAAACGTTGACCACGTCACCAGTTTCATAAATGAAACGGTTCTCCGCAAATGCATACGGTACGCCAACTGAACCCTTATAAAGCTCGATGTGTGGTGCAACTTCAGCAAAGCTGAGACTTAACCAATACAACTTATGAAGCTCTTCAGGTAAGGTCCCTAGGACATATTGATCGAGTGCGGCAAGTAGCTTGCGCATTTCGGGCAAAATAGCATCGTAAAAAGCTTGCAGTTCGGCTGTAGTCGAATTTAAGCGTGCTGCATGACGTTGTTTCGATGTCCCTAGAGCCCATTTCGCGACAAAAGGTTCTAAGCTTGCAAAGTCAGCAGGCAATTGTGAAATGATGTTTGACATGTGCATTCTCCTTATGCGCGATTCAGGTATTGTTCAAGAACGTGGTAACCGTGACGAATCAAGATTTCTTCGTCTTGTAGATGCATCACTTTTTTCGCTCGAGACTCAAGTGCTTCTTGGGTATCTTCCATGGTGGCGGTATCTTCTAACCACGCATTACGTTGTAATACTTGTGCAAACTCTTGCGCCCAACGCTCTGAATAGGTTTTCGCTTTAGGCAGGTAATAGCGACCCTCCCAACGGGTTTGGTTATGACCGACCGGCCAGAACTGATGGGTGAACCATACACCTTCAGTCACATGCACCAAGATATTTGGGAAAATGACAGATAATTCAAACGAGAAGTCATCACGATCATTTGGATTGACTGATTTAGGTAGCTGAACACGTTCATAGTGATTCACCAATGATGCGCCAGTGATCTCACCTGACAATGCAGCCGCTGGTTTTGGATTGGCGTTTTTGGTTAAGCACACAGCGCAAGTACGATGATCACCAAACAATTGCACTTCTTGTAAACCTGATGCGAATACATTCGGGAAAGAGCCTGCATGAATGGTCGCCACGTGATACGCTTCAGCAAATGCGTCATGAGCGACTTTCCAGTTACAGTTCAGAACTGTGTTATAGGCAAAGCATTCTTCCATTTCATGGAATGGATAACCGCCTAAATGCTGTCCCATACCACCTAAGAATTCTTCTACCGATTGAGTGCCATCATTATCCAAATTGACGAAAATAAAACCTTCCCAGACTTGGGTACGAATAGGTGCAAGACCGTTATGACCTTTATCAAAACAAGAAGTGAATTTTTCTTCTTCAGGTACACTAACCAAATCACCTTTAGCATCGTAAACCCAGCCATGGAAACGGCAAGTCACGACTGCAGCTTTATTTGAACCAAAAGTTTCATTGCCTGTTTCCACCACAACTTTATTGCCACGGTGTGAACAAATATTATGAAATCCACGAATTTCACCATCTTTACCGTGCATTAAAATGACTGAGGTTTTAGCAAAATCTAAGCGTTTAACTTTGTAGTCGCCTTTCTTTGGTATTTCTTCTACACGCCCCACTTTCAACCAAACTTTTGAGAAAACTTTTTCAATTTCCTCTTGATAGATCTCTGGCGAAATACATGGTTCGGTTGGAATAGGCTCAATACCAAGTTCTGGATATAAATCGCCCCAACGGAGTTTTGCATTACTGTTCATATGACATTCCTGTTCAAGTTCTCGTTTCTAAGTTTTAAGTTCAGTAAATTTCATGCTTATTTACGAACAGCGTTTGAAACACGCCAATCAAACGCCGATGACGTGATGAATTAAAGTTGGTAATGTTCGCGAACTAAGTTTGCGATCCCGAGTTTTTCTAAAATTGGCATTGGGCATAAGAAGGTTGCACGTACCATTCCTGGTAAACGACTGATTTCGATAGAGCCTGTGATGGTGCAACGGTTCATGACCTCATCCACACTTAAACCTGTGATTTTTGCCGCTCGATTTAAAGCATTGTCCGTTGCATCATTGAGGTTCTTACCTGTTCCCATAAATGTGATTGGACCACTTTCCTCAATTTCAGTTTGTCCCCAACGCGCACCTAAAGCTCTCACTTTTTCACGCTCTTCCTTGGTAAATGGACGTGCCATTGGTGGTAAGTCATCTGGTGCTTGAAGCAAAATTGGACCATCAATAGTTAAGCCTTTAATCACTTCCACTTGTAATTCTGTTTCGCCTGAAACGTCCGTGGCATGTCCTGCAATTTCGCCATTGCCTTGTTGCGCATGCATATCCCCCATATACACACCCGCACCCGGTACTTTCACAGGACAAATCAAAATACAGCCTGGACGAATCGAATTGGTATCCATGTGACCGTCTGTTTTGGCTACGATAAGTTCTTCTTCAGTCATTCCGAATTTATGCGGTGCATCAATCAAATACTGACCAAAGTCGTGGCAGTTGTGAGAGTCTGGTAAATCACGTGAAGGTGTCGTACCAATATTTCCGAGGAATGGACGCATGTGTGCAGCAACACCCGGCATGTCGGCACGCGCTAGTGATAGAATAGAATGCTGTGCAGCATGTTCAGGTAATGCAGAAAGCTCATTGGCATTACCAGCTAACTTGTTGGCAATCTCTTGATTGACCGTCAAACTCACTTTATTTTCTTCGTCCAACACGATCACATAACCATGTGAAAAGCGAAAAGCACTGACTTCTGCACCACAGTTTTTACAGTGAATCGCGTCGTCGCCAATCCCTTCTACATAACTTGCAGGCTGTTCAGTACCACATGCCTCACAGTATTTCGCAACAAACGGATCGCCTTTATAACGCCCCTCAACAAATTGCATCACACCCGATGAGGTCGCCGTAGAGGTCACATGCATGTGTTTTATCTTTAAAGCGACAGCATCACCTACCTCTGCACCTTCAATAAAGACAGGGAGTGTCACTTCATGACCACCTTGGAATGCAGGTGTAATCATTGGACCCCAACAGCCAGGCGGTGTGCCTGTTTTTAACGTTCCACCATTTTTTAAAGGTCCCAGCATACGTTGGCTTGGTCCCACAATACCGCCTGAAAACTCATTCACCACTAAATAATCGACAGCTCCAGCACTGCCTGCTGCATATTCTTGATTCTCAATTTTCATGGCCTTACCTCTATATGCTTGCTCTAATGTTTAGGTAACAATGTTTTAAAATGGGATGGTGATATCAATTGCGAACTTCTGACCTTCTGGTCGGTTTTCAACATCAAATTCTTTTTGATATTTCGCTGCGATTGCATACCCTTTAGGGAATTGATAGCGAACTTGCGGACCTATGCTGGCTGCTTTAGCTTTAAAATCACCTAAAACAGCACCTTCACCTGAGTCACCTTCAAGCTGACGATGTACGTAACCCCCAACACCAACCGCCAAAGGTCCCATGTGTTTCGCGACTAAGTAATCGACATGCAAAGCATTACCCGACTCGTATTTAGTATCTTTATTCTCGAAATTGATGTCATACATCCACTTGGTACTGACTTCGATACCTTGTTTATTTAAGTATGTGGTCGAGATAATCGGTTGAATGGTGTAATAATTACGCCCAATATTTGCGAGTCTATTTTTGTTGTAAGAGCCAACTGGAATATAAAAGTCGATACCTGTAGCCACATGCCAATCCCCTTTATGCCAACCCAATAAGAATGGATCGATAATGAGATCACCCATTGACATGTGATCATCTTGACGACCACCTAATGTAAGATCTGCATGGGCATATACAAGGAATGCATGCATGCCCCATGTCGCGCCTAAAAATGTTTTGTCACTGACATAGACACCACGAGCAACTGTGGCAAAAGTATCAATTTTAAAATCATCAAATACTGGATGATCATTTTTAAATTTATCTGCGTTGTAGTATTGGTTATAACTGACGAGATACATCCCAGGTGGCGGCATTGCTCCACCAAAAAAACTCTCTGTCCCATCAGGATAAGCACTTCCGCCATTTTCAGCGGCAAGCGCTAAACTTGCACTACTGAAAAGACATATGGTCAATGCCACAGAAGTTAGATATTTCCTTACCATTTACCGCATCCCCCTCGTTGCTAAATTCCTTGCTGGCGATGTTCTAAATCGTCTAGCGCATGTCTTAATCTAGTCTTGAAAGGAGGCAGGGAAATATAAGGATGAATCTATGTTGAATTAAGGGATTATCTTGTAGAAATATTGACTTTTTCTCACTGGTATAGAGGTTTTAGAGAAATAAAATAGGTTTTCTTCACTATAGTGATAGGTAAAATTCCCTATAAATGTGAATGATTTTTTATTTAAATTACATGTTTTGAAACATTTGAAAGTTAGCGTTGTCATATCGCTGTTGTACTTTGTAGAACACAGAGCAGCTAGATGTGCACAATCATGAATATTAAAAGCAACTCCATCATCGGCGTGGGCATCATGTTGATTGATCAACGTCAAAAAGTTCTATTGGGTTATAGAAACAAAATTGATGAACCTGCCTCATGGTGTTTTCCGGGTGGAAAAATGGATGCGCATGAATCAGTTGAAGATGCTGCAGTACGCGAATTGTTAGAGGAAACTGCTTTAGATCTGAGTCAATATATTGAGTCTATTCAACCCTTAAATACGATCATTGATCAAGATTCTGAGGCAGTAAAAGTTACGTTCGGAACGATTTATCAACTTTTAGATGAACGTTTAAAAACTCAAATTTGCGTGACAGAACCTGAGATTTTTGAGCGTTGGGAATGGTTTAGTTTTGATGAGCTTCCACAACTACTTTTTCCTGAAACTGAAGTGATGATTAAATATTTTTTAAATCAGCCTCAGGAAAAAAGATGGGCTGTTTACTCAAACCAATCCAACGCTAAGACTTCCTAAATTCACTTACTAATTTCGCTAATTGCTCCATACCATCAAAAGTGGTTGGAATCTTTTCATCTGAAGAAACGAGCGGTGAGAAGATAATATTTTCGAATTTTTCAAATCCAGCTTTATTTTTTGCATGTAGCTTTTCTGAATCTTCCGCATAATTATGAATAAATTGACAAAGTGCCATACGAAGTTCAAGTTGCATCATTTGGGATTGAACTGAACGCTTATCTTGCAATGAAATTTTGACTAAATATAAGGTTATTAGAATTAAGGTTATAAAAGGAATTGAAATTAGCCACATACTTGAAGGTAAATTACCTTGAAAATATATAAGTGCTCCAATTAAAATTATAAGTTCAAAGAAAGGAACCATGAACATAACTGTTGACACAAAACCGTACATGTCTTTCGTTCTCTTTAACTCAACTTTCTTTTGATCATATAATTGTTGGAAACTTTTATTCAAAAGAACAAAATCATAAGTTGTTTTATAACTTTCTAACTTTTTTTCTAATTCTTTGACTTCATAAATTTTCACATCAAATGTTGAATTCCAACCGCTGATCAAATCAGATGCCTTCTCTGATTCTTTAATCAAAGCCTTATAGTCACTAAAATCTTTTTCTTCTAAAAGTTTTCTAATTTCATTCAATTTAGAGTTACTATAAATTTCGCCACATATAACGAAAGGTAATTCATCTACGAAATCATAATGCGTTTTAAACTCTAAATATCTTTGATTTTTTTCAGTATAAATAAAGTTATAAAAATTTCTTACTATAGGATTCTCTTGTTCATTTTCTTTAATTCCACGTCTAAATTCCCATTCTTTTAAATATACAAATAAAGTCAACGCTCCATATTTTAAAAATGCTAGATCATCTGAGATTATGTTTTCGCTTAGCTGACTTAAATCAAATGCATTCCACTTCTTAGTTTCATTTAGATTCTCTTCAAGGTAAATTAAATTCTCTTCTGAGAAAAAACTCTTTAATGATCTAACACTATGTGCCCATCTCTTCAATTCTTCCTCTTCCCACTTTAGTTTCCCTTGGGATACTTCGAATAACTTATTTAGTGTTTTTTTTGACTCATCAGAAAGAAAAGAAAAGCCCATACCACCCTCTTTTTATATATGTATATAATTTTATTATAAATAAAAAGCCCCTGAAATGGGGCTTCCAGAATTAAAACAAGAAATACCTTTGCGCCATGGGCAATACTTCCGCAGGCTCACAAGTCAGCAACTTCCCATCGGCTCGCACTTCATAAATTTCAGGATCAACCTCCATCACAGGACAATAGGTATTTAGTTTCATATCTTTCTTCTGAATATCGCGTGTACCTTTACATGGACTGATCAACTTTTTCAGACCCAATTTTTCATGTACACCTGCCTCAATGGCGACTTGGGATAAAAAGGTGATACAGGTGTTATGCACACCGCGCGCATTTGCCCCAAACATCGGACGATAATGCACAGGCTGTGGTGTTGGAATCGAAGCGTTAATATCTCCCATCGGCGCAGCTGCAATCATGCCACCTTTAATAATCATCGAAGGCTTCACCCCAAAAAATGCAGGCTTCCACAACACTAAATCTGCAAGTTTCCCCACTTCAACCGAGCCAATTTCATGGCTTAAACCATGCGTAATGGCAGGGTTAATTGTATATTTGGCGATATAACGTTTGACCCGATTATTGTCATGCGTGGCATTGTCACCTTCTAAAGGACCCCGCTGTATTTTCATTTTATGTGCGGTTTGCCATGTGCGAATCACCACTTCACCAACTCTCCCCATCGCTTGCGAGTCTGATGACATCATGGCAATGGCACCTAAGTCCTGCAAAATATCTTCTGCTGCAATGGTTTCACGTCGAATACGACTTTCCGCAAATGCCACATCTTCAGAAATCGCAGGGTCTAAATGGTGACACACCATCAGCATATCCAAATGCTCATCAATGGTGTTGATGGTATACGGACGAGTTGGATTGGTGGAAGATGGCAACACATTCGGCTGACCAATGGCTTTTAAAATATCAGGGGCATGTCCACCGCCTGCGCCTTCGGTATGGTAGGTGTGAATGGTACGATTTTTAAATGCAGCCAAGGTTTCTTCCAAGAAACCGCTTTCATTTAACGTGTCAGTATGAATGGCCACCTGCACATCAAATTCATCGGCAACACTCAGGCAATTATCAATCGCTGCGGGGGTTGAACCCCAATCTTCATGTAGCTTTAAACCCACTACCCCTGCACGAATTTGCTCACGAATTGGGTCGGGCTGACTTAAATTACCTTTACCCAATAAACCAATATTCATCGGTAAATCATCTATGGCTTGAAGCATCGTCCCGATATGCCAAGGCCCCGGTGTCACTGTAGTTGCAGAAGTCCCTGCCGCAGGGCCTGTACCACCACCAATCATGGTGGTCACACCGGACATCAGTGCCGTTTCCACTTGCTGCGGGCAAATCCAATGAATATGCGTATCGACACCGCCTGCGGTGAGAATCTGTCCTTCACCAGCGATCACTTCCGTCGCTGCACCAAGTGGAATGGTGATATCGGGCTGAATATCTGGATTTCCCGCTTTCCCAATTTTCCAAATGCGACCGCTCTTTAAACCGACATCAGCTTTGACAATACCCCACCAATCCACAATCAGCGCATTGGTAATGACCGTATCCGCAACATCTTCAGCCAACAGTTGTGATTGTCCCATGCCATCACGAATCACTTTACCACCGCCAAACTTCACTTCCTCACCATAGGTAGTGAGGTCTTGCTCAACTTCAATAAACAGCTCAGTATCCGCGAGACGAACTCGATCACCTACCGTTGGACCAAACATTTCCGCATAAGCACGGCGTGACATTTTCATTATTATTTTCCCTTAATCCAACTTACCCATAACACGACCCGCAAAGCCATACACCTCACGCTTACCTGCGAGTGCAACAAGTTCAATATCTCGACTCTGTCCTGGCTCAAAACGCACCGCTGTACCTGCCGCAATATTCAGTCGATATCCTCGTGCTAACTCACGATCAAACTGCAACGCATCATTCGCTTCAGCAAAGTGATAATGTGACCCAACCTGAATCGGTCGATCCCCTGCATTTGCTACCGTCATTTTGAGCGTTGCCCGTCCGACATTCATTTCAATGTCTGTATTGGACGTAATGATTTCACCTGGAATCATATTTAATTTTTCCTCTCAGACATCACACAATCGGTTGATGTACAGTGACCAGTTTTGAACCATCAGGAAATGTCGCTTCCACTTGGACCTCTGCGATCATTTCAACCACGCCTTCCATTACTTCATCCCGTTTTAGCAATGTTGTTCCAAAATGCATGAGGTCACTCACACTCATTCCATCACGTGCACCTTCTAATAGTGCGGCAGAAATATAAGCCACTGCTTCTGGATAATTCAGCTTTAATCCACGGGCCTTGCGTCTTTCCGCTACAAGCCCCGCAGTAAAAATCAGCATTTTGTCTTTTTCTGTAGGTGTTAGTTCCATAATGCTTTCCTCACTATCTTTAAATATTGATGCAAGATGTGTGCTCAAATGTTTGTGTTAAAACAACTTAACTATGTTGCTATGACAAGAATAAATTTATGTGCGCCAAATTCTTGGGAACTCTTCATCAAGATCAAACCAATAACGACGAAGCTTTGCACGAATTGCAGCAAATGCATCATGACACTCACGTACATCATCTCCGAGATAACGTGCGGTTACGACGTAATCGAGTAATGTCAATGTGACGTTAATATTCATACGCATGATTAATTCACGAATTTGATCAATATGTTGATCAAGATAGAAATTTGACCGGTATTGTTCTGGAGGCACTGCCCAAAAACTGGCCATCACTGCATGACCGTTCATCCCTAAACAGGACTTTAACCAACGATCATTGCCTTTAAAATTTAAACAGTCTGCAACCAATATTTTCTGATTTTGATAAAGCTGAAATTTATTTTGGTAAGCACCCTGCGAGAAGGTTTCATGTCGTGCTTGCCGTCCAATCACCAACATATCCCAACCGATAAAACTGGCAGCAGCGTCCAAATGTACGATTGTTTCTGAATTTGCATTCGCACCATTAAAGAGCATCGTCTCTTGAGGAAGCCATTCGAAAATCGCCTCATCTTGGACATGAATATGAATATGTTGAAATGCTTGTTTAAGATTGGTTTTGTACCACTTCCCTGCGCCAGGTGTGGTAACCAAAGCATGCGAATCCTGATCTATTTTTATTTCAAAGGTAAGATGATCTCCACCAGCAATTCCAGCAGGTGGATGAACAATAATGGCGTGACATACTCCTGTTTTCTCAGGCCACAGCATCTTTTGCACGCGAACAGGTCCAAAGTGCTTACGATGCGCCAAAATTGTGCGATTTGAATCTTTGGTAAAACCTAACTCTAATTTAGCAAACCAATACTGTGCATTTTTGACTGGCTCATTGAACAATACTTGATTCATTCACGGTCATCTTCGTATTCATATCATTTTCAGTAAATGTTCTGCAAAAATTGCACCAAGTTTGCTCAAGCTAATTTTGGTTAAAGGTTCTTAGGCACTTAGGCACTTAATGTTGATATTGATGAGTAATTCATGTGAAAAATCTAAGAACGTTTTTCTAAAGAATCCGATTGTTGCCTTCGCCGAAAAAAACAGTTCGTGCTAATATAGTGAATTACCTTAAATTGTTATCAAGTTTGAATATGAGTAAACAGAAAAACTACCAACCGGGAGAGTTCCAGTGGTCTTTCTTAATGCCAAAATATTGGGGCATTTGGATTGGTATTATATTTCTGATGCTCCTTGCAATATTACCTTGGGCAATTCAGCATCGTTTAGCGTATCTGATGGGAAATGTAGCTTTCAAATACTTGCGTTCACGTCGTGAAACAACTTTAAGAAATTTAGAAGTCTGCTTTCCTGAATGGATGCCCGAACTTCGTTATGAAAATGCTCGCCAAGTCTTTATTGATCAAATGGTCGGTGTTTTTGAAACACTGAATGCTTGGTATTGTCCCAAATGGTTTAAAGATCGTGTAACGATTGAAGGTTTAGAACATATTCAACAAGCGCAAGCTGAAGGGCGTGGGGCTTTACTACTTGGTACACACTCTACTCTACTCGATGCAGGTGGATATGTCTGTGCCCAGTATTTTGATCCAGATGTCGTGTATCGTCCGCAAAATAATCCATTGCTAGATATGCTGATCTACCGTTGTCGTGCCACGATTTATACCCATCAAATCGACCATGATGATATGCGTGGATTAATCCGTCATTTAAAAGAAGGACGACCTATTTGGTATAGTCCCGACCAAGATTTTGGTCTTAAACAAGGTGTTATGGCACCCTTTTTTGGTGTACCCGCAGCCACTGTAACTGCACATCGCCGTATATTAAAAATGACCAAAGCTGCCGCGATTCCACTTTACTTCTACCGTAAAGGTGATATTACAAATCCGAAATATCATATTTTGATTGAACCTGCTTTAGACAATATGCCAAGTGAAGATGAAATTGCAGACGCGACACGAACAAATTTGATTATTGAAAATCAACTTCGTTTAGCACCAACCCAATATATGTGGTTCCACCGTAGATTTAAAACACGTCCCGAAGGTTTTGAAAAAATTTATTAAAAAAAGCGGCGGAGCCGCTTTTTTATTGTGTTTCTAATACATCTGAATTTTTATCAGTATCAGGCTTTTTCGCCTCTACCATCTTATAGCGGTTGATACGACCTAACTCATCTTTTAAAGTGATATGCTGCATGTCCAAGACATTTAATATCAGCTTTTCTGAAGTTTTATTTTGATTCTGATCTGTCCAATTTACATTGAACTCCGTACCTAAACGAGTCCATTGATTTGCATGAATTTCACCGACAGCAACAGGGGTTACAAATTTTGGTACTTTTCCGTTGAGATCAATTTGAATCTCTTTTAAATCCACCCTTGGACATTGCTCAGCAAAACATTGATAGGCTGCTGGTTCAGGCGTTACTTTTTGAGCAAAAGACTGTGCTTTAGCTTCTTTAGCTTCTTTAGCTTCTTTAGCTTCTTTAGCTTCTTTAGCTTCTTTAGCTTCTTTAGCTTCTTTAGCTTCTTTAGCTTC